>NZ_JBKGLW010000011.1:0-219912 GCF_046555775.1 Citrobacter sp. U14242
CTAACGACGCCGGATATATGGTCGCAAACCGTATCGAACCAGTACTTGCATCACCCGGGGCGTCCATATATGGTCAACTAAAACTGGCCACGGCTTTAGAGTTTTTCCAGTATCGGTTTTCCGATTCGTTTGGGGGCAACCCACCGTTATAGTCATGCGGCCTTAGCGAGCTGTAATACCCGACGATATAGTCTGTGATCGCATGAGCAGCATCGCTAAAGTTTATATAACCTGTCACTGGCACCCACTCGTTTTTCAGACTACGGAAGAAGCGTTCCATCGGGCTGTTGTCCCAACAGTTTCCACGTCGGCTCATACTCTGCCTGATCTGGCAACGCCACAGTAACTGCCGGAACTGCCTGCTTGTATAGTGGCTACCCTGGACGCCCTTCTAAGAGTCAAGCTGTTATCGGGATACTGTTGATCCGCCTGTTTTGATTGCGCAGTAACGTGTAAACTTCGCGGGAGATATATCGCTTTAGACAGCGTATCGCTTCCATTTTTGTATGTCCTTCGGCTACACGCCTGGCGACATATTCCTTTGTTTTTGCGTCAGTTCGTAAGCGTCCGATGGCGATGATGTGAAGTGCACTATTTGCAGCACGATCTCCACCACGATTAAGTCGGTAACGGTTCGTTTTTCCAGAAGAAACGGGGACCGGGATGACACCACACAGTGCCGCAAATCCTGATTCTGATCTTAACCGTTGAGGATTGTCTCCGGCAGTGATCAGCAACTGTGAAGCGCTTTCGTATCCGATAGCATTACGTTTAATCAGCTCAGGTGCCAACTCGTCGACAATTGCCGCAATCATGACATCCAGATCAGCGATTTCGTCATGTAACTCGAGATAGCGTCGGGCAAGGGACTTTAATGAAATGCGATAAACGTTGGTTACATTGCGGTATTCACTGGCATCAGGTCTCCAGGAACCCAGGGTCCTGATGAGCTGCATGCGCGTCATATTTCTGAGCTGTTCACGTAATTCATCCGGGGCAGAGATAATATTTGAATGGATAATCTGGAGAGCGACTCTGCGGGCTGATATTGCTGTTTTTCGGCAAGTTTTTAATACCCGCAGGGACTCAATCATGCCATCACGCGTTTTGGGAGTAACTGTCCTGATGCCTGAGAATGCTGCATGAGCGGCACATTCAGCATCAATTGTGTCACTTTTACCCCGTTTGCGTCGCTCCATCCGGTCTGGAGCAGTCACCTCAAGAACTTCTAACCCGGCGTTCTGAAAATAACGAAGCAAACCGGAACCATAGGTACCTGTGCACTCAACACCAATTCGCTTTAATGTCCCAAACGAGGTCATCCATGCCAGCATCTGCCGGTAACCTTGTCGTGTTGTGGAGAAATACTGAGTCCCAAGGACTTTATTGTTCTGATCTACGACAGCGGCAACGTGCAAATCTTTATGTGTATCCACGCCACCCACAACGGCAGCTTCGGTAACTTTATCAACCATGACAGAGCTCCTGTGAGGAAACAGAGTTGAATCTCCAGACAGATAACCCGGACAGGACAGTAACGAGACAAGCCGTCAGGCCCTTCTTGAGTCACGCGCATCGGTGAGGAGATGCCTCGCATGAAGGCGCTTCCGGCAACCGACGGGTCCAGGGCAGGACACAAAAGGTCGATCGCTGTGTGAGTCAGGATGCGGGAAGGTCTTCACTGCATCAGTAATCACACCAATCTGGTTAAACGGCAAACTAAGTGGTGGTAAAGACTGACATCGGCATTATTACTATCGCTATGTACGATAACCTCGCCGTCCGGTTTTCGACGCCACACGGCCATCATCAGAGCGTCCAGCGCGAGTTCGCGAGAGAGAGTGGGCTTCATCGACCAGCCAACCACGTTACGGGCGAAGAGATCGATAACCACCGCCAGATACAGCCAGCCCTGCCAGGCGCGGATATAAGTAATATCGGTGACCCAGACCTGATTGGCCCGGACAGCGGTAAACTGCCGCTGCACACGATTAGGCGCAACCACTGAAGGTCGGCCAGCGATACGACGCGGAGCTTTATAGCCGCGCACGGCTTTAATCCGGTTCAGTTGCATAATACGGCCCACCCGGTTTTTGCCGCAGGTTTCACCGATCTCATTCAGATCGCCATGAACCCGACGATAGCCATAGACGCCACCGCTCAGGGAATATGAATCGCGGATGAGCGTCAGCAGACGCTGGTTATCTTTATCCCGCGCAGAGACCGGATTATGCAGCCACGCATAAAACCCGGCCCGGGCAACGCACAACACCCGACACATCGTCATGACATCCCATACAGTGCGGTGCTCATTGATAAAGCGGTACTTCAGTCGGGCTCCCTTGCAAAGTACCGCGCGGCCTTTTTCAGAATATCCCGTTCTTCCTCAGTGCGCTTCAGCTGTGCCCTGAGCTTCAGGATCTCGCTTTTAGCTTCCAGTAAATCCCGGGCATGCTGTTCGCTGTAACGGCTGTGGTGAGTGTCTGGTCCAGTGCGACCGTCATGCAGTGATGCTGCATCCGGTGGTATAACCCCTGCCAGCCAGAGCCTTTTTCACAGGAAGTACATTCAGCGCACTTATAAAGGTGATACAACTTGTACGGGGGAATTACCGTGTTCATTCGAAGCTCCCGATGCCTCTCTCACACATCGAAGGAACCGGAACGTATGCTACTGCATTAACACACTATTTTATTAAAAATGAGATTTATGTTGTCGAAGTTAACAGGCCAGAACGCTCAAAACACAGGCTTGAAGGGAAGTCAGATCCACTGGATGCAGAAAATGCAGTGCGGTGCGAGTGAATCTCTCAGGATTATTAGTATTGCCCGACGTAGTACAGTAAAAGCCCACACTCAGGCGATTAATCAGCTTCGTGCGCTGCTGGTCAGTGCCCCGTAGGATGTTCGTGACAACCTCTGTATATCGAAACTGCACGAATGCGTAGCCTCCTGCATTAGCTGAGAAGTTTCAAAGTACTCTCCATTGCGTATAGCTTTCTACAGCACGCTTTGAAGCCTTGCGAAACGATGAATGGCCCTGACTGAAGAGATGAATGAACTGGATGAATCATTGGATAAACTGACCCGTAAATATACCAGTAATCTTCGTAGTCAGTTTGGTGTAGGTCCACAGGCGACAGCCATACTGCTGGCCATTGCAGATGCTCACCCCGAACGTTTAAAAAATGAAGCGGTCCCGGCATCGCTCATTGGCGTAAATTCACTACCAGCATCACCAGGAAAAACAGTCAGGCATAGATTAAACCGTGGAGGCTCACGTGAAGCAAAAAATGCTCTGTGGATAATAGCCCTTGTGCGTATGCGTAGTGATCCGCGCACCAGAATCTATGTTGACAGATGAACTGGTGAAGGACTATCGACTAAAGAGATCCTGAGATGCCTCAAACGCTACATCGTCCGAGAACTCTACTTATTGATTTTATCGGACCCAGCCTATGCCCAATAGCCCGCTCTTGACATATGAGCGTCAATAGTCCAAAGGAACGCTTCTTCCGAAGTCTGAAGAATGACTGGGTGCCAGTAACGGATTACGTAAGCTTCAGCTATGCAGCCCACGCAATAACGGACTATATCGTTGGATATTATGGCATACTCAGACAGCACGAATATAACAGTGAGTTGCCACAAAACGAATCAGAAAATAGATACTGGAAAAAATCTAATGCAGTGGTCAGTTTTAGTTGGGCACTGCACATCGAGCCGTGGGCATGTGTTGTTAATAACAGCCTGGCGGCAGCTGAACCGTCTTCACTATTCCTGAAGACCAGGGCGAACCGCGAGCAGCCTCTCATCTCTGATGTGGAAGAGCAGTATGCAAAGCGTATTGCATTAACAGCGCTACAGAGCGAAGAGCCGGTTGGTATTTGCTGGAAGAAATGACGAAATAAAGATGAAGGGGGCAAATGCCCCCTTCATCTTTATTTCAGTCTTTTAACTGCATCATTAACGACTTTTTCACCATCTTCTTTGGTGAAAGCCGTTTTCTGGGCATCTGGAAGGATATCCAGAACCACCTCCGAAGGACGGCAAAGTTTAGTTCCCAGTGGCGTCACTACTATCGGACGGTTAATCAGAATCGGATGTTTCAGCATAAAGTCGATTAGCTGGTCGTCAGTAAATTTATCTTCTGCAAGACCCAGTTCCTCATACGGGTCGACGTTCTTACGTAGCAAAGCCCGAACGGAAATGCCCATATCTGCAATGAGTTTGACCAGCTCATCGCGTGACGGTGGATTTTCAAGGTAATGAATAACGGTCGGTTCATTACCGCTGTTGCGGATCATCTCCAGCGTATTACGCGACGTGCCGCAGGCCGGATTGTGATAAATAGTGATGTTGCTCATATCTGTATCTCATTACAAAGTGAAAGAGAGACGTAGCGCCAGCGCGGTCAGCGTTACAAACAGCACAGGCAGAGTCATGATGATCCCGGTGCGGAAATAATATCCCCAGGTGATGGTCATGTTCTTCTGTGAAAGTACATGTAGCCAGAGCAGCGTTGCCAGGCTACCAATAGGTGTAATTTTCGGGCCCAGATCGCAGCCAATCACGTTGGCGTAGATCATCGCCTCTTTAATAACGCCAGTTGCAGTGCTTCCATCGATAGAAAGAGCGCCAACCAGCACGGTAGGCATGTTGTTCATGATGGAAGACAGGAAAGCCGTCAGGAAGCCAGTACCCAGCGTCGCAGTCCAGAGTCCTTTATCCGCCAGTACGTTCAGCACACCTGAAAGGTATTCGGTTAGCCCTGCGTTGCGCAGACCGTAGACCACCAGGTACATCCCCAATGAGAAGATGACGATCTGCCAGGGTGCCCCACGCAGCACTTTACCGGTGTTAATGGCATGGCCGCGTTTTGCCACCGCAAACAGAATGATGGCCCCTGCCGCCGCAATCGCGCTGATCGGGATACCCAACGGCTCCAAGACGAAAAAGCCAACCAGCAGAAGAATTAAAACTATCCAGCCGGTTCTGAAGGTTGCCAGATCTTTAATCGCCTTTGCGGGTGCTTTCAGGAGAGCCAGGTCGTAAGTCGGCGGAATATCTTTGCGGAAGAAAAGATGCAGCATAACAAGAGTGGCAGCAATGGCTGCAATATCCACCGGCACCATTACCGATACATATTCGGTGAATCCCAGACCAAAGAAGTCCGCCGAGACGATATTCACCAGGTTCGACACGATAAGCGGCAGGCTGGCTGTATCGGCAATAAACCCGGCAGCCATGACAAATGCCAGAGTAGTACCTTTACTGAAACCTAATGCAAGCAGCATGGCGATGACAATTGGAGTAAGAATCAATGCCGCACCATCGTTGGCAAACAGGGCCGCCACCGCTGCACCGAGCAGAACGATATACGTAAAGAGCAAACGGCCACGACCTTTACCCCAGCGCGAAACATGCAATGCCGCCCATTCGAAAAAGCCTGATTCATCAAGCAGCAGGCTGATAATAATCACGGCAATAAATGTTGCCGTCGCGTTCCAGACGATATTCCACACCACCGGAATATCGCCCACATGCACAACACCAGATATCAGAGCCAGTCCCGCGCCCAGCATTGCACTCCAGCCAATCCCTAATCCCTTTGGTTGCCAGATAACCAAAACAATGGTCAGGACAAAAATAGCGCCTGCCAGTAACATAAAACCTCCTGACAGGGCGACTTTGTCGCCCTGTATATGCCAAAAAATTAACTCATCAACTCTCTGAGCTTTTCAATACCGGTGGGCTCTGACGCCAGCACCGGAACAAGCGCTATACGGTCAGCGTGTTGATTCTTAACAGCCTCAATCTGAGGCAGTTCCTGATGAGCACGCTGGCAAAGCAACGAAGAACGCGTATCCGCAATGGAAAAGCTGTCATTGATAATCCAGCCCCACGGATGAATCCCCGCTCTTTCAAGGTCAGCCTGCAGGTTTGCCGCTTCCTGCACTGGTGTGGTTTCAGGAAGCGTAACAAGCAGAACTTTGGTTCTATCCGGATCCTGAAGCTGCATCATTGGGGTAGTAAAATGACCTTTACTCCCCATTTTTTTGGCAATCTCCCGGTGGTAAGCCCCGGTCGCATCCAGCAGCAATAGCGTGTGTCCCGTAGGGGCGGTATCCATGACAACAAACCGTTTACCCGCTTCACGAATCACCCTGGAAAAAGCCTGAAACACGGCAATTTCTTCAGTACAGGGAGAGCGTAAATCCTCCTCCAGTAGCCGTTTCCCTGCTTCGTCCAGATCTCTTCCCTTCGTCTCAAGAACATGCTGGCGATAGCGTTCGGTTTCATCGTGAGGGTTGATGCGGCTGACCTGCAGGTTTTTGAGGCTGCCGTTCAGCGTTGTACTCAGGTGTGCAGCAGGATCAGAGGTCGTGAGATGCACGTCAAATCCCATGTCCGCCAGCCTTACGGCGATGGCAGCAGCCATCGTGGTTTTCCCTACGCCACCTTTGCCCATCAGCATAATCAGGCCGTGTTCACTGCGAGCGATATCATTGACCAGGCCAGAGAGCGATAAGTTTTCAGGTGTGTACTGGATGTTCGTTACCGGGAGCGGTAATGCCTCAGAACGGGTATCCAGCAGTCCCTTCAAGGCTGAAACACCAACCATATTGACTGGCTGTAGTGATAGGGTATCTGTCAGTAGCTCAGATAAACCGGCAGGAAGATTTGCCAGTGCCTCCTGCTCACGTTGCCATATCGCAGCGGCCAGGGCGTCATGTTCAGCTTCGGTTTTAGGTAGCACACCATTAATAACCAGGTACTGGTTTTTCAGGCCAATTGCAGCCAGTTCTTCATGGGTGCGGGCGACTTCCTGCAGCGTAGATTTTTGCAGTCTTGCAACCAGAACCAGGCGGGTACGTTCAGGATCGGATAACGCCTCTACTGCATTAGCATACTGCTCATGCTGCTTTTCCAGCCCGACCATTGGGCCAAGACAGGAAGCACCATCTGGATTATTTTCAATGAAGCTACTCCAGGCACCGGGAAGCTGGAGAAGGCGAATCGTGTGGCCCGTCGGCGCTGTATCAAAAATGATGTGATCGAAGCGGGTCAGAAGGGAAGCGTCTGTCAATAAGCCGGTGAACTCATCAAACGCCGCAATTTCAGTGGTACAGGCTCCTGAAAGTTGCTCGCTGATACTGTTAACAACGTCATCAGGCAGAAGACCTTTGACAGGATCAACGATTCTGGAGCGGTATTGTTGGGCGGCTTCCTGCGGGTCAATCTCCAGAGCGGAAAGTCCAGGAACTGCCGTCACAGGGCGAATGGTGTTACCGATAGCCTGGTCGAATACCTGTCCGACATTCGAGGCAGGATCGGTACTGACCAGCAAAACCCGTTTACCCTGTTCGGCAAGGCGGATAGCCGTCGCGCAGGAAATGGAGGTTTTTCCTACGCCTCCCTTACCGGTAAAAAACAGATAAGGCGGGATGTTCTGTAAGAATTTCATATGTCCTCCTGACATATCAGCAACAGGAAGTATTACCACCACAGCAACTGGTGGGAGCTAACCCTACCCTCTCCAGCGGTATACCAAACCAGCGAGCTATCTCAGCACGTTTTGGGTACCGCCCTGCCATCACCGTTTCGCCATCCAACAGCAGTAGCGGAAGCCCTTCTGCTCCAGATGCTTCCAGGAATGCTTTCGCTTTCTCGTTCTGAACAAAGCTCATAGGCTGCTGTGCCAGATTGTAACGTTCAACCTGTACGCCACGTCCTTTCAGCCACTGCGCATCTGCAGAGAAATCAACCAGAACCTGATCGACATCTGAACCACATACGCCGGTACTGCAGCACATTGCCGGGTCAAACACCGTTAACGTTTTCATTCCAAATACCTCACATTCGAAAAATCATATGTGTTCAGGCAAATTTTTTAG
Source organism: Citrobacter sp. U14242 (assembly GCF_046555775.1). NCBI lineage: Bacteria > Pseudomonadati > Pseudomonadota > Gammaproteobacteria > Enterobacterales > Enterobacteriaceae > Citrobacter > Citrobacter sp. U14242. The sequence goes on from NZ_JBKGLW010000011.1 coordinate 7,898, forward strand.
ATGCAAACAGTCTTACCGCTACCAGAGCAGTTTGCCGATGCCAACTTACGGGCGATGGCCTGTACGTCGTCCTGTTGGCTTAACCAGGCCTGCTCAATCACCTGAGCGGCCCAGGAAGGAATATGCGGGGATAAGCGGTAGTGAACCCACTTGCCCTGTTTGCGATCCTGCAATAATCCACTTTCACGTAGCATTGCCAGATGACGGGAGATCTTGGGCTGCGACTGATTCAACGCCGTGCAAAGATCGCACACGCATAGCTCTCCCATCTCCCTGAGCAGCAACACGATGCTCAGACGGGTTTCATCGGAGAGGTTTTTGAAGAGTTGTAAAGAAGTGAGAGACATCAAACCTCCAGAGTATTTACCTACAGGATACTCGGTATGAACCAAAATTCAACTAATATACGGAAAATCATATGTGTTTTTTCAAACAGAGTCGATCGCACCAAAAATTTGTGCTTAGGATAGTATTAAATTACATTCTGTGCTAATAATAACTTTATTGATAATTGAAAAACTTAGTGGACCATCAATAATTACCTTTCAGGCAGGGAAAAATCCTTTTCTACTATTCGAAACACCCATTCCTACGAATTCAGTATATTTTAGATTTTCCTTTAGTAACGGAGATGGTTCTTCATTTTAAAGAACTATTATCTGTCCTAATGTAGTTTCGTTTCCTGGACATAAATAGAAACGTTCTTTGATGCTTTTATCTAAAATTTCTTCATCTTCATTATCCACTAAATGCTTTGGTTATTTATAATTAACCACTGGGAGCCAATAATCAGAAAATCTGAGGTAGGGTAACCATTATTAATTCCCTTTTCCGTCAAACAATCATGAATGCAGTTAAGAAAAGCCTTCTTTTATCTTTGCCGAAAAATATGTGTTGACGATGGTTTGCATAAAGCAATTCTACTTACTAATAAATCCCTAATGGCTTTATGCTTAGTTCTTTTTGTTTTCTTTGCTACCTCAGCAAGACGAGCGCTTAAACTATCTATTTTTTTTCATCGTTCTCCTGTTTACTGAGAAGAAGATATTATTACCCGATCAAAATGAACTTCTGTTTAGCAACCTGAGGACTGATTACCATACGTGTTGTCCATTATCAGAGCCAGCTATGATCCCTGGTTGTTTTATTCCAGTCATGAAGGATAGACAGTAAAACCGTTCGGACTGCGCAGAGCCCACGGGGGAGTCAGAATCTGTAACGCACTCATAACCCAGGTGTAGCCCGACTGCAGGAGCATACTGAGTGACCAGAATTCACTTGCTGCAGCTGTAAGTAATAGCGTGACCAGAATGAGCACAATGGCCGATGTTATTCGCTCAACCCGGTGATATGACCGTATTGCGGCCTTTACGGGAAAACCTGCCAGTTCCTGATAATCCTGTTCATCCAGAAAACCATATAACTTACTTCTCCAGATGGTTCTGTTTTTTTCCAGCAGTGAAAGGGCATGACGGTTGATATAGACCGACATTCCGTATGAGATGGCGATATACAGGGCCAGTGCACAAAATGCCAGGGCATACACTTTTTGCGGGCCACTTTCCTTCAGGGCCTCCAGACTGTAGCGAAGGACCAGAGTGCTGATGACCAGAGCCATATCTTTCCACAACGCGGAAGACAGATCCCGCGACTGCTGCAAAATTTTTTGGGTGTCCTCTGTCAGGCCTTTTCGCAAATCACCCAGTGATTTCAGGGTGTCTTTTCCCCCTGTCCGGATATGGGCCTTGTAGAGCAGCCGGGCTGACTCCAGTGCCGGGGGAAGTCGACACACAATGCCTTCACAAAACGTGACACCCTCAGGCCATTCTCTGGCCAGTTCACTGGAGAGAAAGGTATGTTTAAGCTCTGTTTCATTTCCTTCAAGAAAAATCCATTTTGCCGTTTCCTGAATGACATAAAAGGCGGGCAGGGCCGCATGTTCTTCTCCGAATGGGATTTTTCGCGGCGGTTTTCCTGATAGTCCGACCTTTTTTATTTCGGCGGCAAAAAGCTCATTGACGAAACATTTCAATAACTCCCGGCAGGCGAGTGATGCCCAGAGCCTCATTGGTCCGTCTGTCAATTTGTCTCCGGACACTAAGATCCAGGGGGCTATAGTATCCGGAGGAAGAAAGTCGGTCGAAAAGCATCTGATGATACTTTTTGTGACGGAGGTTGTCTGGGGAATAACGTCGATGCCACTCTCCTCCGGGTGCATTTTTTCCCACGGCTCGACCTTCCACTGTTGTGTTTCAAATGCCTCGCTGACGAACAGGGCGTAGATAAGGCGATACTGACGAAGCCCAGGATCCCCGAGTAAAAATGTACGCCACCCTTCAGGGGTAAAGAGTCGCAGAATCCCGGGAATCTCATCGCTGATGATAGTGATAAAGTGCTTCTGACCGGGGATACCCTGCGCAGGGTGGATATCATCCCGGCTGTCATCAACAAAGGTGATCCGGAGGTTTTCGGAATCAGCATCTGTCACTTCCCCCCATAACTGAAGGGTGTCATTATCCATGGTACCGGAAATGAACAGTTTCCGGGTGGTTGTCTGCTGATCCTCCGTGATCACCAGATCAGATGCGCGGCGTGAGCAGTCAATTGCCTTACCGATTTTTTCCAGTATCGATGTCATCTGTCACCAGCCCTGCAGTCACTATCACTATACGTTTTCGCCCGTCTTCCATCGTTTGGATGTCCGGGGCATTATCCTCATCGTAGATAACAATAACATCTTCCAGAGTTTCCAGTTTTCTTTTCCGTGGCTTAGGGATGTTCTCAGGGGTGATCCGGAAAGATTCACCTGAAATTCCCAGGTCTTTTATTTTACGGGTAAAGGATTTGACCAGTGGATGATCTTCTTCCATTGGCCCAAAAATCTGGTTCAGCAGGGAAAGGGGCTCATCGGTGTTAAAATCCTGCGCCCCGTGATGTAGCGTTTCATAAATCTTGTTAACACCGCTACGTCTGATGTCGTCCGGTAACAGGTCGCGGTGCTTTTTGAAGACATCCTTGAGTGCGGCAACCAGTTTGTCGCTGAGGTCGGTTGTATTGTTGACGCGCTGTACCTGTAGAAAACGCTCAAAATAAACGGAGATATTGGTTCGTTTGCTGCGATCCCGTACAACAACTTGTCCACCCTGAGCATCTGCCGTCAGGCGGACCAGAGCAATTTTCTGCATGGCTTCTGCTTTCTTGACGAAGCTTTCGCGGAAACGTTCGAGTCTGGGAACCTGAAACTCGTTCCCCTCCGCATCCAGCACGTAACGTACCACATCCTCATTATCATATTTAATGAGAGCAAACAGTTTCTCATCGTTGAGGGCGTGAAGCTCAAAAAGAAAAAATACTCCCATACTGGCATTTTTTGTGTGGTGGTGAGACTGAAAATCGTTTGCCAGAAAAGTGGACTGTTCAGTGAAGCAACTGGTATCAGTATCGGCATTGTTCCTTATGAGGCGAAGAATACGTTCGGTATTGGACAACTCCGTAAACCGGAACATGTTACCGCTTAATGCAGACTTAATCCGTTCCAGAAAAAAATCGACGTGTTCAGGTGGTGATATTTCACTGAGCAGCACGGGGATCTCCAGTTCTCCACCAACGACATGAAAAATCATTCGTTTTATTGTCAGTGCATTAATTTCTTCATCCGTTAAAAAACTCATAGTGATATCTCGTTATTTTGTGTCTTATCTTATCGTTAATTGCTGTGACCTGCTTTAAAGCAGGTAGTATAGATAATCCCCAGGACATACGTAACATATTTCAGCACAGGGTCCGGTGTCAGTGAGTCATCAACCCCTCTGTGAATAAAGGTATACAGGGAAAGGAAAAAAAGAAGGAAACATTCTCCCGGCATCCTTGCCGGGAGAATGGATTATAAGTGTTGTTGTCTGATGTAATCGAAAGGTGAGACCGGATTTTCACGGTTTGCATCCAGAAAATCAGCCCACCATTGCAGCATCAGCCTGCGCTCATCCAGAAATTCCGCTTTATGGATATACGCGGCACGAACACCGTTACGCTCCTGATGGCTCATTTGTCGCTCCACAGCATCTTTTGACCACAATCCTGACTCAATCAATGAACTGCATGCCATTGCCCTGAAGCCGTGCCCACAGACATCGACCTTTGTATCATAGCCCATAAGACGCAGCGCGTTATTCACCGTATTTTCACTCATGGGTTTCCACGGATTGTGATCGCCAGTGAAAATCAATTCATATTCCCCGCTGATGGTGTGGATCTCTTTCAGAATATCCAGTGCCTGAGTGGAGAGCGGTACCAGATGTTCTGTTCGCATTTTGGATCCACGATGGGAATACTTAACCCCTTCAATAGGTTTTCGTTCCGGAGGAATGGTCCACATGGCTTTCTCGAAGTCTATCTCAGTCCACCGGGCAAAGCGTAGTTCACTGGAACGGATGAAGATAAGCAGGGTGAGTTTGGTCGCCAGTCTTGTAAGGGGCTGGCCTTTGTATGCATCAAGATGTTCAAGGAGTTCTGAAATACGACTCAGGGTAAGAGCAGGGCGGTGCTGGCGTTTCACCGTCGTTAAAGCACCAGCCATATCCACAGCAGGGTTATAGCTGATAATGCCTGATTGGGCAGCATAACGCATAATTGCTGTGATACGCTGCTGAAGGCGGGCTGCAATCTCATATATCTCTTTGGCTTCGGCAGCCTTTACGGGAACAAGTAAATCGGGAGTTCTGAGGGTGGTGATATCGCGTAAACCTATATAGGGAAATACGTGACCCTCAAGACTTTTGAGCACCTTCTCGCTGTGAGTTTCGGACCATTTTTTATTGCTCTTATGCCATTGACGGGCAACGAGCTCAAAAGTATTTATGGCCTCCGGTGCTGCTTTCTTCGCTCTGCGTTGCTCGCACGGGTCAATGCCATCAGATATGAGTTTTCTGGCCTCATCGCGTTTTTCGCGCGCTTCTGACAGTGAGACTTCGGGATACTGACCAAGCGCCAGTGTTTTCTCTTTGCCGAGATGACGATAGCGCAGCCGCCAGTACTTTGAGCCGTTAGGGTGAACAAGCAAAAACATGTTATTGGCGTCGGCGAGTTTGTAGGATTTTTCGTCCGGCTTTGCTGCCCGGATCTTAGCGTCAGTCAGTGCCATAGCTGGTTTCCTGGGTGATTTGAGGGTACACCGATTATCGAACCAGACTATACCCTCATTTGTACCCTCGCAAGGGACTTGATGCGGGTAGAATTTGGTTGAGTTCAGTGGAATTGGGAGATTCGCGAGACACTGATTTTGGTGGGCCTGGAATGCAAAAACGGACCTCCGTGGAGGTCCGTTGATATGAATTTGGTGCCCGGACTCGGAATCGAACCAAGGACACGGGGATTTTCAAAACTCGTGTCGTTCTGGTCATGAGTCATATAGTTTAAGTTATACGTCTAGTGGCGTTTTGTATACGAGTTTCCAGATCTGCTTTATTTTCATTGATATTTGCTTTACTAAGATATGGAACAATTTTTGAAAATGCTTTATGTGTCTCCCGTCTGGACCATCGCTCTGAACTGTTTAAAGCAGCATAAACAGTCATCTCGGCGCTTGCAAAACCTTGTCTGATGGAACGATTTGAGTAAAGTAGCACTGGATTAATTTCGGCCGTTGCTGCCTCTCTATTTTCACTGCTCCTGAGGAGAATCTGAAGCGGTGCACTCAATAAATGTGCTATATCAGGGAGTATGCGAATAACAAACTTTCTTGCACTTGTACTATGCTTCAGGTCACGTTTTTTCAAAGATAACTCAGTTTGGATATCCTTAAGAGTAGCGCCATTCATCCATTTAACTAATGCCGCTTGGATCCGCGGGAGAGCATAATTGGCTCGTTGCTTATCATCTTTCAGTTCTTTGAAATCAGTTCCGAAAAGATACTCAATATTTTCAATCTTCAATAGCCGGAGCATATAGGTAGGATTTCTCTGTAACCAATTAAACATCCAATTCAGCAATTCAATAACACTATTAAATGAATTGAATCCTATTTTAATGAGAGCATTGGTGAGATCTAGTAGAATATCTTCTGGGATACCTAATATTGAAGTCAAGTCACGCAAAGGCTGCGATTCAATAGCATTTTTGTCATTATTGTTCATAATCTCAAGAGCTGCTGTTGTTCGGCTCCTGATCCACTCTTCCTCGCCTGCCTGCTGTTTACGAAAGGCTGCAAAGCTGCGAGCAAGTCCATGACGAACTTCTTGTTGTTCGCTATCGTCCTGTTTCGTATCAGCTAAACGAGCGACAACATATCTCTCTAGATCTCCAATTTCATCAGTCTGAGAATGTATACGATCCATTAACGCAGTAAGTGGATCGTCAATGATAAGACATTGATCGGACTGACCAAAGATGTCACGTAGACTAGTCCAGCGATTGCCTATTTTATTTTCTGCATCATTAACTCCTACGACCTTTCCCGGAATAACAAGCACAATACCCGTTGCGCTTTCTCCTGCACGACCTGCACGGCCTGCAGCATTTAAAAGCTCTTCAGGCTTAAGAATATCCCTGCGACCAGAGTTAGTGTTGAATTGGCTGTCCTCTGCAATTATGACGAAATCTGCGGGTAAATTCATCCCTTGTCCAAGTGTTGGAGTTGCAGCTAGTATTGATAGTGCTCCGTCTCTTTTATATAAGGATTCAGCAAGGTGTCGTTCTTCAGGCAATAGTTGTCCATGATGGCATGTTGCTCGAACGGATAACTTCTCATTTTTTATAGTTATGTAGAGTTGCTCTGCCCCACCCATTTCATCGACGGCTATATTGTAAAGTCGCTTCTCAGACTCCGTCAAAATAACGTCGCAGACATCAAGTTTTTTTGCTGTTTTTTCAGCAATTGATACTGCATTAGGAATTGATTGGGAGAATATTAATGTTCTAAGTCCTGCTTTAACAGCGGATGCCGCTATAGAGGATGCTACAACTCCGGAGTTTGGTGTCAATCCCCATCTCGGATTCGTTGCTAGCAATAATGCCTCTCTTGAAAATGGCACCAAAGCATAATCTCGCCGAACCTTTGATGCCCAAGTTTGTTTTACACTGAAGAAAGCCGCTGGGTGCGCACTTAATTTTCGGCTCACTTCCGCAGGTATGCCACCTGTTGGCTTCTTGATTCTTTCTTTCCTGAGTTTGCTCTCAAGAGTTCTCAAGCGTTCAATATCATAAACAATGCATCCGCGCAATTGACGGGTAGGTTTCCATGCGTTATCCAATGAAAGTGCTTTTCGTTGGGTCAAATTAGCGAGCCATTTGCTTATTTCTTCGGAATTTTTCATCATTGCTGATAAGAGTACAATATCAGCTTTCGGAGCAACTCGAACAAAACCAATAATACAAAGCATTGCATCAATAGCACGGCGATCCCCATAAGTTTTGGGATGCATCAAATGGCATTCATCAAAGATTAATAAACCCACATTACTAAATTGGTCAGGTTCCATATGGGTCAAGAGTAAACAAGCTTCTGGTGTCATGACCATGATATCAGGTAGATGTTCTTTTCCTTCTAAAAAAAGAAATTCATCAGCACGTTCACCTTGCACACTTGAGCGCGGAAATGCCTTACGTAAATCTCGAGTAGTTTGATCCACGAGAGCATGAGTTGGGGCTAAAAAGACAGCTTTATGGCCGGACAGTAAGGTTGAATGAATTTTTAGTTGAGCTGTTGTTGATTTTCCTGCTCCAGTTGGGAAGGCGATCGCTGAAGATATTCCATTATTAAGATAACCTTGGTTCACTGCATCTTTGTGATTACGCCAAAGGTAAGGACGCGTTTCTGCCACAGACTTCATGGCATTACGCCACGGTTCCTCGGCCACTCCTGTTGGGGGGGCAAGACTTATGACAGCTCCATCAAGCAGCGCAGTACCTGTAGCTACAAGTAGGCTAGCTAGTTGATATGGCCCCGGAAAAACAACAAGTGATTCATGATGAAAATCGGCGAAGTTTTCTTCAGTTCCTGGCGAAGCTAAAGTTTTTACTTCAGAGAAAACGGATATAGGATCAGTAAAGCCAGAAATAGAGCGCCCTTGTAAAGCAAATGCAAGCGCGCGCACACCGCGTAAAATTCGATAATATAAAGCCGCATTTGCACGCTCAAAGCCACTACCCAGTACCATTTTTTTTTGTGATGGGCGTTTACGTTTTACTATATTTCCAACTTGGCCCTTGGCTAGCAGAATTAAATGCTCAATTAATTCAATCTGAAGTGGTTCGTTTTTTGGTAGCTGAATTGATTGTGCAACTTCTGAAGCATCGGCGGTTGAGTCTGCTATTAGGAAAAGCAACATTGCTGATATTTCGGAGCTTATGCCTTCTGGGCCAATAAATGCCTTAATTTTCTCATTTTCATGTAGGTTATTTATCTGATGAACTAGTTGATATGCAGTGGCAGCAACGAAACTGGCTGCGATTCTATCTTCCCGCTCTGGTTCAATTGAAACCAAGGTTTCGTTAGTTCTAGCAAGCCGCCGAGCGAAGTCTAGGATCTTGAGGATTTCTTTAGGTTTTTCAGCACTATCTCTTAGTAAGACCCTTGCTGAGACGATTTCAGCGAATGATCGAGATAGTTTTTCAGGAAGTTTATCGCGCTCTAATCCCGGGAGTTCTGGAGTAGACTGAATGAGTGAAGATGTGATTGGATCATACATTGCTTTCTGCCTCCGCCGCATCAATAGCGACTATAGCTTTATCCGAAATTGAAGCAATCCAACTCCTCACGTCTGCTAAGTACAAAGTGTCGGCACGCCGCCTAACAATATCGCCTTGGACTTTTTCATCATAGTGCTCAAACAAACGTTTTCGCCCTGCTGCGGTTGAGTGTGTTTTGCCGACTGTAATTGCAACCCTATAAGCACGTTTGTCTTGCCAAAGTATACTGGCTACTATGCTATCAGGATCCTGAAAATTCGACCGCTCAAGTAGTGATGTGACAGAAGCTATGAGTTCATTATCTCTTGCCCCAGTTTCAAAATCCTCAAATTCCGGCCAAACTGCGGACTGAATCTTTTGACGAGGATTTTCGGTCGCTTTATCTTCACATATTACTACTTGAGCAAGCTTGTTATCATTAAGCTCAATGAGTAGACCATCTAAACCTTTGTCTGCTTTTATCATTTGAGGTGCGCGGATCTTTGCATTTTTATATGATAAATGTGCGGCAATCCATGAGATGACCTGAAACACCCATCCGTCACGATGATATGTATCATTTCCTGGCTTAACAGAAAGTAAATCTCTGGCCCCCTTAAAACCTCCTTTTGGAAAACCAATAGGTAGAGTATCAATTTCGCCCAAAACACGTTCTACAATCCGTGACTGTCCAATTGCAACCCGAGCTATCAAGTTAGCCAGTTCATCTTCATTGTCAATTGTCCAGGTTGCTCCAAACCAAGAGCCTTTTTCTACAACGTCTGAAAGTAAAATTGGCATAATTTTTTATCGTCTAAGTGTTTACTATAATTGCGAGCGTACCCGTTTTAGTTCCACACATTTTTGAAAATCCTGATGTTCATACATCAGTCAGTGCTCCTCCAGATTACTTGAGAGGCGCATTCCCAGATCTGAATAGCGCTTCGCGCACCGCAACAAAACCGCTTAACGCCTCTTTTCCTATTGTGCTCTTGGTGGTTCGCCTATGCTCTTCAACAGCGCATTGTATTGATGCGGATCGGCTGCATAAATCTTGTCCAATACGTAGTTAGCCACCTTGGAAATTTCTGGAATCTCCACAGGTCTGAATCCACGATCTGGGATCGATTCGAGATGTGAAAATTCGTTGTTAAGTCTATTCACAAGAGCTATCGCAGTCGGATCCTCATCGCCAAAGAATTTCTTGATCCGTTCAAAGGCATCGTTCTTGTCATCTTGGTGGGGGAACTTAAAGAATAAAAATGCCTCAAGGAACTTACGGAGGTTGTTACCAAATCCATAAAATGGTTCATGAGATTCATTCGCTCCACCTTGATTACGGCACTTGTAGATCTGATGAAATAGGTAGTTGAATTCTGTGATGTAGTCTCGCAGATACGAAGGCATCAGGGAAATCTGACTTGCCCCTCCGTTTCTCTCCACGATGAAATGTTGGCATCCGCCGTGATTCTTCTCATTCGGAAGTGATATTTTCTTTAGATACTTCAAGAAATCTAGGTTGTGGGTGGATATAAAAAGCTGCTTGTAGCGAAAGCTGTTAGTTCCATCTGCATTCTTGATGGGTTTCGCAATCAGGCTTTCAATCAAGCTGAACATGAAGAAGATGTGATTCCCGTCTAGGCTGGAAATTGGGTCATCTATATAAATGATCAGATCCTTACCTTTGCTGTCTGGCTCTTCCAGCTTGGCTATGAAGTAGCAGAAAGCAATCAGACTGCATTCGCCTTCGCTCAAGTTGTAGGCTGATTCACCATCTCTTGTGACTTCAAACTTAACCGAAGTCTGCTCAACATTGTCTTTGGCTTCAAGTTTGATGCCATCGTGACCAAAGAAGTGACTGAGCAGGTCATTCACTCGCTTCGCGCCCTTGCGTTCATCCTTCTGTTGGCCCTGTAGGCGGGTCACTTCGGCTTCTTGTTTGATAATTTCGACTTCTGCCTCGGTAAATGCAGTGTTGGCAGTGTCAGCATCTGTTTTGAGACTGGCAATACGGGTCAACTCAGTATCGTAGGTAATGTCTCCGATAAAGGAAGCCACATCGGTAAGTCGAAGAGATTCGCGAGCAGTATTTTTATCTTTTTCCAGTGAACTTGTACGGCTGTTGTTTCTACTGATCAGATTATTGATGTCGCCTACGCATCGCTGAATTGCATTCGAATCGTGAATGTAGACAGGTATGGCAACCTGTTGAAAAATGGTGTTCTTTCTCTTATCCAATGCAGCCTTCAGAGTTTTGATATCCTGCATGTAGCTATTCAGGTATTCAGCAAGTTCTCTCTTGCTGGCTTCAAATAAGATTTTTTCTTCTGCATAGAACTTATCACCAGTCAAAGTCAAGAAGTTAGGAATGGCTTGGATTTCGCTGGCGATGGAAGTCAGGCATGAATCGATACACGACTCCAGATCAGAGGATTCTTTACTGAAGTGAGAGTCTAATACCTGCCAGATGTCATGAGGAAGGTTCTGACGACAGAAGGCGCAAGTGTCCCGCTTATCTTTATGTAGAGGTATGCCTTGCTTCACCCACGTTTGAAGAGCCGCCTCATTCAACAGTTCCTGAATCGCCGTAGTTGGCTTGATCGATCTTGAAAGGAGTTCTTCAGCCACCTTTTTTATTGACTCAAAGTTGAGGCTTATCGATACGGTATCAGCGATATCAGGTAAGGCTTCTTGCTTCAATAGGTTGACCTTGGATGCTTGTTCTTCGGTTGTCAGCGGTATGAAGCTAGGTTTTTTGACTGAGTCAATGTCTCTTTTGATGCTGTCTATATTGTAAACAGCAGGGCCGTAGATGCGGTTCTGCTTAATCTTACTGTTGGCATGAGAACGAAGTTTGCCTTCCAGAGCATCAGACGCAGTATTATGATTGCCCTTCGTTCGATCTCGTTCTTTCTTTTTAGCTTCAAGTTCATGTCGGAGGCCTGCCTTCGACTCAACACTGCCTAGCTTAGTTTGGATTGCGATAATGGCATCTTCGATCTCTTTATTCTTTTCACCAACGATAGCAAACGTCTTGATCTCTCCGTCGGTTTGATTGACCAAAAAGCTTAGGTTATCGCTCACAAAGTCCCGATTGTAGACCCGAACATCATAGCCATGACCGGCAAGGCCTACCTGTGTCACATCACCTTTGTCACCACGAATAGTGAAATTTGGATCCACGTAGTTATGTGGAATGCGCCCCGTTTCCAAAGCGCGGAAAATCCGCGAGAGTGTAGTTTTACCAGAGTAGTTCCGTCCGTAGAGGATGTTGAGCCTCTTGAAATTCTGGACGTTGTTACCTGCATCCTTAAGGCTCTTTCTCCAACTGAGGCCCGCAAAACTACCGAAACTATCGATGTCAACCTGACTGAACATGAACACTCCCTTAGCGCTGGCTATTGGCTGCCGATTTGCAAGTGAAACAGATCGTTAGATAGTTTACTCCGTGCTTGAGGAAGGAGTGAATAGGTTATTGATATAAGAAAGGAATTCTTATATCTGAAGCGGAATTCAACACCCATCTAAAGATCCCTTTCAAACGTTCATCGACAGAGTTAGGGTATAAAGCCGCTAAATAGCGGCTGCAAGATAACCTTGATGCAGACAATAGAACTCAGCTGTACTGGCCCCAATCCCTATCAATTACCCATGCTGGACGCCATGAAACAAAGGAACTAGGTTCAAAATGATCGCCTGTATCAATCATATACTCGATACGTTCTTCCCTTAAAGGGAGGGTGTGATTAGTTTTATCGCTCTCAAAATCCCAAACCCAATATCGTGGGATCCCATCTTTGATTCTAGTTCCGGCAGCGTGATCCATTGGTGCACATACTCTTTCAATGTAACGCCCATCGTCTTCAGAGTAGAATCGTATTCTTAGTTTCTTTTTGGTATGTATAGCGTCTATGAACACATCATGCTGGTTGTGCATAACCCTTTCCTTACGTAGTCAATTAAAGATAAAACTCCTTAAAATACGTTACCTATCTTAGGGTTATCACAATTGTAGATCTGTGGTCAAACGCTCGAAAATGACACGATTCCTTGTTTCCATCTCGATAAATTTGTTGGTGCAGTATGGCAATCTGGTCGCGTATCAACGTGATGGGGTGTGGTATAGGTAATGATTTACATTATTGAGAGTGTCAACATTATCGACTGCACTCCTTCCAGAGCTATAGACCTAACCTCTTGGTATAACTTCTATTCACCCATCCGAACGTTTTTTCACCATGAAATATGACTTGAATATACAACCATTGTCTATTCGTAGAGTCAATTACTGCAATTGCTGTATTTTTATTTAAAGTCTCAATCACATCGGCGCTCATCGATGGTTTAGTTCTCATATTTACGTTGTCAGCGGTGATTAGTCGAAACTTATTTAGTTCTTTCCAGTTAATATCTGGGTTGGATGATATTATCTCTTTTTGGGTGATAGGATGCTCATTTAAAAGAGAGGACACATAGCTTTCTGTTTTATTAATTGCAATCAAGATATATTCCTTGCCAGCATCAGCTAAGATACTTAGTAAAACTTCACAAAGAATCCATGTGATTATTTGTTGAATAAATGGAGGGAGCGCATGGAATTGTTCAAAGATGGTTTTTTTATTACTTATTCTCGAAGAATTGGAGGTAACAACCTCGCTTAATTCTAACGCATCACCAATAACAGAATCATCCACATTCTGAATATTAATAATGCTCGCCATTTCCTTGCCAACAGGTGAATTACTCCAAGCTAAGGCGGCTGTTAGGAAAGAATTATCTATAAGCGTCTTGTTTGATGGATTGTAGCTTGAGAAAGTTACTACTTTTCTAGCCATTTCTTCCATGGTAGAGTTAAGTTTCCAACTTAACGAACTATGGTTGTTTGACGAATTTGATGTGTCAGCAATGGCTTTAGCCATTTTTCCAAGACCAGAATCGACGATAGTGCTAAATAAGTTACCATCTAAAAATGATGTGCTTTTCCTTATTTTTAACACATCAGTTATATTCACATTCTGTGATTCTAATGCTGAACTTAGCATGGTACTGATGTTTGGTATAGCAACAGAGTTCATTGCATCTGCAATCGTATTTCGTTGTAACTCAAGTGCATAACGAAGGGATTCGTTGATATTGGGCATAGCAACCGCTTTCATGGCCTCAGTTATCGCACTGTGCTGTGCCATATTAGCGCGTAGTGATTCACTTATACTCGGAATAGCAATAGCCTTCATAGCTTCGGTTATCGCACTATGTGATGTTAGAGCAGAACTCAGTGATTCGCTGATACTGGGCATAGCAACAGCCTTCATAGCCTCGGTCATTGCACTATGCGATGTCAGACTAGAACGCAATGATTCGCTAATGTTGGGCATAGCAACAGCCTTCATAGCCTCGGTCATTGCACTATGCGACGTCAAACTAGAACGCAATGATTCGCTAATGTTGGGCATAGCAACAGCCTTCATAGCCTCGGTTATTGCACTATGCGATGTCAGACCAGAACGCAATGATTCGCTGATGTTGGGCATAGCAACAGCCTTCATAGCCTCGGTTATTGCACTATGCGATGTCAGATTAGAATGCAGATTATCGCTGGTGCCTGGTATAGCAACGGCCTTCATAGTCTCAGTCATCACACGTTGTTTTTTTTCCGTTAGTTCGCGAATTCTGAAATTAGATTTATTTTTCATATTATTTTTCCCGTCTTTTTATCCTCCTAATATGCCATATTTTGAACTTAGTCTTCATTCCCTATGTGGGGGTTTTCACTGCAATCCTCACAGCCCTTTTGCAACTACCATTTTTATCGTCCCGCAGGCATACATCCCCCTGCTTTATATAGTGCGTTCATAAGTACAGGTTGAGTCCAATTTTAAACTTCATTATAAGTTATTGTTTTACAATGTATTTTGTTTTTGTGCATATTTGTTATGCACGGACTCATCCTGTCCGCTGCTCTGCTGATAATCCATTCCTGCTTCAGCAACCCGGATGCCTGAATGGATCGACACGACAAACTTGGATACCGACTTGGATTGATACTGACGCGCCTCAACAATGGTGAGTCACTGACCGTCAGGGGGCTTGCTGACGAATTTAACGTTTGTGAAAAAACAATACGGCGTGATCTGACCGAGCGTCTTGCTTACCTGAACCTGCTCCGACAAGGAAAGCAGTACCGCCTGCCTAAAGGGATTCTGGGGAAACGCAGCAACACGGATTTGCGCCGTTTTACCCGCATACTCGGTATCGAAGGGTTGTTCCCACGCTGGGAAGATCGCCTGCTGAACGTCCTCCTGGGGGATACCGAAAATAATCCCTTCCTGATCAAGCAACGCCCCTATGAGAATTGTGGTGCTTTCATGTCCACCCTGAATGCCATTTCTGGGGCGATTCAGGCATCCCAGAAGATTGCGTTTACTTATAAAAACAAGATGTTTTCGGCCACTGAACCTTATCGTGTCGTGAATGACAGAGGGCTCTGGTATCTGGCCGCCCGGCACGAAGGAACGTTGAAGAGTTTTGCAGTTTCCACGATAACGCATGTGCAGGTCAGCAATATGCGATTCAGCCCTGATCCCGTTGTCATTCAGCAGGTGGAACTTGCGGAAAGTATCTGGTATGGCGATGAACTCACCGAAGTACTGATCGCTGTCTCAGCCCGTGCGGCATCCTATTTCTCTCGCCGCAACCTTTATCCCGGTCAGGAAATTATCCATACAACACCAACCGGTGATTTGCTCGTTATTTCCCGTGTGGTGCATCCCCGGCAGATTATTCCTCTAATCAAATACTGGTTGCCTGAGGTGGAAGTCATTAAGCCAGCGTCCATCCGCAATCAGATTATTGACGACATGCGCAGTGCGCTCACTCGATATGATGAAATGAATGGAGAAACATCAGATGAATAACGAAACGACTTTATACGACGATAATGATGCGGAAAACGCTTTTGAGGCGCTCGCAGTGGACTTACTGAGCGGGTTGCTGGGGGCGCATGATAATGCGCAAAATGCCGAGCTGAAAGACTGGCTGGACAGTCCTTTCCCCGTTCAGCCAGAGGTTTTACTTAAACATGCCGAATTTATCTGTGAGCGATTTCAGGCGGGGGACGACAGCCACCTGCTGATGCACGGCATTGATGAACAACTGGCGGCAATGACGCTTTCCCGTAAGGAACGCTTCAGCCCTATGAATAAAGGAATGGTGGGATATTCTGCTCCTCGTGACCTGGAGAAAGTGAATGCGCTGCTGAAGGTCATTATCACCTGGTATGAGTGCGAAATCGTCCGGCTGAAGGTGAAGTATGGCGAAATCACGCCACCGGGCAAAAAATAAACCACACCAGCGAATCATTGATAAGGGAGAGCACAGCGCTCTCCCTTATGTTATTGATTGACTATCACAACTTGACTATGCCACTTTTTAGCGCCAGCCGGACACACTTGTTAGCTTCCTGCATAATGACATCGTGCGGATACATATTCATTGCACGATACCCGTCTGATTTTGCCATTTTTCCTTCCATGCCTGCATTATCCAGAATGGCTTTCCACGCATCGCGTATTTTCTTCGAGTCCTTTTCGCCCACGCCGCCGGAAAGCGTGCCAAACAGCTCCTTGTTGTTGTCGCCAATATTTTTGTATTCCTTTGCATCCGGGTCCAGCAGCATGGCCATTTGCGTTGACTGACGGGTGGCCTCATAGCAACGGCCCGCTGTTTCCAGTGAGATTTGAGCGGCGGATACTGAAGCAGATGCTGCCAGAATGAATGCGGTGAGAATGATGTTTTTCATTACATTAACCTGTGAAAAATGAAGAGGTTTGAATTCAGTTATTGATAGCGTCAGGCTGATGATTATTCATCGCCTTTGCGGTTGGCGGGTTTGCTGTAATAGCTGACGCACTTATCCGCGAAAGCAGCCTGCTGATAAGCCCGGGGCAGTTCATTTTCCAGAGCATCAGTGTTTTCATTAATGGACTCCTGGTCAACACCGTGGCGGGCCAGCTCGTTGTGCAGCCAGCTTTTGGTAAAGGCGATGTCACGTCCGCTGGACTCCATCAGGGTTTCATTACCTTTTAGCGCCAGATAACAGCTCACCCGGTTTTCAACCTGAACCAGCCCGGCATGAGCGCTGGCGAGCGGTATGAGCGAGATAAGCAGTGCAGTAAAAATCTTGTTCATGATGTTTTTCCTTAATTAACAAGCCATGCGGGATACCGCCGAATGAGCATATCGGGTGGGCTGGACAGGTTATGACCACAGGGGAAAGAATTTTCAGCGATGGATGAAGGCACGTCGAAGTGGTGCAGAGAGTCGCCAGCAACCCGGTGATGTGGGCTCCATGATGCAGCCCATGCGGGCAAGGTCACGGCGGGCCGTGCGGGGTGAAATCCCGAATAGTTGAGTGAGTACGCGGACAGAAAGCGTCTTTCCCTGACAGAGCAAAATGACGCAGTGGCAGAGGCGTTCGGCAAGTTTTTCAGCGCGGGCCATTAGTCCTCCCATACGCGCCAGGTATTGCCGCGTTGTAGCCGTTTCAGCTGGCGATGCAGGACCACGGCGTTATCCGGTCTTCCGGTCAGGCACTCCGCTGTGAAGCGGTGGCAGTTCTCCTTCAGCAGGTGATACTGACGTCTGGAGCCCAGCGCCCGTAATGCCCGACCGGCTGCGGCAATATTTCCCACGGGCAAGCGTCCCTGACAATCGGTATAGACCGACATGGCTGGGTTCAGGCCATTCAGTCTGGCCATAAACCCTTTGCGGTCGCTGCAAAGCACTTCACCATCACCGGACAGATGCACAATCCGGTTGTTGCCGGTGTAGATACCGCTGTGGGTAACATAGCCACCTGCCAGTTCGCACCAGACGATGCCGCCTCTTGCCGGTTCATCCACCGTGTCACGAATAACATTGTCGGTGAAGCTTTCCGCCAGACTGAACAGAGGCCGGTATATCACCAGCCGGGAAATGAGCGTGAACAGCATAAAGCCTCCTTATTAGTCCGGGGAAACGGTGACGGTGAATACATCCATCGCGCAGTACGCCACAAAATTGCCCTGCCAGAGCGTCCAGAACTCGCTCAGCTCATGGTTTAGCGGCAACTCCCCGATTAGGCAGTGCCAGGCATAGCGTTGAGACCAGCTGATATCGAATTCCTTTGCCAGCTCGGCCCAGACCCGACCCTGCCAGCTAAAGTCGGTGAGGTAATCCAGCTGCCATATTTCAGGCTGCTCGCTGCGGATGAGGCGGATTTCTACCGGATGCCAGCCACCGTTTTCAGCGCTGTACTCCGGGTCACGAAAGTTCAGCACGGCACCCTGACAAGTGTCAGGCAGTGGCGCGAGGTGTGTGGTTATCAGTGCGATAAACTCGCCACTCAGGGGAAGGTCAAGCGTGGGCTGATGCAGTGTGGGTGAACAAGGGGTCACAGATAATCTCCTTTATAGCAATATAAATTGGGTTGCCTTCGGCAGTGCAAAGGTCATGAGGGGGTTGGGTAAGGGCAAGGGGGATAAAAGGGGGTCAGGCAGAAGGGGAGAAGGTCAGCAGTTTTTCCAGCCGCTTTTCCCAGTCCGGGTAACAGCGATGGCTGAATGCCCCGCCTGAACCCTCTTCGGCGAGACAGATATCAGCGCAGCGAAGAATGGCGGCGAGGAAACCTGCATTGTTACGGCTGGTGCTGGTATACAGTGGTCGCAGAGCAGTGGAGGTGAAATCACCGGTTTCATGAGCTTTCAGAACGCCAGATATAGCACTCAGGGCAATCCATTCCCGGGAAAACAGACCGCCACTGTCGTTGGCAATAATGCGCAATCCCCGTTCCCCGTCCAGATTTTCAGTCATCTCCCAGTGCAGCAGGCCAGTGGAATGCGGATTAATCTTCTCGGCCTCGCCGGTAAGAACGCAGAGGTCATTCTGAGTTTCAGCATTAGAGGCTGGTGCGGATTTGGTCTTTTTCATCGGTTAATATCCTGAAGGTTGGGCCACAGCGATAAGTTCAGCGGCACCTGTAAAGGTCGCTGTCGACGGGAACAGCAGATAAAAGCCCTGCCCTGAATCACTGAGAATGGTCAGGGCAAGAAACAGCGAAGCATCCAGACGGATGACGTATTCGGCATTGCAGGCCAAATGGTGCAGATAGGTGGTCAGTTGTTCAGGAAGGTGCTCCTCCTCATCGGGGAGCAGATACAAAAGCTGGGTTTGAGTTTCCTCCCACAGCGCCGTTGCCGCAGTGAGGCTGTTGTCGGTGCATTCGGTGAGTTCGTTAACCAGCTGCAATTGCTGAACCGGTGACACGGGCAGGCAGAAAGCATCTGCCGGAGACTGTATAATGTGCATGGTAGTGTCCTGATAAATTAATGGGCACCAGAATAATATATATCTGACAATATTTTTATTTCGGTAGGGCATGAATGAGTAAGAATATAACGGTTAAAAACGTTCTTGAATGGATGGGTTGTGATAGAGATATACAGCTTTTTGAAGGGGTGACACTGAAAAATCTATGGAGAGTATTACATGCTCAGGAAAGCATATCCTCATTAAAGAAAATCAAGAAACGGGATTCAGTGCTTAGGGTATTTACTGATGAAAAATGTATACGTACTGTTATGAGATTCATGAACTCATTTGATGTTGACTCAAAAATGTCAGAAAAACATTATGGGAGCAATTATAACAGAAGCCTTCTGGGAAGTTACTCAAGACTTTATGACTCAAGCAGTGCTCCGGTTGAAGCATCATATGGGCGATATGTTACTGATATGATAGAAATGGTTGATGATATTATCAGCCAATTTGGCGAGCATTTACCACCCGATATCATTGATTTTGGATGCTATTTACATATGGATTCATTATCTTTTTTTAATAATGCATGTATGGATAACAAACAGTACTTTTCATTGCTTCGCTCAGAATCTTTTAATTCAGTGAGTCTTCTGAATGATGATTTATTGACGCAATTATCAAATCACTTTGAAAGTAGCATTAAAAAGTTGATGGATGAATTCTCTTCTGAAGAAAAGAGTTTGAAGGGTTTTTACTTCCTGAAATACCTTCTTCGCGAGAGCATTGATGACTCTTCCTATATTGCCATGAACTACACAGCGTCTGAGTATGATGAACCTGTCAGGTTTAGTGAGCGAAAAATTGCATTCGATATGGTCTTTGCATATGTTTTTTTTAAACTAATGCTCAAACAGATTTCGGCTAGCGAGGCAATGAATAACGTTGATACCCGTAAGTATGAGCTTTCCAGTCCTCTTCAGTATCTGATTGAAGATGACTTTGACATTCCATTTTCGCGAATCATTCGTTTGCAAAAAGAGTTAATGATTAAAGTTATCATGTATTGCACTCTGCTTAATATGTCAGCAGAGAAAAAAGGATCTTCAGGCATGACGGAGATCATTGAGAGAATGAGTGCCTACGCCGAATGGATTGATACTCACCCGTCAAGATTTGAAAGTAAAATCATTGCTATGGTTGAAGCATACAAAGTCAAAAAATGGGAGAAGGTTGGCCTGATGGATATGCTGTATAAGCATTCAGATCTTTATGAAAAAAACGTCATCAACATGAAGAATAAGAGAGAGGTAAAACGCTTTTTCGACTTCAGATATATGAAGTAACTGCTCGTGCCAGTCTGAACATTGCTGAGATGTAACGTCCATTTCAAAGCCCTGACAGGGGCCTTTTCCAGGGTATGTTGAGCAGAAATGCAGAGGCATATCCTTGTATTAATTCTACGGGTTGAAATTTTTCCTTTTTTATCATATAGATAATTTTTCGTATTGTAACGACCCCCTGTTAAAGCCCGACAGATTTGTCTACAGTTTTCCTCGTTGAACGGTTACCGGGTAGAACAGCCCGGTGAAGAATGGACCCTAAATGGAGATAAAATGTGAAGCAATCAAATTACACTGACGTGGCTGACAGAAGTGACCCTGGCTGAACTCTGCCATATATACCTTCAGCACACCAGAGGGTATAAAAAATCCAGCCATACGGATAGTTCTAAAATCTCTAATTATATTGTGCCACAGTTAGGTGACACAGAGATTGAAGATATTACGCGGCTACAGATTCAAAGCTATTTAAATGGTCTGACAAACCTTAAGAATTCAACCAAAAATAGACACTTAAATTTGGTTAAGGCTATATGTTCTTTCGCGGTTGAACATTGCTACATGGATAAATCTCCTGTGGCCGGAATGCGGACTTATAAAGAGCCTGCATCCTTTCGAAAAACACTTGAACCAGAAGAGTTTTCTTTATTAATTCGAGTCCTTAAGGAGGAAGTAGTTGCAGAGCCACGCGACACGCTGAGTCTTATTATGCTTCTGGCTTTTACTGGAATGCGTCTGGGGGAAGCACGGGCTGGATTGCTTGAAGATGTGAATTTTAAAAATAATACGCTTTTCTTGAGAGACAGTAAATCTGGAGACTCCAGGCTGGTGCCACTTTGCCGCGAAGCTAAGGAAATTTTACGTATGCAGCAGAATAAATATGGGGCGGCAGGTTTAATCTTTCGCTCAATCAATGGGGGAATGGTCAGTGAGCCACGCAGGTTAATGGCAAAACTCTGTGAGAAGGCAGGTATTCGTAAATGCCTGTTGCATGAGCTTAGATATACAGCTGGCTCAGCTATGTTGGCAGCGACTAAAAATATATATGCCGTCAAGGTATTTCTGGGGCATCGGAATATTAAAACGACTGAGCGGTACGTCGCATTCTTTAGTGGTCAGCAAAATGAAGATGTTGAAAAGGCGATGGCCCTGATGATGAAAGGCTGTTCGTCGCAGTAGTATATTTAGAATTAGTAAATATGAATTTTTTATTTCCTGTTAAGGGAAGGGCGTTCCACAACCTAAAATCAAACCTGATAAGGAATATATTATGTCAAACGTGAACAGCAAAGCAGCAGAATACATGTTACCGGAAGGTTTTATTGAAGAGAATGGTACCGTTTATTTTTGTCATGAAGATGACGATAAGAAAAAAATTGTGTCCAGCCAATCGCTCAAACCTGTGGCGAAAGCCTGTAACCGCACCCGCAACGGTAACTGGCAAATTATTCTGAAATGCACGAATCATAGCGGTGCTGAAGCTGACATAACTATTAGCCTGAAAAAGGCTAAAAAAAATGCTGATTCTGTCATCAGTCAGCTTGCCGGGAAGGGCGTCTTTGTCCAGGACAGCAAACTATTTCTGATGTTCCTGGAAAAGTCCTGTGAGCTGAATTTGCCACTCTTCCGCGTGGCTATAAGACCGGGTTTTCAGCCTGAGGAGCTGGTGTTCCAGTTTGGTCCATATCCCATTTTTGTTGCTGAACGAGAGGGGATACAGGATGTGATCCCGAATGAGGATATGGCGATTAATGATGCCATTGCTGTCTCGGGTTCGCTTAAGCAATGGCAGGAACAGATTGCTCAGAAGGTATGTGGTATGGCACCCAAATTGTCGATTCTGGTGGGGCTGAGTTCATCCCTCCTTCCTTTACTGGGCGAAAGTGGTGCAATTTTCCATCTGTGTGGTGACAGTTCTACGGGCAAAACTGCTGCGATCCAGGCTGGAGCCAGTGTGAATGGCCTTGCTGCTGAACCCGGAAGCGGTAGCCCGACCCAAATTCAGCGCTGGAACAGCACGTCAAACGGACTGGAATTGCTGATGGTAATGAATAACGGAACCACATTGTGCTTGGATGAGTTGGGTTCATTCACTGGCAAATTTTTTGCTGAAACGCTATATGACATTGTTTCCGGTGCAACGAAGTCAAGAATGGACGGCGAGACTCTGGGGATGGCCCGACAATCAACGTGGGTGCAGAACGTGCTTTCGACCGGCGAGTTAACCATTGTAGACAGAATTCGGCAGGAAAAGTCTCCTGTGATGGACGGCATGTTGCATCGCGCCTTGTCTATTCCTGTCACGGCAGAGGATTCCCGTGGCGTGAATGAAGATATTGATGCTGCCCGACAGCGCATTGGTGAGATAAAAACCAGCCTGCTGACCTGCCATGGTCGTGCTGGTTATGAATTCATTCGTTGTCTGACGGGCTTTGCCGATGAAGAGGGTAAGTATTTTGACTGGAAAGCGACCTCTGATTTTCTGAAAGCAGACCTGGATGTCATGCTTGATGAGATGAAACGACGTTTACATGCAGGCCTGATCACCCTTAATTCTGTTGAGTGCAGAGCTCTCCAGCGTTTTGCAATCCTTTATCTTGCGGGCGCTCTGGCATCAGAGTGGCAAATCCTGCCATGGGAAAAAGAAGAGATCGCTGATGTTGTTTATGTAGCTTTTAACCGCTGGTTGCAGAACTATCGTTCTGATGCGGGCCGTAAGCAGAACGTCCTGATTACCGTTCAGAACTTCATTGCAGTGAGCCGGTCAAAATTTTTTGATGCGAAAATGCCCTGTTTTGCGTCCCGTAAAACCGATACTGCCGGGTATATTCTAAATGACGGGAGCTATTTAATACTGCCGGACACACTTGAGAAACTTGGCATGAACTGGGGCTTGTCTGCGAAAAAACTGGCCCGCTTAATTGACGAAGAAGGTTATCTGACACGCCCGGAAGGCGATCGCCTGACGACACGCCGGACCATACAAAAAGTGAACGTGACCGGGTACTGCTTATCCGCTGAATTTGCCAAAGCCAGTTTCTGAATTCTTAGTCATTGATTCCACAGGCCGCCAGCACAGGCGGCCTTTCTCATGTCTGTTGATTAATCAGATGGCCCGGAAAATGCCAGTGCATTACCAATATGTTGCTCTATCAACTGGCCGGTCGCTTTCAGCCGCTGCGGATGCAGATGAGCATAACGCTGTGATGACTGAATGCTGCGGTGTCCGAGTTGGGCCTGGACGTCATATAAGGTGCCTCCACGTGAAACGATTAATGCTGCGACTGAATGGCGGCATGTGTGAATACAGACCTCCTCATCGTAGATGCCTGCCCGTCGGATAATGCGCCTAAAGGCTTTAGTGACATTGCAGACCGGTTTGCCCGGAATTTTGCCGCCAAACATCCATACATTGCCGCCGAAGCGGGGCAGCTCATCAATTAGCTTTACCGCCCAGTTGTTGAGATGAACCAGTCGCCCTGAGCCGTTCTTGGTTTCCGGTAGCCACAGCGTTCCCTGTTGCTTGTTGTAATGTACCCATTTTGCCAGCCTCAGCTCGTCACGCCGCAATCCGGTCAGCAGTAGTAAACGAATATAAATCCCGACTACACGGCTGTTGTCTTCACTGGCGGCCTCGAATATGCGCCGGATTTCCGTTTCCGAGAAATAACGCTGGCGGGCGTTATTTTCACGCAGAAGTGGGATGTTTGCCGCCGGGTTCACCGTCACCATCTCATGACGCAGTGACCATCTGAGGAGGGCCTTCAGCAGAGCAATCACCCGGTTATTGGTGGCGGGCTGACAGGTTTCGCAGAGTGATGACTGAAGATGGGTAACGTGACGGGGCGTGATTTCATTAAGCAGCAGATTTCCCATCACTGGGGCTATATGGTCGCGAAAGCGCTGCTCATCCTTATTCCAGCTCTTTTTATGCAGCCTCGCCCACGGGAAATAATACTGACTGAAGGCTTCCTGAAGGGTAGGAATGGCCCGGCATTTGTCACGCTCGTAACGCGGGTCAGTGCCGGTGGCTATCTGGCGTTTCATTTCAGTGGCAATCTTTCGGGCGGTCGTGACATCAATCTCTGGCCAGTGACCAATACTGATGGCGCGCTTGCGGCCCTGCCAGAGATAGCGTAAGAGAAATTTCTTTTTACCTTCGCCTTTGCCTACCAGACATTTGAGCCCGCTGATTTCGGTATCGCTATACTCGGCTTCACGGGAAGGGGCATCGGATTCATTAGGAGGCAGACCATCAATGAGGCGGTGAGTGAACTTAAAACGGCGTGGAGTGGACATGCAGAAGTCTCCTTATGCAGGGGTGATTAATACGTTAGTGAGGTCAGAAAGTGAGGCAGGGAGGGAAGAGTCCCGTGCCTCAGTGTGTTATGCGAACCGTGGCAGAAAAGACAGCATGGCTATGAACTGGCATTGCTGTTCATGAGGTGAGGGGAAAGAAGAATCGACATTCTCCGGTCTGTCTCTGGTCTTCCCCGCAGTTTTCCCGGTGAAATTCCCGAAAACGGGAGGTGAAAAAGCGTTGCGCCATAACGGTTTAACTGATCATCCCCCGATTCCCCGTGAAAATGACGCTGGGGTAGAATTGAATGAAAGAGATTGGTATTCGATTAACTGAAAGATACTGATAACAAATGATCCATATGAATAATATATAAGTGAATATGTATGTGAAATCAGTTGTTAAATATCATGCTGCTATGATTAATCTCAATAACCCTAACGAATTGAGATGAGTGTTAATGATTAATGTGACTGCAAAAAATATCAATCTCGCTAAGTTTCCACGTTTACAGGAGTCCATAACATAAATAATTTACGATGAGTTATAGAATTTATTAAGATATATTGTGAAAGCATTTCCTGTCAGAGTTATCCTTTTTGATGGTTTAGTTATGGTTCTTATTTAAGATGAGTTTGTTAAATTTTATAAATGCACGTAACGATACAAAATATATAAATTCACTCAGGAGTAATCATTTATCTACGCACTATAAAAATTAAGCGGGAAAACGGGAGATTTGGATCAAAACGTTGGTATGCAAGGGATGTGTCGATCTCTCTGGCGGGAAAACTGCGGAGGAATTGCGGGGCAGTGGCGGGGGAAAACTTCCCTGTTGATGCTGATAAGTCTTTCTGGTTGGCTCTTGCTTACATTATGAACAGTGTTAGTCTGACAAAAATCGGTGAGCGTGACAAAGATAGTATTTTTTGCAGTTTCAGGTGAAGTCTTATGGGTTGAGTGATTTCGGCTATGCTTCCGACATATTAACACGCTACATCGGTAACAATGTCAGCGCTTGGCTCGGAGCGAATAAGCTAACGAAGCTGAAGGCACCTTACTGTCCCTATTAATATTCAGTAATCTGTCAACAAAAGACCTTCAAATCAATAAGGCTATTTGTCAAAAATAGGCACTCACATTGAGCCCCCTCGCTTACGCTTGTACCGTACAGTACCGCTGACACATTTTCACCTATAGCATGTATCAAAATTGATCAGTCGGGTTATTATACTGCCATTGTTTAGCCGTTGGGCTGCGGATGATTGATGTGGACCGCTACCCAGCCCGGAAAATAATTCTTGGTTAAGCTGGTATGTTTGCCCTAGCGGTTCACGATAACGACAGATGAAAAAACTCATGGAGGCGAAAAAGTTATGCAGATTAGAGATCCACTAGTAGAACTACATGAAACAACACTGTACAAATATCTAGTATCGCTTGATCAAGAATACTCAGAACGAATCTCGAAATTTGTCCTCGAAATTGCACCATTAATGGCAACGATTGAAACTTACTTTCCTTATTATACGCGGCATGATGCACATCACGGTTATCAAGTTGTTAAAAGAATGGCGCAATGCTTATTGCCTTCGTGTTTCGATCGTTCAAAACCAGAATCATTGACTGCGCAGGAAGTTTTTTTATTGATTGCCGCTGCGTATGCGCACGACTTGGGCATGGCTGTATTTCCGGGTGAAGAACAATCTCTTAAAATAAAACTTGGTCTGTGCGACACACCAACCTGGAAAACGAACGAGAACCTTCAAAGTTATCTGAGGATAAATCATTCCAGCAGGGGGGGAGAATACATCGAAGAAAATGCTGAAAGATTTGGCATTCCCCGCAATTTAGTTGCTGCACTAGACTTGCTTATGAAAGCTCATAACTATTCTATAACTCAACTAGAAAGAGAGTTGCAGCGTCCGTTTGCGACTGGTCAAAAAGAAAGCGATCTAGCTCAATTGGCTGTAATTGTTTGTGTTGCAGATGCTATAGAATTCAGTGATACGCGAGTGCTCGATGGTGTATTCGATAAAATTGGAATGGATAAAACCTCTGCCGCACGTATTTCTTATGCCGAAAACATGAAACATGTTTGTACTGGTGACAGTCTAGCAGTAACCGATGACGGCCGCATTATTGTCAGCGGCGCATTTCAGGATGCCAATATTCTCGCCCTCGCTCATCGTACCTTTGATCAGATGGAAGAGTGGATTCAGGGATACAGTGATATAGATCACCGTTCCAAATATAGAAAGCTGAAGGTAAGGGGAGAGCCTTTCCAGCGCGACTTATCATTTAATAGAGGAAACTTCCAACGCTTGGGAGTAAGGCTCAATAAGCGTAGTGTGATCGACTTGATCGCTTCCAATGCAGTTTGGCGAACCCACCAAGGTATCGCATTACGTGAGTTAGTACAAAACGCAGTTGAGGCATGTCGCTATAGAAGCCATCACTCTGCGCCTGCAGATAAGTATCAACCGGAGGTACGCATAGTTTTTGATAGGGAACAGCATACTGTAACTGTTAGCGATAATGGATGTGGTATGTCTGAGCGAACTGTTCTTAATAACTTTCTAACTGTTGGAAGTAGTAGATCCCGCGAACCATCGTATATAGAAAGTGACTATGCTCCGATTGCTCGCTTTGGCATTGGTTTTTGGTCAGTATTTACTATTGCTGATGTGGCTAAAGTAACCACAACTGCATTTGAAAGCTACAGGGGCTTACCAACCAAGGCTGCGAATGCTCAAGGCTTTGAGTTTGATGTTCAGCTAACTGAACTAAAGGATTTCACGGTTTTCTCACCCACTGAAAGAGCCTGTGGAACGACTATAAAATTAAACCTAAAATCTAACGTAGTTATTGATGAAGTTTTTACTGAACTAAAAAAATTTCTTCTTTGCTCAATGATTCCTTTGACTATAGTTCTAGACGAAACAGAAGAAAGGATTGATAGTAATATTCCTCGCATAGACGAAGTTGCGCTGTTTGGTGTGAGGCGACTTAAAGCTAAACAGCTTGGAATAAGGATTTTTGATTACTCCGCAAACTCAGCCGATGTGTTTGTTTCCTATGGTTTTGCATACAGAGAAGACGGCGAATCTATAACATTCATGGCGGAGCCTGGTAGTCCAATGTTTAGTGTGAAAGAGGATTTTCATGCGAGTCAGTCCGCAGTGTGTGGGTTCTCGGTACCATTACGAATTACACCGTTATGCATAGATTTGGAAAGGATCGGTATCTATAAATTAAATACCACTACACCTCGAGGCTTTGAATTTTCAATAGATAGAGGGCAGTTGAACAAAAATGAAGCTGTTACGAATTTTATTGAACATGCTAGAAATATTATTCATGATGGCTATCGGGAATTTCTTAAAAAAACAAACTCTTATTATCCAGAGGCGATTAACCGCTTGCAGAGAGAGGCTGCATCCGGAGGCGGGAGCGTATACGACCAATTCACTGAAATGGAACTAGCTTCCGCCAAGTCTAACTATCCAGATCTGATTTGCATAGGACTAATTCCTATTACTCAGGATCAGAGCTTTAACCAAGCAAAAGCCAATACAAAATATGTAAACCTAGATCAGTTATCTGCATTGAAGGGCATTGTCTGGTGCTTGCAAGCACAGCGTGGACAGTTCAATTCTAAAGGGAGACAGTATTTTCCTATTGAATCTCCAGAAGTACTTGAATTTACCTATGCTTGGGTAAAAAAACAGCAGCAACACTTATCAGAAAATATCCCACTATACATCACGCAACCAGACCGAAACTTCTCCCTTTTATTTGACAATGACAACACTTCATACACCCATGTCACCTCATTGCCACATGAGCTTTGTTTTCTCGCTGTCAACTTAGAAAGAGTTAACTATGCGGAGATGGCCGCTGATATCATTCCCAACATTGGAGGGAAATGGGCCGGCACTATTTATTGGCGAAATTTTGATGTGGAAGATAAAAAGCCTTATCTGTTTCTTGGTAGGCATCGTGTCCTAGTTAAACCCGAAACTAAACTCCAGGCACATCTTAAATCTCTCGCTGCCGATGCACGAATATCAGCTATAGCTGATATCATTAGGCTTCTTCAAGAAGATGAGGCTGGACACATGCCTGAAGCATTAACAGGATTGCTTTAGAGCGCTAACTAACTTCCTTCGGTGACACTTGTATCTTAGAGATCCGAACTAGTCTTGGTAATTAAGGGGTAAATAATTACTCAGATAGCAATCCCAGTCGAACTATACAATACGGCGAAATGTTATAGTTTCGCCTTTTTATGCAATATGAGCCGTCCCGGTTATCTTATATATCTAACGGCCAACCATGCGAAAAGAGATCTCTGTCAAGGTCCGCTCCTGGCACGGAACGAACCTTCATTGACGCTATGCCAGACCTAAATTGCTGCTCAGCAGGGATATTAACGCCGCCTTTACTTCACTTACTGGAGGCGTAGCAGTGGCTGGGAAAAGTTGGTTGACGGAGGGCTGATAACTGATTTTATTGAGAACCGTGAGCAAGGCCGGGAATCCTTTCCGGGATTGTGAGGGGGTGAGCAAGCCTACCGGCGCGGTAGTGTTTTGCACACATCCGAAGTGAAGCGATGCTGCTTTTTTCTTCTGACCGGACAAAGACCGGATGCTGCCTTGGTGTGATCAATTCACCAGCAGGTATACCGGCTGGAAATAGTGTTTATTGGCAGCGTGAAGATTAGCAGGGGTTGGCACAGTGACCGGAAGGGTAGGGCGTCGCTAAAGGGAGATGCTCAGGCTGGATGGAAGAGGCCGAGTGGCGGTAACTGTGGCTAAGACGACCAGAAATCTACCGGAACCCCAGAAAGCAAAAAACCAGCCCGTAGGCTGGTTTCTTTAAATAGTGGTGCCCGGACTCGGAATCGAACCAAGGACACGGGGATTTTCAATCCCCTGCTCTACCGACTGAGCTATCCGGGCAACGAGGCGCATTAAACCCGATTCACCTCGTTTCGTCAACGAAATTTCTTCAAATCAATGCAGACTGCACAATCTATCACCACATTGCTGGTATTGCACGCATTCTCAGGCAAAAAATGCCGTCCATGCTGCGGAAAGCGGCATTGCCAGTAGCAGCGCGGGGAGCATATTCACCACCGCAAACATTTTGATTCCACAAATACGTAGACCTGTCGCCAGCAACAGCAGTCCGCCTACCGCACTGAAATCGGCCATCATGGCTGGGGTTGTCAGCGGTAAAATCAGAGCCGCGCAGGTGGCGAGCGTCAACTGGATTGCCAGCATCGGTACACAAATGGCGGAGACCGCGATACCTAGCGAACAGGCGAAGATGATAGCGGTGAAGAAATCAAGAAACGATTTGGCGATTAAAATATTCGGATCGCCGGTCATTCCTTCATGCATCGCTCCGAATATCCCGGTACCGCTGGCGCAAAACAGTACGATGATGGCCACATAGCTTTGGATAAACGACTCATGTGTGGCGTTGGCATCCGACCTGCTGAAAAGCTGCTGCGCTTTGGCGACTGCTGTGTTGATCCATTTTTCCAGATGGCAAATCTCGCCAATCAGAGCCCCGACCAGCGTAGCCAGTACCATAACCGGTAAATTGGCGCACTTGATGACCAGTAAAATCCCAATGCCCAACGACGCCAGTCCGAAAATAGAGGTCATTGAGACTCGTATACGTTCTGGTAAATGCTGGCTGAGCAGTGTGCCGAGAACGCCGCCCAGTAAAACAGCGCTGGCATTCATAAAAGGTCCGATTACCACATAAGCTCCTGTATACCCGTTATCATATTGATGAAGAAGGCAATTTGTAATGTATATTTATGTTTTCAGATTGCATTATTATGACGCTATTGTCATGAGGAATGCCTGCTTATCTGTGCGCGATATGCATAGGATTTAATCTTGCGCACGAGGGGGAAAGGTGCCATGATTGCGCGAATTTTCTCCTGTCTGAATGGGGCTGCCTGGGATGTTATTATTCCCCCTACATCGCCTTCAACATCGCCTTTTTGCGCGACGTTTGCCCTTTCCTGCGATCTCTCTTCATTTTCCCACCATGCGGTGACGGCAGCGCACGCTCACTGCAGGATAACAGTAAAATCAGAGGCTATCTGCTTTTACTGATGTCTGGCGGTCGGGGCTGGTAACCAGTTTGACCTGTCATTTCGTGGGGCAAAGCCGTGTGGCTTTGTCCGGGGTTTTTGACTTTCCCGAAACGGGTTTTGCGCTTATGAAATCAATGAAAATTGCCGCCAGTGGTGAACTGGTCTCTCGTCTGTCTACCCATCGTCAGGTGGTATCACTGGACAGTACCGATTTTACTGATGTTGCGGCAGTCGTCATTACCGTTGCAGACAGCCGCAGCGGGATCCTGGCTTTGCTTAAACGCACAGGCTTTCATTTACCGGTGTTTATCTTCTCCGACGAAAGTATGGAAGCGCCTGCTGGTGTTGAAGCGGTCATAAACGGTCATGCACAGGACTGGCTGGAGCTGGAATCCGCCGCCTGTCGCTATGAGGACGATCTGCTGCCGCCATTCTATGACACGCTGACGCAATATGTCGAAATGGGTAACAGTACCTTTGCCTGTCCGGGCCATCAGCATGGTGAGTTTTTTAAGAAGCATCCTGCCGGGCGGCATTTCTATGAATTCTTTGGCGAGAACCTGTTTCGGGCTGACATGTGCAATGCTGACGTTAAGCTCGGCGATCTGCTGATCCATGAAGGGTCGGCAAAGCATGCACAAAAGTTTGCGGCTAAAGTCTTCCACGCCGATAAAACCTACTTTGTTCTGAACGGTACATCTGCAGCAAATAAAGTAGTGACCAATGCGCTGCTGACGCGTGGCGATCTGGTACTGTTTGACCGCAACAACCATAAGTCGAATCACCATGGCGCATTGATTCAGGCGGGAGCGACACCGATCTACCTTGAGGCGGCGCGAAATCCGTTTGGCTTTATTGGCGGCATTGATGAACACTGCTTTAACGAAGACTATCTGCGCCAACAAATCCGCGATGTTGCACCGCATAAGGCTGACCAGACGCGGCCGTTCCGCCTGGCGATTATCCAGCTTGGAACCTATGACGGGACAATCTACAACGCCCGACAGGTAATTGATAAGATTGGTCACTTGTGCGATTACATCCTGTTTGATTCCGCGTGGGTTGGGTATGAGCAATTTATCCCGATGATGGCAGATGGATCGCCGCTGCTGCTGGAGCTGAATGCTAACGATCCGGGGATCTTTGTCACCCAGTCGGTGCATAAACAGCAGGCCGGGTTCTCGCAAACCTCGCAGATCCACAAAAAAGATAACCATATTCGTGGTCAGGCGCGTTTCTGCCCGCATAAGCGCCTGAACAATGCGTTTATGCTGCATGCTTCCACCAGCCCGTTTTATCCGCTGTTTGCTGCGTTAGATGTGAATGCCAAAATCCATCAAGGTGAAAGTGGACGTCGGTTATGGGCGGAATGTGTCACGTTGGGGATCGAGGCGCGAAAAGCCATTATTGCCCGCTGTAAAATGATCCAACCGTTCGTTCCACCTGTGGTCGATGGCAAAGCGTGGGAAACCTATCCGACGGAGACCATCGCCAGCGAGCGTCGCTTCTTTAGCTTTGAACCAGGCGCTAAATGGCATGGTTTTGACGGCTACGCATGCGACCAGTATTTTGTCGATCCGTGCAAATTGTTACTGACCACACCGGGCATTGATGCACAAACCGGGAAATACACGGCGTTCGGCATCCCGGCAACGATTCTGGCGCATTACCTGCGTGAAAATGGCATCGTACCGGAGAAGTGCGATCTGAACTCGATTCTGTTCCTGCTCACTCCGGCAGAAAGTGCTGAAAAAATGGCACAACTGGTGGCTATGTTGGCGCAGTTTGAACAGCATATTGAAGATGACACGCCGCTGGCTGACGTGTTGCCGACAATCTTCAATAAGTATCCGGTACGCTATCGGGACTACACGTTGCGTGAACTTTGTCAGGAGATGCATTCACTCTACGTCAGCTTTGATGTGAAGGATCTGCAAAAGGCCATGTTCCGTCAGGCGAGCCTGCCGGTCGTGGCGATGAACCCGCAGGATGCTAACAGCGCCTTCATTCGCGGTGATGTTGAACTGGTTCGCATTTGCGATGCGGAAGGCCGTATAGCCGCTGAGGGAGCGTTGCCTTATCCTCCTGGTGTGCTGTGCGTGGTGCCGGGTGAAGTATGGGGCGGGGCGGTACAACGTTATTTTCTGGCGCTGGAAGAGGGCGTGAACCTGCTGCCGGGCTTTTCGCCGGAGTTGCAGGGCGTTTACAGTGAGACTGATGCGGACGGTATTAAGCGTCTGTATGGCTATGTCGTGAAATAAATAAAAGCCGGATGGCTCTAAACGCTTATCCGGCCTGACAACTGAAAACACGTAGGCCGGATAAGACGCCCAGGCGTCGCTATCCGGCCTAAAGATTAATGTGCGATAGTCTGCGTGCCAGCCGGAACGCGTACGTGTTTATATTTAAACAGTGCCACGAAAGCGAAGGCCAGAACCAGTGAATAGCCAGCGAAGATCAGCCACACCGTCTGCCAGTCAGTGATACCATTCAGCGTGTAGTACTCAACCACTTTACCGCTCACCAGACCACCCAGAATACAACCGAAACCGTTGGTCATCATCAGGAACATACCCTGTGCGCTGGCGCGGATTTCAGGACGTACCTCTTTCTCTACAAACACGGAACCCGAGATGTTGAAGAAGTCGAAGGCACAACCGTAAACAATCATCGACAGAACCAGCAGCACTGTGCCGAACGGAGTCGGATCGCCGTAGGCAAACAGACCGAAGCGCAGCATCCACGCCACAATACTGATAAGCATAACGTTCTTGATACCGTAACGGCTTAAGAAGAACGGAATGGTCAGGATAAACAGGGTTTCAGAGATCTGGGAAATCGACATCATCACCGACGCGTGCTCAACGATAAAGCTACCAGAGAACAGCGGGTTGTTATCGAAGCTGTGCAGGAAGGTATTACCGAACATATTGGTAATCTGCAATTCTGCGCCCAGCATCATTGAGAAGATGAAGAAAATGGCCATACGCTTGTTTTTAAACAGCGCGAAAGCATCCAGGCCAAGCATTGATGTCCAGCTCTGGTTTTTCTGCTGATTGGCAACCGGAATGTGTGGCAGCGTCAGGGTGAACAGGACCAATACGACGGATAATGTTGCGCCGATATAAAGCTGCATATGGCTCAGTTCAAAGCCAGAGAAGCTTACTGCCCACATGGCCAGAATAAAGCCGATGGTGCCCCAGATACGGATTGGTGGGAAGTCGGTAACAATGTCCATCCCGGCAGACTGCAAGCGATAGTAAGAGATGGTGTTGATTAACCCCAGTGTTGGCATATAGGCCAGCGAGTTAAGCAAAATCACAAAGAACATTGCCCCAGGCGTGGTCACCTCGGCAGCGGCGAACAGCGTTCCTGCACCGACCAGGTGACAAAGCGCATAAACCCATTTTGCACTGATCCATTTGTCAGCCACGATCCCTAACAGGGTCGGCATAAACACGGCGGCAATCCCCAGCGAGCTATACACTGCGCCGATGGATGCACCGTCGAATTTAAGGGTGACAAACATATAGGAGCCGAGGGTTGTCAGCCAACTCCCCCACAGGCAGAACTGCAGAAACGAGAGAACTTTCAGCTGCAGCTTAAGATTCATGTTAATTTCCTCACACCGTAATGCGGATGGATGTTTTAAAAGGCACATTTGCCGTTGCAATATGATGTGATTCTATCAATGAGAGACACTCTTTTTTTGTTAGCTGTGACAAATATTTGCAAACAATTTCTAATTGCAAAGCGAAATAGTGACGGAGTTAACACTTTTACCTCCTCTGCCGTGGGAACGACTGGCAGAGGAGGAGGGGATTATCGACGTCGATAGGTTTTCTGTGCGGAATTGACCTTGTAAAGATAGCGACGTGATTCTGCAGAGGGATGTCGCGTGGTCAGAGTTTGGTAAACGTCACCAGGTGACATGCTATTGATAATATTCGCGGCCTGAATTTTATCGTTAGAGAAAACGCGCAGCACGCTTCCCGCGCCGCCGTTATAGGCGGTGATGACCGCATAGCGACGCGAGGTTGGATTATCAATACCGCCCAGATAGACGTTGTTGAGCATCGCCAGATAGGCCGTACCCGTATCAATGTTGCTGGCTGGGTCGAACAGAAAGCTGCGGCTTGGGGTACCTGAGCGCCCCTGAGAACGGAACACATCTTTCCCGGCACTATGTTGTACTACCTGCATGAGTCCCAGCGCATCGGCATGGCTGACCGCATAGGGGTTAAAAGAGGATTCGGTCTGCATGATTGCCAGAATCAGCGACTCATCAACACCATACTTCCGTGATGCCTGACGCACCAGACCAACGTACTTATGTGCACGCTTATCAAGGTGGTTTGGTACCAAATTGATGGTCACGCTATAGATGATACGCAGCCCGTTGCTGCGGCTCTTCAGTCGTGTTTGTAGCAGGTAGTTG
Organism: Citrobacter sp. U14242; assembly: GCF_046555775.1. NCBI lineage: Bacteria > Pseudomonadati > Pseudomonadota > Gammaproteobacteria > Enterobacterales > Enterobacteriaceae > Citrobacter > Citrobacter sp. U14242. Next base: position 43,057 of record NZ_JBKGLW010000011.1, read on the forward strand.
GCAAAGTTTGTGGCACGTCCCTCCCAGCGAATCGGTTGGCCGGTATTATCAACCACCTGTCCGTAGAGGAACGGTTCTTTGGAAATTTTGATGTCATCGACATCGGAATAGAGATCGATAGATCCCGGATCATCGCCCATCAGCAATGTCTTGATGATCGCCCGACGCAGGTGTCCGGCGGGATCTGTCCCGGCTATGGTCTCGACGGTGATGGTACCGTCATCGAAGTTGATATGGCTGCGGGTTTGATACTGATCGGTATACTTTACGTAGTCCTTCGGACCCGCAATCAGCACTTCCTTAAATCCCCACAGATTCTCAATGTTATGGGCAAATTGCCCCATCAGAATATCAAAACCGTTGGTATCCTTGACCCAGGCTTCATTATAGGAATCGCCTTTTTTGGTCGAACTGGAACAGGAGATGAGCAACGGCGCAATAACGGCAAGCGCGAGAAATTTTTTCATTATTCCGGGAGAGCGTGTTGTGTTTGTTGTGTCGTTTTGCCGGATGTCGGTGCGTACACCGTATCCGGCCTACGAGATTGTCAGCAATCGGTGCTTATTTTTTTTCTTCCGGCGTATAGCCTTCAATATGCACATCTTTGCCTTCAAACAGGAAGTTGATCATTTCCTGCTCCAGCAGTTTGCGGTGCTCGACGTTCATCATATTGAGTTTTTTCTCGTTAATCAGCATGGTTTGTTTATGCTGCCACTGCGCCCACGCTTCTTTAGAAATCTCGTTATAAATGCGTTTTCCCAGTTCGCCCGGGTACAGCTGAAAATCCTGACCTTCTGCTTCGCGTTGCAGGAAAGTGCAAAAAATTGTTCTGCTCATTAAAAAATCCTCTTTATCAACCGATACGTTAAATCTGCGTACCGGTGCGTAATTGCTGTAACAAACGCTCCACGGGAGCCGCCAGGCCGACTGACGGCGGTTGCGCTAAGTTATACCAGAGCGCGTTGCCTTCATCCATGCATGCGGTGAATGAGGACACGCGAAGCCACATAGGCACAATATCTAAATGGAAATGGCTAAAGGTATGGCGAAACGCATTAAGTTGGGTCAGATTATCTGCGTTAATTTGTCGTTGCGCCAGCCACTGACGAAGCCCATCTTCATCTTCAAACTGAGGAAAACAGTATAACCCCCCCCATAAGCCGCTTGGCGGGCGCTGTGCAAGCAACACGTCATCGCCTTGCTGCATCAGCAAAAAATAGCCGGTACGTTCTGGTAACGTCTGCCTGGGCTTTTTACCTGGGTACTGTGCCCAGCTTGCATTGGCGGTAGCCACACAGCCATTTTCTAACGGGCACAGGGAGCACTTAGGCTTTGATCGCGTGCAGACCATTGCCCCTAAATCCATCATTGCCTGATTAAAACGCTCAACGCCGCGGGCGGGTGTGACTTGCTCGCTCAGTTCCCACAGTTTCTTCTCGACCTCTTTCTTGCCTGGCCAGCCGCTGACAGCATAACAGCGAGCCAGCACGCGTTTGACGTTGCCGTCGAGAATCGGAAAATGCTGACCCAGAGAAAGCGAAAGGATCGCGCCCGCAGTTGAACGTCCAACGCCTGGCAACGCAGCCACTTCATCAAAGGTCTGTGGAAATATTCCACCATGCAGAGTGACCACCTGCTGCGCGGCTTTATGCAGATTTCGGGCACGGGCGTAATAGCCAAGGCCAGTCCATAAATGCAAGACTTCATCCAGCGGCGCATGGGCTAAATCCGTAACCGTTGGGAAGCGCGCCATAAAACGCTCATAATAAGGGATAACGGTCGCAACCTGGGTTTGCTGCAGCATGACTTCTGAGAGCCATACTTTGTAAGGCGTCTTGTCAATTTGCCAGGGCAACGTTTTCCGCCCGTATTTGTCGTACCAGCTCAACACCTGAGCTGAAAATTGAGACGCTAGCATGATTACCGTTTCATTATTGCCGGGGGCAAGATTGCAGCACAGAGGCAACGGGGTGTAAACCGGAACTTTCCGCGGCAGACTTTCTTCCTTTACTTGCATCCGGCAACTAACTTTGGATAATGCCCGTTTTCGGAACTCAAACACAGCAGACTAAACTTTTATGAAGAACGACGTCATTTCACCGGAATTTGATGAAAACGGCCGCCCTTTGCGCCGGATTCGTAGTTTTGTTCGTCGCCAGGGGCGACTGACGAAAGGGCAGGAACACGCGCTGGAAAACTACTGGCCGGTGATGGGCGTTGAGTTCAGCGAAGAGCCTGTGGATTTCACAACGCTGTTTGGTCGCGATGCGCCAGTGACGCTTGAAATTGGTTTTGGTATGGGAGCTTCGCTGGTGGCGATGGCGAAAGCGCGTCCGGAACAAAATTTCCTGGGCATTGAAGTCCATTCTCCGGGGGTCGGCGCGTGTCTGGCATCAGCCCATGAAGAGGGCGTCGAGAACCTGCGCGTAATGTGCCATGATGCCGTTGAAGTCCTGCATAAAATGATTCCTGACAATTCTTTATCTATGGTTCAGCTGTTTTTCCCTGACCCATGGCATAAAGCACGTCATAATAAACGCCGTATCGTTCAGGTACCTTTTGCTGAGCTGGTAAAAAGCAAGCTGAAGCTGGGCGGTGTGTTCCACATGGCAACTGACTGGGAAGCCTACGCGGAGCACATGCTTGAAGTGATGTCCTCCATTGACGGATATAAAAATCAGTCAGAGAGTAACGATTATGTACCGCGCCCACAATCGCGCCCGGTAACCAAATTTGAACAACGTGGTCATCGTCTTGGCCACGGCGTATGGGACTTAATGTTCGAGAGGGTGAAATAATGGCAAAGAACCGTAGCCGTCGTCTGCGTAAAAAAATGCACATCGACGAATTCCAGGAAGTCGGATTTTCGGTTGCATGGCGTTTCCCGGAAGGTACATCGGGCGAGCAGGTCGATAAAATCGTTGATGACTTTATTGATGAAGTGATTGAGCCGAACAAGCTGGCTTTTGACGGCAGCGGCTATCTGGCCTGGGAAGGTCTGATCTGCCTGCAGGAAATCGGCAAATGCACTGAAGAGCATCAGGCGATTGTCCGTAAGTGGCTGGAAGAGCACAAACTTGAAGAAGTGCGCACCAGCGAACTTTTCGATGTTTGGTGGGACTAAGTAGCACAGGGTCGGCAAATGCCGGCCCGATTTGTATTGAGGGATAGATATGATGCGCAAAACGCTGCTGGCGGCGGTCCTGACGTTCACGGCGATGGCCGCACATGCAGATTATCAGTGCAGCGTCACCCCACGTGACGATGTGATTTTGAGCCCGCAAACGGTGCAGGTGAAAGGCGAAAACGGCGATCTGGTTATCACGCCGGCGGGTAACGTCACCTTCAACGGCAAACAGTACACCCTGACTGCTGCACAGCGTGAGCAGGCAAAAGATTATCAGGCGGCATTGCGAAGCAGTCTGCCATGGATTGATGAGGGAGCCAGAGCGCGCGTGGAAAAAGGACGCGTGGCGCTGGATAAAATCATCGCCAAAGAAGTAGGTGAAAGCAGCAACATGCGCGGCCGCTTAACCAAGCTTGATGCGCAATTAAAAGAGCAGATGAATCGTATCATCGAGCACCGTACAGACGGTCTGACCTTCCATTATAAGGCAATCAATCAGGTGCGAGCTGATGGCCAACAGCTGGTCAATCAGGCGATGGGCGGTATTTTGCAGGATAGCATTAACGAAATGGGCGCTAAAGCTGTACTCAAAGGCGGTGGTAATCCACTGCAGGGCGTGCTCGGTAGTCTGGGCGGTTTGCAAACGTCAATTCAGAATGAGTGGAAGAATCAGGAACAAGACTTCCAGCAGTTTGGCAAAGATGTTTGCGCACGCGTCGTGATGCTGGAGGATAACCGTAAATCCCTGGTTAGCACTCTGAAATAATATTCACCTCTTTTTAACGGCATAGAAACATTTCTGTGCCGTTTTATTTTGTGTTTATCTTCGTTTTTGATATCCATCTCTAAGAATAACAATTTCATGGAAATATAAATCTGGTTAATTGGATTGCGTCACATTATTCATCTGTGGGATGGACATAATGCGGCAAATTCACGTAACTGGAGAAATAACATGGAGTTTTTCAGAAAGACGGCACTGGCAGCACTGGTTATGGGGTTCAGCGGTGCAGCGCTGGCATTACCCAATATCACCATTTTAGCGACTGGCGGGACGATTGCTGGTGGCGGTGATTCCGCGACAAAATCTAACTACACGGCGGGTAAAGTTGGTGTAGAAAACCTGGTAGATGCAGTGCCCCAGCTGAAAGACATTGCGGTAGTGAAAGGTGAGCAGGTAGTGAATATCGGCTCTCAGGATATGAATGACGACGTCTGGTTAACACTGGCGAAGAAGATCAACACTGAGTGCGATAAGACTGACGGATTTGTGGTCACTCATGGTACGGATACCATGGAAGAAACCGCGTATTTCCTCGATCTGACCGTGAAGTGCAACAAGCCAGTTGTGCTGGTGGGGGCAATGCGTCCATCAACCTCAATGAGCGCCGATGGCCCGTTCAACCTGTATAACGCAGTGGTAACAGCAGCGGATAAAGCCTCTGCCAACCGCGGCGTACTGGTGGTGATGAATGACACCGTCCTGGATGGTCGTGATGTGACCAAAACCAATACCACTGATGTAGCGACCTTCAAATCCGTTAACTACGGTCCGTTGGGTTACATTCATAACGGTAAAATCGACTACCAGCGTACGCCTGCGCGTAAGCACACCACATCGACTCCGTTTGATGTTTCTAAGCTGACCGAGCTGCCGAAAGTGGGGATTGTTTACAACTATGCGAATGCTTCCGATCTGCCGGCAAAAGCGCTGGTTGATGCCGGTTACGCCGGGATCGTCAGTGCGGGTGTAGGTAACGGTAATCTGTATAAAACCATTTTTGACACGCTGGCAACTGCCGCGCATAAAGGTACGGTAGTCGTACGTTCATCCCGTGTACCGACTGGTGCTACTACCCAGGATGCAGAAGTGGATGATGCGAAATACGGATTTGTGGCTTCAGGCTCGCTGAACCCGCAAAAAGCGCGTGTTCTGCTGCAGTTGGCGTTGACCGAAACCAAAGATCCTAAGCAGATTCAGGAAATGTTTAATCAGTATTAATAGCTGAAGGTGGCTGCGTCCTGGCCTTTCGTAGACCGAATAAGGCGCAGCCGCCATCCGACAAATTGCCTGATGACGCTACGTTTATCAGGCCTACGTTCACCAGCTATCACTCCGCCAGGAACAGCTCCAGCAGCGAATTCAAAAACAGCTTACCGTGCTGGGTAATCTGCCAGTACTCATCGCACTCGCTCAAATAGCCCTGCGCGATAGCCTCTTCAATCTGTTGACGAATAACATCTTCGCGAAGCCCGGTATATTGCGTGAATTCAGCGCGTGGTGCGGCTTCCAGTAACCGGAAACGGTTCATAAAGAACTCGAACGGCTTATCGGCTTCAGCGACATCACGCTGGCTTTCTAAGTAGCGTCCTTGCATATAGCCGCGTGGATGCCGCGTTTTGGTGGTGCGCAGGATCCGCCCGTCCGGGAAGGTGACTTTACCGTGTGCGCCGCAGCCAATGCCAAGATAGTCACCAAAGCGCCAGTAGTTCAGGTTGTGCTGACACTGATAGCCCGGCTTAGCATAGGCTGAGGTTTCGTACTGTTGATACCCGGCGGCGGTCAGCAACCGGTGGCCTTGCTCAAAAATATCCCACAGCGCGTCATCGTCTGGTAATACGGGAGGACGAGATCCGAACAGCGTGTTGGGTTCAATAGTCAGTTGATACCAGGAGAGATGCGGCGGATTCAGCGCGATAGCTTGCTGCAAATCGCCCAGCGCCTCCTCCAGCGTTTGGTCCGGCAGACCGTGCATCAGATCGAGGTTAAAGCTACGTAGCCCCAGACCATTCGCCAGGTGCGCGGCACGTTTGGCTTCTTCTGGTCCGTGGATACGTCCCAGACGTTCGAGCTTGGCGGAGCTAAAGCTCTGTACACCAATAGATATCCGGTTGACCCCGGCGCGTTGATAATCGACGAAACGATCGGCTTCGACGGTTCCGGGATTGGCTTCCATCGTGATTTCTGCATCTGCCGCCAGATTCAGGCGTGCACGCACGCCGTCCAGCAGCGTTTGCATCGCCGGGCCAGAGAGCAGGCTCGGCGTGCCACCACCAATAAAGATCGTCTTTATTTCACGTCCCTGAGCGTGCGTCACCTCGGTATCCAGATCGCTCAGCAGATGTTGCACGTAGTCGTCATGTGGAACTTCGCCCTTCAACGCATGCGAGTTGAAATCACAGTAGGGGCATTTCTGCACGCACCACGGGATGTGAATATACAGACTCAGCGGTGGCAGCTTAACCATTACGCAGGGCGTCCAACAGCAGCTTCAGCGCCTGTCCGCGGTGGGAGATCGCACTTTTCTCCTCACGGGGCAGTTCTGCCGCGGTTTTCCCTTCAGACGGCACAAAGAAAATAGGATCGTAGCCAAAACCACCGGTACCGGCAGGTTCGCGGGTGATTACGCCCGGCCAGCTTCCGTGGCAAACAATAGGGGTCGGATCATCTGCGTGGCGCATATAAACCAGTACGCAGTGGAATTGCGCCAGGCGCTTCTCGTCGGGCACATCCTGCAAAGTATGCAGCAACTTTTCCAGGTTCTGTCTGTCAGTCGCATCTTCACCAGAATAGCGTGCTGAATAGATACCTGGCGCGCCGCCCAGCACGTCTACCGCCAGACCGGAATCATCGGCAATAGCAGGAAGCCCGGTGATTTGCGCGGCATGGCGCGCTTTCAGAATGGCATTTTCAATAAACGTCAGGCCGGTTTCTTCAGCGGAATCAACGCCAAGATCCGTTTGGGCAACGACATCAAGGCCGAAATCGCTCAGAAGAGAGGCGAGTTCACGCACTTTACCGGCATTGCCGGTTGCGAGGACAACTTTTTGCATGGGATACCTAATCAGTTAGCGCCGCTATTTCTGGCGGGATCTGTTGCGGATGAATAATTTTAACCTGTTTATGACGGCCAAGCTCGCCCTTCTCAATGACGATCTGACTTTTCGCTACGCGGAACTGTTTACCGAGAAACTTCACCAGATGGCTGTTCGCTTGCCCGTCGACTGGCGGGGCAGTAATGGCGACTTTTATTTCGTCGCCATGTAAACCCACAATACTGTCACGGCTGGCTTTTGGCTGAATGTAGAGCCGTAAAACCAGACCGTCATCGCAGGGTGTCACGGCACTCATAGCGCCATCCACAGCCCCGGCAGCAACATATTGCCCGTCGCCTGTAAAACTTCCGCGATCCCCATGTTAATGACATAGAGCAGCAGAACCAGGATCATCGGAGAGAAATCGATCCCACCCATGCCCGGAAGGATACGACGGATAGGACGCAACAACGGGTCCGCCAGTTGAATCAGTACGTACTCCACAGGGCTGCGGCCCTGGCTGACCCAGCTCATGATTGCCATCACTAATAGCACCCAGAAAATCAGCAGTCCGATTGTTTTCAGGACGATCAACACCGCGGCGATCCAGATGATTGGCTGGAACGTCACCACTTTGAACAGCACGATGGCCTTGATAAAGCTGAGAATTAATGCCACCACTAACGATGCGCTGTCAATCGGCCCCATCGGTGGAATAATGCGGCGTAACGGCCCAATAATGGGCTGGGTGATTTTCACAATAAACTGTGAGAACGGGTTATAAAAATCGCAGCGAGACCACTGCATCCACACGCGCAATAGCAGCGCCATGGTATACAGCTCAATTACCGTTGAGAGCAGGAAGGTCAACGTATTCATGGTGTTCCTTAGTTTTCCTTAATTTTTTGTGTAATCACGAGCACCAAAAATGGCAGTGCCAATGCGCACCATTGTGCTACCCGCCGCAATGGCGGCATCCATATCATCAGACATCCCCAGTGAGAGGGTGTCGATATCTGGGTAGCGCGTTTTCAACCCGGCAAATGCTACAGCCATTTGCTGTGCAACTTCAAACTGCCTTACATAATCTGACTCTGGCGCCGGGATCGCCATCAGCCCACGTAGGGTTATACGTGGTAGTGCGGCGACATCGGCGGCCAGCGCATCAAGCTCAGCAAGCGGAATCCCTGACTTGCTGTTTTCATCGCTGATATTTATCTGAATCAGTACATTCAGCGGCGGCAGATCGGCCGGGCGTTGTTCGCTCAGGCGAGTCGCGATACGCAGACGGTCGATTGTATGACACCAGTCAAAATGTTCAGCCACCAAACGGCTTTTGTTGGACTGCAGCGGACCGATAAAGTGCCACTGCAGACCTTCAATACCGCTTTCTTTGAAGTAGCGGATCTTATCCACGCCTTCCTGAACATAGTTTTCGCCAAAGGCGTGTTGCCCCGCGACGATGGCTTCTTCGATGGCGCTCGCAGGTTTGGTTTTACTGACTGCAAGCAACGTAACTTCTTCTGAAGACCGCCCGCAACGCGTCGCGGCGGCTGAGATTTTGTCCCGGACATGTGCCAGGTTATGCGCGATATCGTTCATTTTCCGAGGATGTTCATATGAATATGGAAGAAATAGTGGCCCTTAGTGTAAAGCATAACGTGTCGGATCTACACCTGTGCAATGCATGGCCTGCGCGTTGGCGTATACGGGGAAAGGTCGAAATCGCGCCATTTACTACGCCGGACGTAGAGACGCTGCTGATGTACTGGCTCAATGACCAACAGCAGGTACAGTGGCGTGAGCAGGGGCAAATTGATTTTGCAATGACACTGGAGAATTCCCGGCGTTTACGCGCCAGCGCATTTGCCCACCTGCAGGGGGTTTCGTTGGCACTGAGGCTGCTGCCGCTTGCCTGCCCTCAGTTAGACGAACTCCAGACGCCCGCGCTCATTCCTGACCTGCTGCACAGTGAAAATGGGTTAATTCTGGTTACGGGCGCTACGGGTAGCGGAAAATCGACCACGTTGGCTGCGATGGTGGAGTACCTTAATCAACATGTTGGTGGGCACATACTTACGTTGGAAGATCCCATTGAGTTCCGCTATACCAGCCAGCGCAGTCTGATCCAGCAGCGAGAAGTCGGCGTACACTGCGTTTCTTTTGCCTCCGGGCTACGTGCGGCCTTGCGGGAAGATCCGGATATCATTTTATTAGGTGAATTACGCGATATTGAAACCATCCGGCTGGCATTAACGGCGGCGGAAACGGGGCATCTGGTGTTGGCAACGCTACACACGCGTGGGGCTGCACAAGCCATTGCGCGACTCGTAGATACCTTTGCGGCATCAGAGAAAGATCCCGTTCGTAGTCAACTGGCGGATAGCCTGCGGGCAGTGATTTCACAGAAACTGGAAGAAGATAAGCAGGGCGGACGGGTGGCACTATTTGAACTCCTCGTCAACACACCCGCCGTTGGCAACCTGATCCGCGAAGGAAAGGACCATCAGCTACCCGGTGTGATACAAACCGGGCAACAGGCAGGTATGCAGACCTTTGCTCAAAGCTATCAACAGCGACAGGCGCTGGGGCGGCTTTAGTAGCCCTGCTCGAAATAGCTTTCGAGGATGACCACGGCAGAAGCGGAGTCGACTTTGCCTTTATTCAGCGCGCGGTATCCACCCTGCTCAAACAGGCCAGAGCGGGCTTCGACGGTGCTCAAGCGTTCATCGTGCAGCGTTACGGTAACGCCAAAGCGACCGTGAATGCGGTTAGCAAACTTACGTGCGCGCGCGGTCAGGGGTTGTTCAGTACCATCCATATTGAGCGGCAGACCGACGATGATTTCATCTGGTTGCCACTCTGTTAGCAGGCGTTCAATCAAATTCCAGTCCGGCGTACCATCCTGAGCTTTGATAGCTGGTAGGGGTCTGGCTGTGCCGGTAATACGTTGACCAACCGCCACGCCAATGCTTTTGGTACCAAAATCAAACGAGAGTAACGTTTCGCTCATTATGCATGTCCCGCCACGCCAGGCATGGTCAAAATATCTATGCCGATAAGTTTTGCAGCGTCACGCCAGCGATCGGCGATCGGTGTTTTAAACAAAATGTTGAGATCGGCGGGGGCGGTGAGCCAGGCGTTATCCAACAGTTCTTGTTCAAGCTGGCCCTTTTCCCAGGATGAATATCCTAATGCGACCAGCACTTCAGACGGTTGTTCCTGGGTGCCTAAGGTTTCTAAAACATCGCGGGATGTCGTGATGATGGTGTTATCAGAAATTCGGATACTGGATGCAAAACGGGCGGGCGGGGTATGCAGAATAAATCCGCGGTCTTCCGCCAACGGGCCGCCGAGCATCACTGCTTTATCCAGACGGATGGAAGGATCGCGTCCTTCAGGCGCGATCTTCAGCTTTTCCAGAATCCCTTCAATCTGTAAGTTTTCCAGGGGCTTATTGACGATAATCCCCATCGCACCGTTCTCATTATGTTCACAGATGTACACCACAGCGCGGCGGAAAATAGGATCCTGGAGAGCAGGCATGGCAATAAGAAAGTGATGCTGTAAATTCATTGTCAGAGGTTCTGTTTCCTGGTTCAAAAAAGCAACAGCGCCCAGTATGTGGGCAAAGCGAGAAGATGTCACCCTCTGAAAACAGCGTTGCCGGATGAAGGGGGTGCCTTATCCGGCCTGCGGGGTGCAATTCCAGACCGGATAAGGCGCGAAGGCGTTGCCATCCGGTAACGTATTTACTTCTGTAGACGAGCCTCAATGGCATCCATCAGCATTCCGGTAATCGAGACCGGGAATTCCGCTTCGATTTCACGAATACAGGTTGGGCTGGTGACGTTAATTTCCGTCAGGCGATCGCCAATGATGTCCAGCCCGACAAAGATCAGACCTTTGGCTTTCAGCGTTGGTCCAATGCGACGGGCAATTTCCCAGTCACTGTCGGTTAATGGGCGCGGTTCGCCACGACCGCCGGCAGCCAGGTTGCCTCGGGTTTCTCCACCCTGCGGAATGCGCGCCAGGCAATACGGCACAGGTTCGCCATCGACTACCAGGACACGCTTGTCGCCGTCTTTAATTGCTGGCAGGTAGTTCTGCGCCATGCAGTAGCGGGTACCGTGCTCGGTCAGCGTTTCGGCAATAACGCCGAGGTTTGGATCGCCTTCCTTCACACGAAAGATGGACGCGCCGCCCATACCGTCCAGCGGTTTGAGAATAATATCGTTGTGCTTTTGCCAAAAGGCTTTCAGCTGCGCCTTGTTACGCGTGACCAGCGTTTCTGGTGTCAGGTCGGCGAACCAGGCGGTGAACAGCTTTTCGTTGCAATCGCGCAGGCTTTGCGGCTTGTTGACGATCAGCGTCCCTTGCTCTTCTGCACGTTCCAGAATGTAGGTTGCGTAGATGAACTCAGTATCAAACGGGGGGTCCTTACGCATCAGGATGACGTCCAGATCTGCCAGCGGAAGATCCTGTTCGTTGTTGAACTCATACCATTTGTCGTAGTTCTGCTCGACGCTCAGAGTACGCGTACGGGCACGGGCTTCCCCGTTGATCAGATAAAGATCGGCCATCTCCATATAGTGAAGTTCATAACCACGACGTTGTGCTTCCAGCAGCATAGCGAAGCTGGAATCTTTCTTGATGTTGATGCTTGTGATGGGATCCATCACGATGCCGAGCTTGATCATGTTCTTCTCCATTTAGGCTTTAGCCCAGATCACCAAAACGCACCTGTAGCGCGGTAATGGCGGTGAGCGCAGTTGTCTCTGTACGCAGAACGCGAGGTCCTAACAGAATATCAGTAAACTGATAACGTGCGGTCATGGCAATTTCATCTGCCGAAAGCCCACCTTCCGGGCCAATCAGCAAGCGGATACGCTCTAGGGGTAGCGGCAGTGTGTTAATGCTGGCGCTGGCACGTGGGTGCAGGTTCAACTTCAACCCTTCGTCTTGTTCGGCGCACCATGCTTCCAGATCCATTGCCGGGCGAATTTCAGGTACCCGGTTACGACCGCACTGTTCGCAGGCGGCAATGGCAATTTTCTGCCACTGCTGGAGTTTCTTGTTCAGGCGTTCACTGTCCAGTTTAACGCCGCAGCGCTCAGAAAAAAGTGGCGTAATGAGGCTTACACCCAGTTCGATCGATTTCTGGATAGTGAATTCCATTTTTTCGCCACGTGACATGACTTGTCCAAGATGGATATGCAACGGTGATTCACGGTCGTCGAGTTCAGCGTTAATGACCTTCACGTCCACGCTTTTCTTACTGGCATGGGTGATTTCGGCGTCAAATACCTGATTACTGCCGTCAAACAGTTGTAGCGCCTGGCCTGGCCCCATACGCAGCACGCGGCCGATATGGTTGGCGGCATCTTCACACAGTGAAATTTGGCTGCCGGAGGAGAGTGGTTCAGGGTGATAAATGCGGGGAATGCGCATAATTAACCATCCGCGTCATGGCCCTGGCCGACAAAACGGCAGGGCATGGGTTAAAAATATTGACGCTAGTGTAGGTTAGCTCTTTTGCGCCTGGCAAGCGCGTTGCACGTATGGGTTATGGTTCCCCTGTACCTTCGCAATACGTTCATCACGTTCACACTCCCAGTCGGTCACTGGATATTGCTTATTCCAGGCATTAAAAAGCTGGGTTTGTTGGCGGGAAAGCGTCAGGTTGTACTGGTCGCGCATGTAAAAATAGGTGCGTGCAATGGCGCCACGGGCGCGGGCTGGCGGCTCGGCAACTTTCTCTTTGAAATCGACCTTCATGGTGCATTGTCCATATTGGCCTTCGCCGCCGTTCCACTGGCTGTACATGAAGTTAGCGCGATCGCCATTGACTTCACCCACCGCCGGCTGCAGGTTGTGCATATCACTTTCCATCTTGCGATAGACCGGATCTTTGGCGCAGTTTTTACGTCCGCCGTCCTGCCAGCACTGGCGTTGATGACCAAATTGCCAGGCGGGTACTACGTGTTCCCATTCAATTCGGCTGGCTCGGTTTTCATTTTTTCGCACTTTGTAACCGCAGGATTCGAGGTCCACGACCCCTTTTTTGCCTTGCCAGTTAATTTTACAACCACAGTAGAAATCGCCTGGCGCATCGGCGTTAACTTTGACGCCCGCTGCTTTTGCCTGAGAAAAACTGTTGATGCCTTCGGCGAAAACCGGGCCTGAAAACGCAGCGGTTAATATGGCCACTGCAAAAGAAAGATTACGGTACATCACGAACTCCGTGTCAAAACGAGCCCGCAACGTAGCGAAAGTTATTCTTGTATGCAATCAGTTAGAGCAGAAAAGCTCCTGATAATTCTGATGATTATTCTGCAACCAGCGGTTCACCGCAGTGGACGCAGCGGTAGGTGGCTTCACCGCGTACAACGCGGTTATGACGGCGGACCGTCAGTTGGTGTTCCTGGCACTTACAGCGGTAGGTAAAGGTCTTACGCTGTACGGATTGCAGTTCAAACTGATGCGTGCGTCGGGCTGGAACGCCCAGCACGCTCTCCATCATCCATTTCCACTCTTTGCCGTGTGGCGGTACACGGCCAAAGTGCTTCCACACCAGCAAATGCGCCAGTTCATGTGGAACGACTTCATTCACGAACGCGTCGACATTCTCCATCAGCAGTACCGGATTGAGGCGGATTTCGTAGGTTTGTAACCACGCGGTGCCTGCAGCGGTGCCGCGCTGTTGGTACACCAGCTTAGGTTCCGGGTAATTACGCTCGAGCTTAAGATTGGCCTGTGCGAGTTTTTCCCGCAGGCTGCGCATAACGGCTTGCTGGATAGCGATGGGAAGACGGGAGGTTTTCATAACGCCAGAGGATAGTGCGACAGGGAAGGGACTGCAAGAGGAAGGCTTCCTCCCGGCGGGAGGAAGCAATGAGGTGATTAATCGTGTGCGCCAATTTCGCGCAGTTTACGACCTTTCATCAGATTACGTTCGATGTGTTCCAAAGAGACGTTTTTGGTTTCCGGAATCAGCCACAGGGTCAGGAAGATGAACAGTACGTTCAGACCACCATAGACCCAGAAGGTGTTGGCACTGCCCAGCGAGTTCAGCATCGTCAGGAAGGTGGCGCCGACAATCATGTTGGCTATCCAGTTGGTTGCGGTAGAGCAGGTGATACCGAAATCGCGGCCTTTCAGCGGCTGAATTTCAGAGCACAGTACCCAAATCAGCGGACCGGCACTCATGGCGAAGCCAACAATAAACATCAGCAGCATCAGCACCGCGAAGTATTGGGCGGTGGCAGAGTGAATGCCCACGTGCATCATCGTGCCCAGTACGCCCATACCGACAGCCATGACGATAAAGCCGAGGATCAGAGTAGGTTTACGGCCCCAACGGTCAACCAGACCAATGGCGATAAAGGTGGCCAGCACGTTAGTCAGACCAACGATGACGGTCCCCCACATCTGTTCAGTGGTATTGGTATAACCCGCCAGTTCAAAGATTTTTGGCGCGTAGTACATGATGACGTTCATCCCGGTGAACTGCTGCATCACCTGTAACAGTACGCCCAGGAACACCGCGCGACGGAAGTTGCTATTTTCTTTAAACAGCGCCCAGCCACTCTGTTTTACCTGCAGGCTTTCACGAATCTCATCCAGCTCGCGCTTAGCTTCTGCACTGGTATCACGCAGGCGCAACAGGACGCGCTCGGCATCGACAAAGCGACGTTTAGCCGCAAACCAGCGCGGACTGTCTGGCAGGAAGATAACGCCAACCAGCAGTAACAAAGCCGGGATGATGATCACGCCCAGCATCCAGCGCCATGCGCCACTGTAGCTAAACGCGGTATCAGACAGGTAGGCACCAAGGATCCCGATGGTAATCATCAACTGATACATGGAGATCATGCTGCCGCGAATTTTTTCCGGCGCGATTTCGGACAGATAAAGCGGCGCGGTGTAAGACGCAACGCCGACAGCCAGACCCAACAGTACGCGAGAAACCAACAGTACTTCCACGTTAGGCGCCGCTGCGGAGAACAGTGAGCCGGCAACAAACAGGATGGCGCCGATCATCAGGCTTTTTTTACGACCCAGTTTGAAAGAGAGCCAGCCGCTACCGACAGCACCGACTGCTGCACCAAACATCATGGAACTCACCACCCATTCCTGAGTGTGTGCAGTAATTTGGAACTCATCGGTGATGAAAGGTAAAGCACCAGCAATAACACCGATATCCAGGCCAAAAAGTAATCCTGCCAGGGCTGCAAGGAAGCAGACAAAGAATGTCATGGCTTTGTTGGAACGCCCCGCTTTTTTATAGTCAGGCATGATGCCCTCCGGTTGGGTAACTAGTTTTGTTGATGTTAAGGGTAGGTGAGTACGGGGTAAAAAAATGCGAATTACATCACATTAGTGTAATCGGTTACACTAACATTCATCATGATTATTAATTAACTATTTGAAAATTAACATTTTATAATGCGATTAAATATGACTGATTGTCTGAAATTAAGGCAACCCTGAAAAGTAATGTAACAATGATGCAGGCGCGGCGGAAAAGAGATGTTAACTCGTTGTGGATAGAAAATCGGTGGTATGTAATCGCTTTCATTATTATTGAAAGAGAAGGTTCACTGTATTGTTCAGGTGACGAGGTATTGGGGGAAAATTGGGGAATAAAAAAAAGACCAGCACGAGGCTGGTCTTAATAAGCGGACAGTCTTCAGTAAATTACTTCAGACCGGCAGCGTCACGCAGCAGTTGCGCTTTGTCGGTTTTTTCCCATGGGAAATGTTCACGACCAAAGTGACCGTATGCTGCGGTTTCTTTGTAGATCGGGTGCAGCAGATCCAGCATCTGAATCAGGCCGTATGGACGCAGATCGAAGAACTCGCGCACCAGCAGGGTCAGCTGTTCTGAAGGTACTTTTTCGGTACCAAAGGTTTCAACCATGATAGAGGTTGGTTCAGCTACACCGATAGCGTAGGAAACCTGAATCTCACAACGGTCTGCCAGACCTGCAGCGACGATATTTTTTGCCACATAACGTGCAGCGTATGCCGCAGAACGGTCAACTTTAGACGGATCTTTACCGGAGAATGCACCGCCACCATGACGGGCCATGCCGCCGTAGGTATCAACGATGATTTTACGACCGGTCAGACCGCAGTCGCCCATTGGGCCGCCGATCACAAAACGACCCGTCGGGTTGATGAAGAATTTGGTCGCAGCGGTCAGCCATTCGGTCGGCAGTACCGGCTTGATGATCTCTTCCATGACGGCTTCTTGCAGAGATTTCTGGTCGATATCTTCAGCATGCTGAGTCGACAGAACCACGGCATCAATACCGACAATTTTACCGTCGTCATACTGGAAAGTGACCTGGCTTTTTGCATCCGGGCGCAGCCACGGCAGAGTACCGTTTTTGCGTACTTCAGCCTGACGCTGTACCAGACGATGCGCGTAGGTGATTGGCGCAGGCATCAGCACGTCGGTTTCATTGGTTGCATAACCAAACATCAGGCCCTGGTCGCCAGCGCCTTGTTCCAGCGGATCCGCGCGGTCAACACCCTGGTTGATATCCGGGGACTGTTTACCGATAGCGCTCAGTACTGCGCAAGAGTTAGCGTCAAAGCCCATGTCGGAATGCACATAACCGATTTCGCGAACCGTATTACGCGTGATCTCTTCGATATCGACCCATGCGCTGGTGGTGATTTCACCGCCAACTAAAACCATACCGGTTTTGACATAGGTTTCGCAGGCGACGCGCGCTTTCGGATCCTGCTCGAGGATTGCATCCAGCACGGCATCAGAGATTTGGTCAGCGATTTTGTCAGGATGCCCTTCTGATACGGACTCGGACGTAAAAAGGTGTTTTGCCATATTTAATTTCACCTAAGGAATATTTTGTTAGCTCAAACTGTCGAGTGGAATAGCCATGTGTAGAAGATTCTACCATGAGTCTGCAGATGACGGACACTGGCAGTCTGAGTGTTAATCGGTATAGATGGATTAACATCTGGATGGCTATTTTAGGATACTTCATCGCCTGATTTCCAGCTTTTTTTGATTAAGGTCGCATTGTACTGAAAATGTAACTGGAAATTTTTCCTGACGGTGCTGGCAATGTGTGCATTTATCTTTTGCTTTTTGACCTTCTTATCGGTATAAAACGCGGCGCGCGGCTCATATCCGTCATACTTCAAGTTGCATGTGCGTTGGCTTCCTCGCTCGCCCCAGTCACTTACTCATGTAAGCTCCCGGGGACTCTCTGCGTTGCCGCCTTCCCACAACTTGAATTATATAGGATAGACAAAAGCACACGACGTTTTCATCGTGTTGCCACTTCCAGCCGGGTTAACACTTTAGCTTTGGCTTGTGGGTTCGTTCCGTGTGGAGCGACCGTGGAGGTGATACGAGATAATGAACCGTTGTATTCTGCTGAATCTGTCACACCGTTCTGGTGTACATATGTCCCCCGCAATCTGCATCTTGCATACCTGCCGATGTTATACCCATCTCGGCGCTTCTCAGGACTCCAGGGCCGGTAACGGCAACTAAGGACTGAACAAGGGCGCTCTTGGTAAACAAGAGTTTTCTCGTGGTTTCGCCGAACCGTCAGCATTAAGTTCGGTTACGTGTTTACAATGATATGAAAAAGAAACCGGTCGCACAGTCGGAGCGTCAGCACTATCTGCTGCAAAGTCTGCCTGTTTATGGGTTGTTATCGCTTCTTCGGATTGCGATAGTAGTCAACTGTTTTACACTTGTTAATAAAATCTGAGGTTCGCTATGTCTGACGACATTTCCATGGGTTCGCCTTCGTCAGCGGGCGGACAGGGTGTACTACGCTCCATGCAGGAGGTTGCAATGAGTTCCCAGGAAGCCAGCAAGATGCTGCGTACATACAATATTGCCTGGTGGGGTAATAACTACTACGACGTCAACGAACTCGGCCACATCAGTGTGTGTCCGGACCCAGACGTCCCGGAAGCACGCGTTGATCTTGCCGAGCTGGTAAAAGCCCGTGAAGCGCAGGGGCAACGTTTGCCTGCGCTGTTCTGCTTCCCGCAGATCCTGCAGCACCGTCTGCGTTCGATTAACGCCGCGTTCAAGCGCGCCCGTGAGTCTTACGGCTATAAGGGTGATTATTTCCTCGTTTACCCGATCAAGGTCAACCAACATCGTCGCGTGATTGAATCGTTGATCCACTCCGGCGAACCGCTGGGACTGGAAGCGGGTTCGAAAGCGGAACTGATGGCAGTGCTGGCGCACGCGGGTATGACCCGTAGCGTGATTGTCTGTAACGGCTATAAAGACCGCGAATACATTCGCCTGGCGCTGATTGGCGAGAAGATGGGCCATAAAGTCTATCTGGTCATCGAGAAGATGTCTGAAATCGCTATCGTACTGGATGAAGCTGAACGTCTGAATGTGGTTCCGCGTCTGGGCGTGCGTGCGCGTCTGGCGTCGCAGGGTTCCGGCAAATGGCAGTCCTCCGGCGGTGAAAAATCCAAGTTTGGCCTGGCAGCAAACCAGGTACTGCAACTGGTAGAAATTCTGCGTGAACGCGGCCGTCTGGACAGCATTCAACTGTTGCACTTCCACCTCGGTTCGCAGATGGCGAACATTCGCGATATCGCCACCGGCGTGCGTGAATCTGCGCGTTTTTACGTTGAGCTGCATAAGTTAGGTGTGAACATCCAGTGCTTCGACGTGGGCGGTGGACTGGGCGTGGACTACGAAGGGACACGTTCGCAGTCTGACTGTTCGGTGAACTACGGGCTGAACGAATACGCCAATAATATTATCTGGGCGATTGGCGATGCCTGTGAAGAACACGGCCTGCCGCATCCGACGGTGATCACCGAATCCGGTCGTGCTGTTACCGCGCACCATACCGTGCTGGTGTCGAACATTATCGGCGTTGAGCGTAGCGAACATACCGAGGCAACACCTCCGGCTGAAGATGCGCCGCGCGCCCTGCAAAGTATGTGGGAAACGTGGCAGGAGATGCACGAGCCGGGTACCCGTCGCTCGTTACGTGAATGGTTGCACGATAGCCAGATGGACTTGCATGATATTCA
Organism: Citrobacter sp. U14242; assembly: GCF_046555775.1. Lineage (NCBI taxonomy): Bacteria > Pseudomonadati > Pseudomonadota > Gammaproteobacteria > Enterobacterales > Enterobacteriaceae > Citrobacter > Citrobacter sp. U14242. The sequence goes on from NZ_JBKGLW010000011.1 coordinate 62,059, forward strand.
CGTCGGCTACTCTTCAGGCACTTTTAGCCTGCAGGAACGCGCATGGGCTGAACAGCTCTATCTGAATATGTGTCACGAAGTGCAGAAACAACTCGACCCGAGCAACCGCGCGCATCGTCCGATTATCGACGAGCTGCAGGAACGTATGGCGGATAAGATTTACGTCAACTTCTCGCTGTTCCAGTCGATGCCGGATGCGTGGGGTATCGATCAGTTGTTCCCGGTGATGCCGCTGGAAGGGTTGAATCAGGTACCTGAGCGCCGCGCGGTGCTGCTGGACATTACCTGTGACTCCGACGGTGCTATCGATCATTATGTTGACGGCGACGGAATTGCCACCACCATGCCGATGCCGGAATACGATCCGGAGAACCCGCCGATGCTGGGCTTCTTTATGGTAGGGGCTTATCAGGAGATCCTCGGTAACATGCACAACCTGTTCGGTGATACCGAAGCGGTTGACGTGTTCGTCTTCCCTGACGGTAGTGTCGAAGTTGAGTTGTCTGACGAGGGTGATACTGTGGCAGACATGCTGCAGTACGTGCAGTTGGATCCGAATACCCTGCTGACGCAGTTCCGTGACCAGGTGAAAAAAACAGATCTGGATACCGAGTTGCAGCAGCAGTTCCTCGAAGAGTTCGAAGCAGGACTGTACGGTTATACTTACCTCGAAGACGAGTAAGGTTGTGCGGGGTCGCTTGAACCCGGACAAATTAACGGCGATAATTCGCCCATACAAGTAGTCACGTAAATCAATCCCTTCCTCGTCGGGCTTAACGACGCGGAGGGGATTTTTTTTCACCGATTTTATAAGAGGTCAGTACATGAGCACCTTAGGTCATCAATACGACAACTCCCTGGTTTCTAACGCCTTTGGTTTTTTGCGTCTGCCGATGAACTTCATGCCATACGACAGCGATGCCGACTGGGTAATCACCGGCGTACCGTTTGATATGGCAACGTCTGGCCGTGCGGGCGGGCGTCATGGTCCGGCGGCGATCCGTCAGGTTTCCACTAACCTGGCCTGGGAACATAACCGTTTCCCGTGGAATTTCGATATGCGCGAGCGTTTGAACGTTGTGGATTGTGGCGATCTGGTTTACGCGTTTGGCGATGCCCGTGAAATGAGCGAAAAGCTGCAGGCGCATGCTGAGAAGCTGCTTTCTGCTGGTAAGCGTATGCTCTCTTTCGGTGGTGACCACTTCGTCACGCTACCGCTGCTGCGCGCCCACGCGAAGCACTTTGGCAAAATGGCGCTGGTGCATTTTGATGCCCATACCGATACCTACGCCAACGGCTGCGAATTCGATCACGGCACCATGTTCTACACTGCGCCGAACGAAGGTCTGATCGATCCGAATCACTCTGTGCAGATTGGTATTCGTACCGAGTTCGACAAAGACAACGGCTTTACCGTGCTGGATGCCTGCCAGGTGAACGATCGCAGTGTGGATGACATCATTGCGCAGGTTAAGCAGATTGTCGGTGATATGCCGGTATACCTGACTTTTGATATCGACTGTCTGGATCCGGCGTTTGCCCCAGGTACCGGTACGCCAGTGATCGGTGGTCTTACGTCGGATCGTGCGATCAAACTGGTACGTGGCCTGAAGGATCTGAACATCGTCGGCATGGACGTTGTAGAAGTCGCGCCTGCCTACGATCAGTCCGAAATCACCGCGCTGGCGGCGGCTACGCTGGCTCTGGAAATGCTGTATATCCAGGCGGCGAAAAAAGGCGAGTAACCGTTATCGGACTATTTTGCTCGCCATTTTGAACCCGGGCAGTGCCCGCCATCCTCACGTACGACGTGTACGCTCCGGTGGCTGTGCGCTGTCCGGTCCCAAACTGGCTTCGCCAATAATGTCCGATATCATCGCGGAATGGGACTAAAACTATTTGATCCCGTCTGCGCTCATGCGATCGCGAATATGTTGCGCACGTTCTGCGGATGCTGGGTGATCGTCAAACATTGAGCTTTGACGTCCTGCCTCCAGTTTTGCCAGTTTCTCAAAACTGGTGGCTAAACCCGCCGGGTTGATGCCGCGCTTGCGCAACAAATCATACGAGTAATCATCCGCTTCGGATTCCTGACGCTGGGAGAACTGCGAGTTCACCAGTTTCTCGCCAAGATCGCCCAACTGTGACTGCGACAGGCTGCCGACAATGCCGCCTGCTGAGGCCGCAGCAGCCCGCACGGCGTTGGTGCCCAGCGCAACCTGCATGCCTTTTTTCACGTGACCCAGCGCGACGTGGCCCATTTCGTGGCCGATCACCGCTTCGACTTCGTTGTCGGTCATCATATCCATCAGGCCGCTGTATACGCGGATACAGCCGTTTGCCATGGCAAAGGCATTCACATCTTTCGCCATATACACTTTGTAGTTCACGGGCTGACCGTTAATGTTGTCGCCAAGCGCAGTGGCGATTTTGCCAAGACGCGTCGCATATTCGCTGCCAGCCGGGGCGATGGTAGCCTTGCTGTCCATATCCTTACAGGCCTGATCGCTGAGCGCTTTCACCTGAGCATCGCTCAGGCTGTAGGCCTGAAAAGCCTCTGCGCCCGAAGAAAGCAGTCCATTGGAGTCCATATTCTGGCAACCGGTCAATGCCGTCGCCATGCTCATAGCAAGCAGTAAAGCGCGAATTTTCATGTTTTCTCTTCCGCACAAAGTCAGGATTATTCTAAAAATTGCGTCGTTTGCAGGTAAACCGACGCTCAGTCTAAGTATAAAGAAAAGAACAATAAGCGGGCGAGTAGATTGCGCAACTTGCGCGCATGATCCAGAGATTTCTGAAGCGGTAAAAGGATGCTCCATGTACATGACACGCGGCTTGGGTTACATTGTTGGCACTTTTTTCCGGCGTAGCCCAAAACGCGCTGTCGTCAAGTCGTTAAGGGCACGGCCTTCATTATCCGATCTGGAGTCAAAATGTCCTCACGTAAAGAGCTTGCCAATGCTATTCGTGCGCTGAGCATGGACGCAGTACAGAAAGCCAAATCCGGTCACCCGGGTGCCCCGATGGGTATGGCTGACATTGCCGAAGTCCTGTGGCGTGATTTCCTGAACCACAACCCGACTAACCCGTCCTGGGCTGACCGTGACCGCTTCGTGCTGTCCAACGGCCACGGCTCCATGCTGATTTATAGTCTGCTGCACCTCACCGGCTATGATCTGCCGATGTCCGAGCTGCAGAACTTCCGTCAGCTGCACTCCAAAACGCCGGGGCACCCGGAAGTGGGTTACACCGCTGGTGTGGAAACCACGACGGGTCCTTTGGGTCAGGGTATTGCGAATGCCGTGGGTATGGCTATTGCTGAAAAAACACTGGCGGCGCAGTTTAACCGTCCGGGCCACGACATTGTTAACCACTTCACTTATGCCTTCATGGGCGACGGCTGCATGATGGAAGGTATCTCTCACGAGGTATGTTCTCTGGCCGGTACGCTGAAGCTGGGCAAACTGGTGGCGTTCTACGATGACAACGGTATCTCCATCGATGGTCACGTTGAAGGCTGGTTCACCGATGACACCGCTAAGCGTTTTGAAGCTTACGGCTGGCATGTGGTTCGTGGCGTAGATGGTCACGATGCTGACGCGATTAAGCGCGCCGTTGAAGAAGCACGCGCAGTGACCGACAAACCGTCCCTGCTGATGTGCAAAACCATCATCGGTTTCGGTTCCCCGAACAAAGCCGGTACCCACGACTCTCACGGTGCACCGCTGGGCGATGCAGAAATTGCACTGACCCGCGAACAGCTGGGCTGGAAATACGCGCCGTTCGAAATCCCGTCTGAAATCTACGCGCAGTGGGATGCAAAAGAAGCAGGCCAGGCAAAAGAAGCTGCATGGAACGAGAAGTTTGCTGCTTATGCGAAAGCTTTCCCGCAGGAAGCCGCTGAATTCACCCGTCGTATGAAAGGTGAAATGCCGTCTGACTTCGACGCAAAAGCGAACGAATTCATTGCTAAACTGCAGGCTAACCCGGCGAAAATCGCCAGCCGTAAAGCGTCTCAGAACGCGATTGAAGCGTTTGGTCCGTTGCTGCCTGAATTCCTCGGCGGCTCTGCAGATCTCGCGCCATCTAACCTGACGCTGTGGTCTGGTTCTAAAGCTATCAACGAAGATACTGCCGGTAACTACATCCATTACGGTGTACGTGAATTTGGTATGACCGCTATCGCTAACGGTATCTCTCTGCACGGTGGTTTCCTGCCGTACACTTCCACCTTCCTGATGTTCGTGGAATATGCCCGTAACGCGGTGCGTATGGCTGCGCTGATGAAACAGCGTCAGGTAATGGTCTACACCCACGACTCCATCGGTCTGGGCGAAGATGGCCCGACTCACCAGCCGGTAGAGCAGGTCGCTTCTCTGCGTGTGACTCCGAACATGAGCACATGGCGTCCGTGTGACCAGGTTGAATCTGCGGTAGCGTGGAAATACGGTGTTGAGCGTCAGGACGGCCCGACCGCACTGATCCTCTCCCGTCAGAACCTGGCGCAGCAGGAACGTACTGCAGAACAGCTGGCAAACATCGCTCGCGGTGGTTACGTGCTGAAAGACTGTGCCGGTCAACCGGAACTGATCTTCATTGCTACCGGCTCTGAAGTTGAGCTGGCGGTGGCTGCATGGGACAAACTGACTGCGGAAGGCGTTAAAGCGCGCGTGGTTTCCATGCCGTCTACCGACGCGTTCGACAAACAGGATGCGGCTTACCGCGAATCCGTTCTGCCGAAAGCGGTCTCCGCGCGTGTTGCTATCGAAGCGGGCATCGCGGACTACTGGTTCAAATACGTGGGCCTGAACGGCGCAATTGTCGGGATGACGACTTTTGGTGAGTCTGCACCGGCAGAACTGCTGTTTGAAGAGTTCGGCTTCACCGTAGACAACGTGGTCGCGAAAGCAAAAGAACTGCTGTAATTTCGCTTACAGGTGAAAACGGGTCGCTCAGGTGGCCCGTTTTTTTAATCAAAGTAAATTTTATTTACCCTACGCAACCCGATATTGTGGATCTACATCACAAATATGAGATTCAGTGTTATTTGATATTTGCAATGAGTGTCACATAATTAGTGTTGCTTTTTATTTTTGACTTCTCAATTTATTGTTTTTAAAGACATCATGTAAAAATATCTTGCACCGTCTGTATTTTTCTCCTCGATTGATTTCATTTTGCCGCACGCGTATTTTATTTTTAACGTTAACTCGTACCCTAAAAATAAAATAAGGAAAATGTATGCGGCTGATTGATTACTTTCCCGAATCATCTATCTCAATAAAAAATTCAGCACAGAACTGGCAGGAGGCAATTGACTTTTCAATGTCATCTTTACTCGCCAACCATTATGTCAACTCAGATTATATTCAGGCTATAAAAGATTCAACGATTAACAATGGCCCTTATTATATTTTAGCGCCTGGCGTCGCCATGCCACACGCTCGTCCAGAATGTGGTGCGTTAAAAACCGGGATGTCATTAACGCTTCTTAAACAGGAGGTGAGATTTTCCGAAGATGATGAAGGTATCAGATTATTAATCGGGTTATCGGCGGAAAATGCTGACTCACATATTGGCGCTATTCAGGCCTTGAGCGAATTATTATGTGAAGAGGAGACATTAACTGCTTTGTTAGCGGCTAAATCAGAAAAACAACTGGCGGATATTATCGCCCACGCATAATTCACAGTTTCCTTTCAGGACATTATTATGGAAAACAAGTCTGCTCGTGCCAAAGTCCAGGCTTTTGGTGGGTTTTTGACAGCAATGGTCATTCCCAACATCGGCGCGTTTATTGCCTGGGGTTTTATAACCGCATTGTTTATTCCAACCGGTTGGATGCCGAATGAACATTTTGCCAAAATTGTCGGTCCGATGATTACCTATTTACTGCCCGTTATGATTGGTTCCACAGGGGGACACCTGGTTGGCGGGAAACGTGGCGCAGTCATGGGAGGCATTGGTTCTATTGGCGTGATTGTGGGCGCGGATATCCCGATGTTCCTTGGCGCGATGGTGATGGGACCGCTTGGCGGTTGGGTGATTAAGCATATTGACCGTCTGCTGGAAAAACGCATTCCTGCAGGCTTCGAGATGGTTATCAATAACTTCTCCCTTGGTATTGCGGGAATGTTCTTATGCTTACTGGGGTTTGAAGTCATTGGCCCTGCGGTTCTCATTGCGAATAATTTTGTGAAGGAGTGTATTGAAGCGTTGGTTCATGCAGGCTATCTGCCGTTGCTATCTGTAATCAATGAACCGGCGAAAATTCTCTTTCTGAATAATGCTATCGATCAAGGCGTGTATTATCCGCTGGGAATGCAGCAAGCTTCAGAAACGGGAAAATCGATTTTCTTTATGGTGGCATCCAACCCAGGGCCGGGGTTAGGTCTGTTGCTCGGCTTTGCCATCTTTGGCAAAGGGATGAGTAAAAAATCCGCGCCGGGTGCCATGATCATCCACTTCCTCGGTGGTATTCATGAACTGTATTTCCCGTATGTGCTGATGAAGCCTCTGACCCTGATTGCGATGATTGCCGGGGGAATGACCGGGACGTGGGTATTCCATCTGCTTGACGGTGGGTTAGTTGCGGGTCCGAGTCCTGGATCAATATTCGCCTACCTGGCATTAACACCAAAAGGATCGTTCCTCGCGACCATTGCAGGAGTCACCGCGGGTACAATAGTTACGTTTGTTATTACCTCTGTCATCCTGAAAATGGAAAAGAACGTCGAAACAGAAAGTGAAGATGACTTTGCTGAATCAGCCAGAGCCGTCAAAGCGATGAAGCAGGAAGGTAAATTCTCTTATAAAAATATTAAACGCGTCGTTTTTGTCTGTGATGCGGGAATGGGGTCCAGCGCGATGGGGGCAACCACGTTTCGTAAGCGTCTGGAGAAAGCGGGACTGAATATTAATGTGACGCATTATGCCATCGAAAACGTTCCGCAAGATGCTGATATTATTGTCACCCATGCCAGTCTTGAAGGTCGTGTTAAACGTGTGAGTGAAAAGCCATTAGTACTGATTAAGAACTACATTGGTGACCCACTGTTGGATGATTTATTTAAACGCATTACTGCGAACTAACCTTCTTCTCTTTTTGGAGTGAATATGAAAACGAAAGTGGCTGCCATATATGGCAAGCAGGATATTCGTATCCGCGAATTTGAACTGCCCGCAATTACAGATAACGAATTGTTAGTAAGCGTAATATCCGATAGCGTTTGTTTATCCACCTGGAAAGCGGCGGCATTGGGGAGCGATCATAAACGCGTACCGGACGATCTGGAAAATCATCCGGTGATTACCGGACATGAATGTGCAGGTATCATTGTTGAAGTGGGAAAAAACCTGACGAATAAATATAAAAAAGGCCAGCGTTTTGTTTTGCAACCCGCGATGGGGTTGCCAAGCGGATATTCAGCGGGATACAGCTACGAATATTTTGGTGGCAATGCGACATATATGATTATCCCGGAGGTAGCGATTAATCTGGGTTGTGTTTTACCGTATCACGGTTCTTATTTTGCTGCCGCCTCATTGGCAGAACCGATGTGCTGCATTATTGGCGCATATAACGCGAACTTTCACACCACGCCTTACGTTTATGAACATCGTATGGGAATTAAGCCGGGGGGGAGCATTGCGCTTCTGGCCTGTGCCGGGCCTATGGGTATTGGTGCAATAGATTATGCCATTAACGGCAGTATTCAACCGTCACGCGTGGTGGTGGTCGACATTGACGAAGCACGACTGGCGCAGGCTAAAAAATTATTGCCGGTTGAGTTGGCGGCAGAAAAGGGTATTGAGCTTATCTATGTGAATACGACCGGCATGGATTCTCCGACCGCGATGCTGCGCTCGCTAACCCATGACGCAGGTTTTGATGATGTCTTCGTGTATGCGGCAGTGCCAGCAGTCATTGAAATGGCTGATGATTTACTTGCGGAAGATGGTTGCCTGAATTTCTTTGCCGGCCCTACGGACAGTAACTTCAAAGTGCCGTTTAATTTTTATAACGTGCACTACAACAGTACTCACGTTGTCGGGACATCTGGTGGTTCAACGGATGATATGAAAGAGGCCATTGCGCTCAGTGCAACCGGCCAGCTACAACCGTCGTTTATGGTAACGCACATTGGCGGTCTTGATGCGGTTCCAGAAACCGTATTGAATTTACCGGCGATCCCCGGCGGTAAAAAGCTGATATATAACGGCGTTACCATGCCACTAACCGCCATTGCTGATTTCGCGGAGAAAGGGAAAACAGATCCATTATTCAAAGAACTGGCGCTGCTGATGGAGGAGACGCACGGTATCTGGAATGAAAAGGCAGAAAAATACCTGTTGGCACACTTCGGCGTTGATATCGGGGAGGCGGCGATATGATGTCGCTGACATGGCCGTTATTTCGTATCACGGAACAGGCTGCGCTGGCAGCCTGGCCGCAAACCGGGTGCGGCGATAAAAACAAGATTGACGGTCTGGCCGTGACGGCAATGCGTGAAGCATTGAACAATATTGCTCTCCGTGGGCGAATCGTCATTGGCGAAGGGGAGATTGATCGCGCCCCGATGCTGTGGATTGGTGAGGAAGTGGGAAACGGCGCCGGACCTGAGGTAGATATCGCCGTCGATCCCATTGAAGGAACCCGAATGGTGGCGATGGGGCAAAGCAATGCGCTGGCCGTCATGGCGTTTGCCCCCCGCGGTAGTTTGCTACATGCTCCTGATATGTACATGAAAAAACTGGTTGTTAATCGGTTTGCAAAAGGGGCCATTAATCTGGCGCTGCCGCTGGCAGACAATCTGCGTAATGTGGCAGCGGCGCTGGGTAAACCGCTGGAGCGACTGCGGATGGTAACGCTGGATAAACCGCGCCTTCAACCGGCGATTGCCGAGGCGACACGACTGGGCGTTAAAGTCTTTGCTCTGCCCGATGGCGACGTGGCCGCCAGCGTACTGGCCTGTATGCAGGAAAATCCCTATGACCTGATGTATACCATTGGCGGGGCACCTGAAGGGGTTATTTCAGCCTGTGCAGTTAAAGCGCTGGGGGGCGACATGCAGGCTGAACTGATTGATTTTTGCGAGGCGAAAGGTGATAGCGCAGATAATCGTCTGATTGCGGCACAGGAACGTCAGCGCTGCATGGAAATGGGCGTTGAAATCAACCGTATCTATGCGCTCGACGAACTGGTAGGGGGAAATAAGATCCTCTTCAGCGCGACGGGGGTTACGGGCGGCGATCTTGTGAAAGGGATCCAACAGGTTGCGAATGGTGTGCGCACGCAAACTTTACTGATCGGCGGCGCGGATCGAACGTGTAATATAATAGACTCTCTGCATTCATGGTGATTTATCGGATAACTAATGACGACGCTGACAGAAGATGATGTGCTTGAGCAACTGGATGCTCAAAATAATTTACTTTCGTTTATGACGACGGCACATAATATTTTGCTCAAGGGCATTAAGCGCTTTCTGCCGTCGTTGTTCGTCAATAACGATGAAGAGATCGTGGAATATGCAGTGAAGCCGTTGCTCGCCCAGAGTGGACCGCTTGACGATATCGACGTTGCGTTACGTCTGATTTATGCGCTGGGAAAAATGGATAAGTGGCTTTATGCCGATATCACCCATTTTTCTCAGTTTTATCAGTACCTGAATCAGCAGGATATTATCCCCGGTTTTGCCGATGACATTACCTGGGATTTTGTCAGCAACGTGAACAGTATTACCCGTAACGCAACGCTCTACGGCGCGCTGGAGTCGATGAAATTTGCCGACTTTGCTGCGTGGTCCGAGGTACGTTTTTGCGCAATGGTCAAGACGGCAATGACGCTGGCGGTGACGGCGATTTTAAAGGAATTAACACCGTGAAAATCGAGCTAACGGTGAATGGGCTACAGGTTGAAGCACATTACCATGATGATGAGATAGAAAACGTCCACAAACCGTTATTACAGCAGTTGGCAAAAATACACGCCATAAATTCGCAGCGACGCACGATCGTTTTTCTCTGTGCTCCGCCGGGGACGGGTAAATCGACGCTGACCACCTTCTGGGAATATCTCTCCCGTCAGGATCCTTGCCTGCCGGAGATCCAGACACTGCCGATGGATGGCTTCCATCACTACAACAGCTGGCTGGATGCCCATAACCTGCGGGCATACAAAGGCGCGCCGGAAACCTTTGATGTGGATAAGCTTGCGCAGAATCTACGTCAGATAAGGGAAGGGGAAGGGGCCTGGCCGCAATATGACCGGCAAAAGCACGATCCGGTCGAAGAGGCCATAACAGTGACAGCACCGATGGTGATTGTGGAGGGAAACTGGCTATTGCTCGATGATGAAAGATGGCGAGCGTTAGCTGAGTTTTGTGATTACTCGTTGTTTGTTCGCGCTCCAGCCAATGCGCTGCGTACGCGACTGGTAGGTCGTAAACTGGCTGGCGGAGTATCACAAACTGACGCTGAGGCGTTTTATGAGCGCACCGACGGACCGAATGTTCGTCGGGTGCTGGAACACAGCCTGCCAGCAGACCTTATGCTGGAGATGACGCTTGAGGGTGCATATCGGACGGTGTGAGATTTTTGTTGTGTAGCCGTACCACGCGTGAAAAATGGCGCTGCGTAAATGCAGCGTCATGACTGATCGCCACAATACTGGTACTGCGCGCACGACACACTGCCAGCCAGTTTTCGAAGACGCCAAGCCAGTGCGCATCAAAATCCCGACTGGGCTCATCCAGCAATAGAATAGCGGGTTCGAGGGCTTCCAGACTGGCGACGGCAACCATGCGTCGCTGTGCTGTATGCAGATCGAGTGGGTGTGCGTCGGCGACGTCCTCTAGCTGACATAATTGCAGCGCCGCCATCGTGCGTTGCGCAACTTCAGTTGCGGGAAGCTTCTGTAGCCGTAATCCGAAGGCCACTTCCTCTGCTACCTTGCTGTGAAAAATTTGATTTTCCGCCTCCTGAAACAGCACGCCGAGTACCCTGGCGCGCTCCCTATTTTTCAGTTGCGCAATCGCGCGGTTCTGAACGGTTATTGTGCCGGATGAAGGCGTCAGTAGTCCGGCCATAATGCGCAGAAGCGTGGATTTTCCCGCGCCATTATCGCCCGTTAATGCCAGCCATTCACCCTCCTGGAGTTCCAGCGAAATATTGCGTAAACAGTCATCGGCGGCGTTCGGCCAGCGATAGCTGACCTGATTTAGCGTTAACATAGCGGTGACAAAGCTCCGTCGCGCAACTGCCATGCCTGCTGGCAGTGGCTGAGAAAAGGGGAATGATTGCGTTCAAAAAGCACAATCAAAGCATGCTGTTCCTGCGCCCAGTGTTGCAGTCGCGCCAGCAGCATTGTCGTGGCCTGCGCCGTCAGGCGACTGAACGCTTCATCCAGAATCAATATTTTCGGCTGCATGGCGAGTGCGCTGGCAATCACTACCCGCTGGGTTTCCCCGCCGGAAAGGGTGCCCGGATGACGATGGCGTAGAGACTGACATTCCGTCAGCGCCAGGGCGGCGTCTATGCGCTGCATAATTTCAGCTTCGGTAAAGCAAAGGTTTTCCGGGCCAAACGCCACTTCTTCCTCCACGCTGAAAGTACAACCTGAAAGCTGCAGGTAAGGTGACTGCTGCACAAGCTGAATGGTACTCGACTGCTCGACCAGTGACAGTTGCCCGATGGGATTACCCAGTAGCGTGCCTGTACCCTCAATTTCTCCCGGAAGGAAATCGGGATACCAACCAGCCATCAGCTGCGCCAGCGTGCTTTTCCCGCTGCCGTTATCGCCAAAAATAGCCACCATACCAGGGCTGGCATAATGGAAATCGTAACAGGCAGGTGGCCGCATAGCGTGCGTCGGGAGATAGCGAAACTGCTCTAACGTAACCATATCCAGACTCCTGTCTCAACCACCATCAGAACCACCATCCCGTAGCGGGCCAGACGTTGTAAGGTGCTGTCTGATGGCGCCCACAGCGTGGTGCGTGTGCGATGTAGTCGAAATCCGCGCATATCGAGCGCTGCACCGCGAACGGCTAAGTCATTGAGTGCGTTATGGGTGAGCGGCACAACCAATGCAGGCATGGCGCGTAAACGTTGATACCAGCTCTCATCCAGCGGTACACCGCGTGCGCGCTGGGCCTCGTGAATAATCGCCAACTGGTGTTTGAGCTGTTCAACCACCAGCAACGGGCCTGCGAACAGGTAGGCAACGCCTGGCGGCAGGCGAGACGCGAACAGGGCGCGCATAAAGCGCGAAACCGGTACGTATTGCATCCACATCTGCGATGTTGACACAATGGCCAGGATCCTTAGCCAGAGCGTAACGGCATCGGCCCAGCGTTCCGGCGTGCGCGGCTGCCCGCTCATCCACTCGGTAAGCCATCCGCCGTGTACCAGCCATAGTCCCAGCCCTAAGGGGATCATCAGCCAGAGTACGTATTTCGCCCGCGACCGCGTAGCCTTCATACATAGCAAACCGACGAACGTCGCGGCGCTGTACACGCTGAGCGGCACTCCGGCTGGCAGCAGGAGCGTGGAGCAGGCGGCAAGCGCCCACAGAGTTAACGACGTAAACGGGTGCATTTAGCGCACAGCAGACATCGTTGGGAAATGGCGCGTGGTGCGCAGCGGAAGTTGGCGTAACAGTATCCAGACGATGATGGCCGTGAGGATTTTATCGACCAGATTCGCGCCGATGACGGTGATGGCAACGGACTCCACCAGGTTCTGACCGACCGAGTGCATCCAGGCGACAAAAAGATCGGCGCCGCTGCCGGTGACGCCGCCGAACAGGGTCGTGCGAATCGGCACAGCAACGAGGGTCACGGCAAGCGTGATGATCACGCCGCTGACCACGACTTTGGGTAAGGTGCGAAACCAGCCAGCCCGTGCCAGCCAACCGGCAACCAGGCCGATAACCATCGCCACGGGAGCAAAGGCGGCTGCAATTGGATCGGTCAGCAGTCCCCACAGCAGATTAGTGAGCAAGCCGGTCAACATCCCCACAACCGGGCCTAACAGTACCGCGCTAATTAAGGTGCCAATGGAGTCGAGAAAAATGGGCAATTTCAACATACTGATAAGCTGCCCCCCGACCATGTTGATAGCGATAGCAATGACAATCAGTACCAGAGACTGGCTGGAAAATTGGCGACGCGCCATAGAAGACCTCTTTTAAGTGAAGCGTTAGCGGGATGAAATAACCAGTTCGTCATAACCTGAAACGGTGCAGGGTTGGCGACTAAATGCCAGACTTGTTAGCTCGCCAATGACCAGTTCCAGTGTGGTTCGCACAGTACAGCCTGCCATCATGTGGCCCCCCAGCATGGTGCCTTGTGGATCGGACACCGCAAGATGGAGGTGTTCGCCAGTCAGTTCCAGCGTGCCGTTCAGGGAGATGACTTCCCAGGTACCGGTGAGTAATGTGGTTTCTTCACGCCCAGCGTAGCGTAAAGCGACGTTGGTCAGGCTTCCGGTACAACCTGCTATCCATGCCGCCTGCAACTGGTGTTGCTGGACAAAAGCATGTAGCTGAGAAAAGACTTCCTGACCGGGGAACAAACGCAGCGCATGAAAGCGAGCTTCAGATGATTGAGGAGTGAATGTAGCCATGATTGAGGGACTCCGAGACTCGGACGTTGCGCTGATAATATAGACGCAGGTTAGGGAGCTTTCTGATATAAATCAGGATTTGTGATATGGCAACGAAATAATCTTGCTACGCTTATTCGCAATTCTGGAATATGGAATAAATTTAGCAGTGAAGGGCTTTAAAATGTGACGCAAGTCAGATAACTGTGTTCTGTTGCTGGACAATCATTCCTTTTATTCCTTGTTTCGCTTATTCTAGCTGAAGCGTTTCAGTCGATTAAATGTTCGACAATTAATCAATTAGTCGCAGTTTGCGACAGGTAAGGTTTCCCTGAACGGTTTGCTGCATTACTCTGTCAGCCACATCGTTTCTGAGAAATCCTTGCAGGAGACCTATGACCGTACGCGTAGCGATTAATGGTTTCGGTCGCATCGGACGTAACGTGGTTCGTGCTTTGTATGAATCCGGGCGTCGGGCGGAAATCACCGTGGTGGCTATCAACGAACTGGCGGATGCCGCAGGCATGGCGCATTTGTTGAAATATGACACCAGCCATGGGCGTTTTGCCTGGGATGTTCGTCAGGAACGTGACCAGCTCATCGTTGGCGATGACGCGATTCGCATTCTGCATGAGCGAACCCTTGATGCGCTTCCGTGGCGTGAATTGGGCGTCGACGTTGTGCTGGACTGCACCGGTGTTTTCGGCAATCGCGAACACGGCGAGGCGCATATTGCCGCTGGTGCTAAAAAAGTGCTCTTTTCACATCCTGGCAGTCACGACATCGACGCAACCGTTGTGTTTGGCGTTAATCAGGAGCAACTGCGCGCTGAGCACCGAATCGTCTCCAACGCCTCCTGCACCACGAATTGTATAATTCCCGTCATTAAATTGCTGGATGATGCTTACGGCATCGAGTCTGGTACCGTCACGACGATCCACTCCGCGATGCACGATCAGCAGGTTATTGATGCTTATCATCCTGACCTGCGCCGCACGAGAGCGGCTAGCCAGTCGATCATCCCGGTTGATACCAAACTGGCGGCAGGTATCACACGAATTTTTCCGCAATTTAACGATCGTTTTGAAGCGATTGCGGTACGTGTACCGACCATTAATGTGACGGCGATCGACTTAAGCGTGACGGTGAAAAAACCGGTAAAAGCCAGTGAAGTCAACCAGTTGCTGCAAAAAGCAGCACAAGGTGCATTTCATGGTATAGTTGACTATACGGAATTACCGTTGGTCTCTGTAGATTTTAACCACGACCCGCACAGCGCCATCGTTGATGGTACACAAACGCGTGTGAGTGGGGCTCACCTGATCAAGACCCTGGTCTGGTGCGATAATGAATGGGGCTTTGCTAACCGCATGCTCGATACAACGTTAGCGATGGCTGCTATTGGTTTCAGGTAAGGCGCGTGAGCGCTTGCAAAACTTTAAGAATCAACGAGAGGATTCACCATGTCTGTAATTAAGATGACCGATCTGGATCTTGCTGGTAAACGTGTTTTTATCCGTGCGGATCTGAACGTACCAGTTAAAGAAGGGAAAGTAACCAGCGATGCGCGTATCCGTGCCTCTCTGCCAACCATCGAGCTGGCCCTGAAGCAGGGTGCAAAAGTGATGGTAACTTCCCACCTGGGTCGTCCTACCGAAGGCGAGTACAACGAAGAATTCTCTCTGCTGCCGGTTGTTAACTACCTGAAAGACAAACTGTCTGCTCCGGTTCGCCTGGTAAAAGATTACCTGGACGGCGTTGAAGTTGCGGCCGGTGAACTGGTTGTTCTGGAAAACGTTCGCTTCAACAAAGGCGAGAAGAAAGACGACGAAGCGCTGTCCAAAAAATATGCCGCACTGTGCGACGTATTCGTCATGGATGCTTTCGGCACGGCTCACCGCGCACAGGCTTCCACTCATGGTATCGGTAAATTCGCTGATGTAGCGTGTGCGGGTCCGCTGCTGGCTGCTGAGCTGGATGCACTGGGTAAAGCACTGAAAGAACCTGCTCGTCCGATGGTTGCTATTGTTGGTGGTTCTAAAGTTTCTACCAAACTGACTGTTCTGGACTCCCTGTCTAAAATCGCCGATCAGCTGATCGTAGGCGGTGGTATTGCGAACACCTTCGTTGCCGCTCAAGGCCACAACGTGGGTAAATCCCTGTACGAAGCTGACCTGGTTGATGAAGCTAAGCGTCTGCTGACCACTTGTGACATCCCGGTTCCAACCGACGTTCGCGTAGCGACTGAATTCTCTGAAACTGCACCGGCTACGCTGAAATCCGTTAGCGATGTGAAAGAAGACGAGCAGATTCTGGATATCGGCGACGCTTCTGCACAGCAGCTGGCTGACATCCTGAAGAATGCGAAAACCATTCTGTGGAACGGCCCGGTTGGTGTGTTTGAATTCCCGAACTTCCGTAAAGGTACTGAAATCGTTGCTAACGCGATCGCAGACAGCGAAGCGTTCTCCATCGCAGGCGGCGGCGATACTCTGGCAGCAATCGACCTGTTCGGCATCGCTGACAAAATCTCCTACATCTCGACTGGTGGTGGCGCATTCCTCGAATTCGTGGAAGGCAAAGTCCTGCCAGCAGTAGCCATGCTCGAAGAGCGTGCTAAAAAGTAAGACTTTAATGGGCAGGGAAACCTGCCCTTATTTCAGCGCGCTCCAGAGCACGCTTCAATTCTTTACACAAAATCATTCGAGTTGCATCAAGGCGGCAACTGAGTGAGTTCCCCGGGAGCTTACTTACGTAAGTGACTGGGGCGAGCGAAGGCAGCCAACGCTGAGGCGGCTTGAAGGATGATGTGTACAACGGCCGAAGATACAGGACTCGTAAAATGTCTAAAATTTTTGATTTCGTAAAACCAGGCGTAATCACTGGTGATGACGTACAGAAAGTTTTCCAGGTAGCTAAAGAAAACAACTTTGCTCTGCCTGCTGTTAACTGCGTTGGTACCGACTCCATCAACGCCGTTCTGGAAACTGCTGCAAAAGTTAAAGCGCCGGTAATCGTACAGTTCTCCAACGGTGGTGCTTCTTTCATCGCGGGTAAAGGCGTGAAGTCCGACGTTCCTCAGGGCGCTGCAATCCTGGGTGCTATCTCTGGCGCACATCACGTTCACCAGATGGCTGAACACTACGGTGTTCCGGTTATCCTGCACACTGACCACTGCGCGAAGAAACTGCTGCCGTGGATCGACGGTCTGCTGGACGCGGGTGAAAAACATTTCGCAGCAACGGGCAAACCGCTGTTCTCTTCTCACATGATCGATCTGTCTGAAGAGTCTCTGGAAGAGAACATCGAAATCTGCTCCAAATACCTGGCGCGTATGTCCAAAATGGGCATGACTCTGGAAATCGAACTGGGTTGCACCGGTGGTGAAGAAGACGGCGTGGACAACAGCCACATGGACGCTTCTGCCCTGTATACCCAGCCGGAAGACGTTGATTATGCTTACACTGAGCTGAGCAAAATCAGCCCGCGTTTCACCATCGCTGCTTCCTTCGGCAACGTACACGGCGTGTACAAGCCGGGCAACGTGGTTCTGACTCCGACCATCCTGCGCGATTCTCAGGACTATGTTTCTAAGAAACATAACCTGCCGCACAACAGCCTGAACTTCGTGTTCCACGGCGGTTCCGGTTCTACTGCTCAGGAAATCAAAGACTCCGTAAGCTACGGCGTAGTGAAAATGAACATCGATACCGATACCCAATGGGCGACCTGGGAAGGCGTTCTGAACTACTACAAAGCCAACGAAGCTTACCTGCAGGGTCAGCTGGGCAACCCGAAAGGCGAAGATCAGCCGAACAAGAAATACTACGATCCGCGCGTATGGCTGCGTGCTGGTCAGGCAACCATGATCACCCGTCTGGAACAGGCTTTCAAAGAACTGAACGCGGTTGACGTTCTGTAATTTACGCCGTTCTACGTGACATGAGGCCCGCAAATGCGGGCCTTTTTTATTATGATTTCAATATGCTGACGACAGAAATTTTGTGATCAATTTGGCAACATTGGGGTTTTTTGTTTAACCTAGTCAGGTTGCCCGCCCCGGTGGGGGGGCTTTATTTCTCCCGTTTGGGTAAGCAAAAAAGGAATATTGAATGGAAGATTTGAATGTTGTCGACAGCATAAACGGTGCGGGCACCTGGCTGGTCCGCAACCAGGAACTGCTGCTGAGCTATGCCGTCAATATCGTTGCGGCCATCGCCATTGTTATTATCGGTATGATTGTGGCGCGTATCGTTTCGAACACGGTTAACCGCTTGATGGTGGCGCGTAAGATTGATGCGACCGTAGCCGACTTCCTCTCTGCGCTGGTGCGCTACGGGATCATTGCGTTCACGCTGATTGCTGCCCTCGGACGCGTTGGGGTGCAGACGGCTTCGGTGATTGCCGTTCTCGGTGCGGCAGGTTTAGCCGTTGGTCTGGCATTACAAGGTTCGTTGTCTAACCTCGCTGCGGGCGTACTGCTGGTGATGTTCCGCCCGTTCCGTGCGAGTGAGTATGTTGACCTCGGCGGCGTAGCCGGAACCGTGCTTAACGTGCAGATTTTCTCCACGACCATGCGTACCGTGGATGGCAAGATTGTTGTGATCCCAAACGGCAAAATCATCGCCGGGAATATCATCAACTTCTCTCGTGAACCGGTTCGCCGTAACGAATTTATTATCGGTGTAGCCTACGATTCCGATATCGATCAGGTGAAGAAAATCCTTACCGATATCATCCAGTCTGATGATCGTATCCTGAAAGATCGAGAAATGACGGTGCGTCTGAATGAGCTGGGGGCTTCCTCCATTAACTTTGTGGTACGTGTCTGGAGTCACAGTGGCGACCTGCAAAGTGTCTACTGGGATGTGCTGGAGCGTATTAAACGTGAGTTCGATGCCAACGGTATCAGCTTCCCATATCCGCAGATGGATGTGAATTTCAAGCGTGTGAAAGAGCACACGGCCGAGTAATCGCGTGCCCGGTGGTGCCACCGCTTACCGGGCCTACAAAATCTCCTGGCCGGATAAGGCGTCAGCCACCATCCGGCATTTCCTCTCTCGGTATTAATTCCTCTTATCCCTGATTAATATTATCAATTTCCGCTAATGATTTTCCCGCGCTATAGTCTGCGCTTAAGAGAAATAGCTCGGGATAAATAACGTGATATCTTATTATTTTCAAGGCCTTGCGCTTGGTGCGGCCATGATCCTTCCACTTGGCCCGCAGAATGCTTTTGTGATGAATCAGGGGATTCGTCGCCAGTATCACATCATGATTGCCTTACTTTGCGCCATCAGCGACTTAGTGCTGATCTGTGCCGGTATCTTTGGTGGTAGTGCCTTGTTGATGCAGTCGCCGTGGTTGATGGCGCTGGTGACCTGGGGCGGGGTGGCGTTTTTACTCTGGTATGGCTTTGGTGCGTTAAAAACGGCGATGAGCAGTAACCTGGAGCTGGCCAGCGCCGAGGTGATGAAGCAGGGCCGCTGGAAAATCATCGCCACCATGCTGGCGGTAACCTGGCTAAATCCCCATGTCTATTTGGATACTTTTGTCGTGCTGGGCAGCCTCGGCGGTCAACTGGATGTGGAACCTAAGCGCTGGTTTGCACTGGGAACCGTCAGCGCATCGTTCCTGTGGTTCTTTGGTCTGGCACTGCTGGCGGCCTGGCTGGCCCCGCGTCTGCGCACGGCTAAAGCCCAGCGCATTATCAACACGCTGGTGGGATTAGTGATGTGGTTTATCGCTTTTCAGCTGGCAAAAGAAGGTGTTGCGCACGTTGATGCGCTGTTCAACTAAGAGTCAGGCCCATTAGGCTATTTTATTGGCCATTTTGGCCCTGGGCAGTGCTCAACATCCTCACGTACTACGTGTATGCTCCGGTTTTTCCGTGCTGTCCGTGTCCAAACTGGCAGCAACAATGGCGCCTGATGGGCCTGACTCTAAGTGTTGTCTGATGGACAACACGGCGAGATCGGCTAAGCTTGCCTGCATGCGCCCTGAGTTTAGGGGTATATGTAACATGGAGGAACGACAGTGAAGTTCAAAGTCATCGCCCTGGCGGCATTAGTCGGATTCAGCGCACTCTCGGTACAGGCAAACGAATTGCCCAATGGACCACACATCGTGACTTCCGGAACGGCAAGCGTCGATGCGACACCTGATATTGCCACTCTGGCAATTGAAGTGAATGTAGCGGCGAAGGATGCAGCATCTGCGAAAAAGCAAGCCGACGATCGTGTGGCGCAGTATCTTTCCTTCCTTGAGCAAAACCAGATAGCGAAGAAGGATATTAGCTCCGCCAATCTGCGTACACAGCCGGACTACGATTACCAGAATGGTAAAAGCGTACTGAAAGGCTACCGCGCGGTACGTACTGTTGAGGTTACGCTGCGTCAGCTGGATAAACTTAACGCATTGCTGGATGGCGCGCTGAAAGCGGGTCTGAACGAGATTCGTTCGGTGTCACTGGGCGTGGCTCAGCCAGATGCTTACAAAGACAAGGCGCGTAAAGCGGCCATTGATGATGCGATTCATCAGGCTGAACAGCTGGCGGCGGGCTTTAACAGCAAACTTGGTCCGGTGTACAGCGTGCGCTACCACGTTTCGAATTATCAGCCGAGCCCGATGGTACGGATGATGAAAGCCGACGCGGCTCCTGCGCCATCTGCTCAGGAGACCTACGAACAGCCGGTCATTCAGTTTGACGATCAGGTCGATGTGGTTTTCCAGATAGAACCCGCGGCAGCACCTGCCAAAACGCAGTAATCTTTTCAGACCCGGCTTATCCGCCGGGTTTTTTCTGTGAACAACTGTAAAAATGCGACCGCGTCGCGAGTCTTTTTTTTGTCTTGATGAGGATATGCCGTAGTGATTTTATGAGGTGACTATGGATATTTTTATCTCGAAAAAGATGCGTAATTTTATTCTGCTGGCGCAAACGAATAACATCGCCAGAGCCGCAGAAAAAATACACATGACCGCATCGCCGTTTGGCAAAAGCATTGCTGCACTGGAAGATCAAATCGGCTATACGCTGTTTACCCGTAAAGATAACAACATCAGTCTGAATAAAGCCGGTCAGGAGCTGTATCAGAAATTATTTCCCGTCTACCAGCGGCTATCTGCTATTGATAACGAAATTCATAATGCCTCTCGTCGTTCGCGGGAAATCGTCATCGGCATCGACAACACCTACCCAACCATTATTTTTGACCAGCTGATTAGCCTTGGCGATAAGTACGATGGTATCAGCGCCCAGGCCGTCGAGTTCAGTGAAAACGGGGTGATTGATAATCTGTTCGACCGACAGCTTGATTTTATTATCTCGCCGCAGCATGTGTCTCCCCGGGTGCAAGAGCTGGATAATCTGGCAGTAAGTGAATTACCGCCGTTACGCCTGGGGTTTCTGGTATCCCGGCGTTACGAAGAAAAACAACCACAGGATTTGCTGCGTGAGCTGCCCTGGTTGCAGATGCGCTTCCAGAATCGCGCCAACTTTGAGGCGATGCTGGATGCTTACATGCGTCCCTGTGGGATCAATCCGACAATTATCTATCGCCCGTACAGCTTTATGGCCAAGATCAGCGCCGTGGAGCGGGGGCAGTTTCTGACGGTCATCCCACATTTTGCATGGCGATTAGTGAATCCGGCCAAGTTGAAATATTTCGATGCTCCCGGCAGCCCAATGTACATGCAGGAGTTTCTGTATTCGCTGAAAAACCATCGCTACACCGCCACGATGCTGCAGCATATTGCTGAGGATCGTGACGGTACGGCAACTTAGCCCAGCATGGAGCCTGTCTCGATCAAATTGCGATGCAGATCAAAGGCATGACTGAGATCGTGATGAATATGGCCACCAGGTGCATTTTCCAGATAGTGGTGCAGGTAATCGCGGTAGAGCGGGTGCGCACAATTGTTGATGATGGTGTGCGCCCGTTGCAGAGGAGATAACCCGCGCAGATCGGCAATGCCCTGTTCAGTGACGATCACCTTCACACTATGCTCGCTGTGATCGACATGGCTACACATCGGCACAATAGTGGATATTTTCCCGCCTTTGGCGATCGACGGGGCCATAAAGATCGACAGATAGGCGTTACGTTCGAAATCGCCGCTGCCGCCAATACCGTTCATCAGATTGACCCCCGCGACATGCGTGGAGTTAGCATGGCCATAAATATCAAACTCCAGGCCGACATTAAGCGCAATAACCCCCAGACGGCGGATGATCTCCGGATTGTTGGAGATCTCCTGTGGGCGCAACACGATCCGGCTGGTGAAGAAATCCATGTTGTCGTAGATCTTCTGCAGCGATGGGGCGGAAATCGTCAGGCTTGAGGCGCTGGCACCGGTTATCTTCCCTGTTTCCAGCAGATACACCACCGATTCCTGCAACACCTCTGAATACATCATAAAGGGCGGGATATCCGGGTTCTCACCCAGTCGCGCCATCACTGCGTTATTAATATTGCCAACGCCACTCTGAAGGGGCAAAAACTCAGGTGGAATTCGCTTGTGCGCCATTTCTGCTAGCAGAAAGGTGACCACGTTATCGGCTATTTGCTGGCTGACCGGGTTCGTTTTATCTGACGCATTACCGGCATCTGGCAGCTCGGTATCCACTATCGCAACGACCTTTTTCGGGTCTACCTGCACGCACTGTGCCCCTACACGATCCATGGTATGAAAGATAGGCACGCTGTTCCGGCGTGGTGGCGCGCCTGGAATAACAATGTCGGCAAGCTCTGCTACGCGCGGGTTATGGTAGTGGTTCAGTTCAATGATCACTTTTTTTGCCCGCAGCAGCCAGGTTGGCGCGTTGCCGATCCCGCTGGTAAGCCAAATCCGTCCATCTGGCGCGATGGCTGACGCTTCAATAACGGCAATATCGATCTCGCCAAAAAAGCCGTAATTGACCATCTGCGCAACCTCACTCAGATGGAGATCGACAAATCTCACCTGGCCCTGGTTAATTTTCTCGCGCAGGCCGGAGGCGGTTTGATAAGGGGCACGCCAGGAAACGGCATCTGCCTCTGATAATGCATCGTCAGCGGCAGCGCCAATTGACGCCCCAGTCAGCAACCGAATCTGAAAGGGCTTCCCGGCCTGATGCTGTTCGCAGGCGCGTCGGGCAAGCGCTGTCGGCAATGCTTTTGGTGAGCCTGCTGGTGTGAATCCGCTAAATGCCACCATATCATCGTGTTGGATAATTTCTGCCGCTTCTTCAGCGCTCATCCGTTTCATGGCGATCTCCTTTCTTTGACCGCAATTAGTGACCGACAAAATTCGGTTTACGTTTTTCCATAAACGCATTCATCCCTTCCTGATAGTCCTCGCTGTCGTACACCGCACGACGCATACCCTGGATACGCTCGAATTCGTCGGAATTCATGGTGTGTGCTTCACCCAGCACGCGCAGTTCTTCTTTGATAACGGCGATCGCCAGCGGCGCTTTTTCTGAGATGTGGTGCGCCATTTGCAAGGTGAAATCTTCCAGTTCGTCGACAGGGACGACATGGTTAAGGATCCCGACGGCCATGGCGCGTTGTGCTGTAATGGGCGAGGCGGTAAAAATCAGCTCTTTCACGATGTGAAAGCCTGCATCACGGGTCAGGTTGTGGATGCCCACCAGGTTATAGGGCACACCAAGGTTGACTGGCGTCATCGAAAAGGTGGACGTTTCAGCGGAGATAATCAGATCGGAACTCATGATCATCTCAAATGCACCACCCCAGACGCTGCCTTCAACCATGGAGATCACGGGTTTCGGATATTTTTGGATCATGCGGGTTATCTGACGCAGCGGATCGTCATAGGAGAGGGGATCGCGACGTCCGGTTGGGAGTTCATGAATGTCATGCCCGGCAGAGAACACTTTTGCCCCGCCTGGTGCGCGCAGAATAATGCAGCGAATTTCCGGACGATTGAGATCGCTCAGCGCCTGTATCAGATCGTCGATAAATACTTTACTCAGGGCATTGAGTTTGCGGGCATAGTTGAATTCAATGACCGCGACTTTCTGAATGATGACAACGTTGACGTATTGATAAGACATAATGTTCTCTTTATTTAAAGTAATGATGCTGGATAAATTCGCTGATGTGCCGCAGCCCGGTGCGCGGCGAAAGATCATTGTTTTTCACGGACTGTAGCGTTTGCTGGAAATAGCGGTCGAAATCCGCACAGGCAAACAGCAGATGCAGCGCTTCTTCTTCAGCTTGTTTCTGTATCCACTCAACTGCCTGTTGTTGACGCACTTTTTCCAGCCGACCGCTGGTGGTAAGACGCGCTTTGAAGTCGGTTATCGTCTGCCAGATTTCCTCGATGCCACGCTTTTCGAGCGCACTACAGGTCAGAACCTGTGGCTGCCACTCGTCATACTTGCGGCGCAGAATGTGTAGGGCGGATTGATACATGTGGCGGGTAATGGCAACGCTGCTGCGGTTATCACCGTCATCTTTGTTGATTACGATCAGGTCAGCCATCTCCATTATCCCTTTCTTGATGCCCTGTAAATCGTCACCGCCACCGGCTATCTGCAATGAGATAAAGCAATCTACCATCCGGGCCACTTCGGTTTCGGACTGCCCGACGCCGACGGTTTCCACAATCACCACGTCAAAGCCCGCGGCTTCGCACAGCAGCATTAACTCGCGCGCACGCTGGCTGGCGCCGCCTAAATGCCCGCCTGAAGGCACCGGGCGAATAAACGCGGATTCTGCGCGTGCCAGCTCGGTCATCCTGGTTTTATCGCCAAGAATACTGCCGCCGCTAACCGGGCTACTGGGATCGACTGCAATAACTGCCACCCTCAATCCCCTGCGGATCAACAGCATACCGAATGCTTCCAGAAAGGTACTTTTGCCCGCGCCCGGCGTACCGGTAATACCCAGACGCAGGGCATGACCGGTGAACGGCATAATGGCGTCCAGTAATTGCGTACTCAGGGACTGATGGCGCGGGTGGCTACTTTCGACCAGCGTCATCGCCTGCGCGAGCGTGGCGCGCTCACCCAGGCGCAGGCGCCGGACGGTATCCTCAAGCGTGGCGGCGTTAATCATGATGTTGGCTAATGCGGGTTAACACATCGCGGACGCTATCGAGCATCGGCGTACCTGGGCCATAAATGGCAGCGACGCCACGTTCATGCAGGAAGGCGTAATCCTGAGGCGGGATAACCCCTCCCGCGACCACGCAAATATCTTCGCGCCCCCAGTTTTTGAGCGCGGTTACCAGTTCCGGGATGAGCGTTTTATGACCTGCCGCCAGTGATGATGCGCCAATCACGTGCACATCGTTTTCTACTGCCAGGCGGGCAATCTCTTCCGGTGTGGAGAACATCGGACTGAGATCAACATCGAATCCGAGGTCGGAGTAGGCGCTGGCGATCACTTTTGCGCCGCGATCGTGACCATCCTGACCCATCTTGGCGATCAGAATACGGGGACGACGGCCATGCTCATCCAGGAATCGCGCGGTTTGCGCAACAATGGCGTCAAATTCGTCAGCTGATTTATCGGACTGATGGTAGCTTTGCGCAATCACGCCGGTAACGCACTGGCTGGGAACCAGATAGCGGTCAAAGGCAACCTCCAGCGCGTCGGAAATTTCACCCAGCGTGGCGCGAACACGGGCGGCGTTAATCGCAGCGGCCAACAGGTTTTCATTGTGCTGTGCGGCGTGGGTCAGCGTTGACAGCGCAGTTTTGACGGCATCATTGTCACGCGTTGCGCGGATATGCTGCAACGAAGCAATCTGCTCGTTGCGCACCTTCACGTTGTCGATCTCCAGTACCGATGTCTCGTCTTCTTTATCCAGCTTGTACTTGTTCACGCCAACGATGACGCGCTTGCCCTGGTCGATCAGCGATTGCTCACGTGCCGAGGCTTCTTCGATCATCCGTTTCGGCAACCCGGCTTCGATCGCTTTCGCCATGCCTCCGACTTCATCGATCTGTTTGATTATCGTGCGCGCCTGCTTAACGATGTGATCAGTGAGTGACTCGACGTAATACGATCCGGCCAGCGGATCGACGGTGCGACAGATCTCTGATTCTTCCTGAATGATGATCTGCGTATTGCGTGCAATACGCGCGGAGAAATCTGTGGGCAGACCGAGCGCTTCATCAAAGGCGTTGGTATGCAAAGACTGCGTACCGCCGAGTGTGGCGCCGAGTGCTTCGATGGTGGTGCGAATGACGTTGTTGTAGGGGTCCTGCTCGGTCAGGCTCCAGCCGGATGTCTGACAGTGGGTTCGCAGGGCTAAGGATTTCGGGTTGGTGGCACCAAAACGACTGACCGCTTCACTCCACAAATAACGAGCTGCGCGCAACATGGCGACATTCATGAACAGATCCATGCCGATACCGAAGAAGAATGACAGGCGCGGGGCAAAGTCATCAATTTTCAATCCAGCAGAGAGTGCAGCTTTAATGTACTCAATACCGTCAGCCAGCGTAAATGCCACCTGTTGCACGCAGTTCGCGCCGGCTTCGCCCATGTGGTAGCCGCTGATGCTGATGGTATTAAAGCGTGGCATGTTGCCAGAACACCAGGCGATGATGTCGGCGATAATGCGCATTGAGGGTTTCGGCGGGTAAATGTAGGTGTTACGACACAGATATTCTTTCAGTATGTCGTTCTGAATCGTACCGGTGAGTTGTTCCGGCGTCACGCCTTGCTCTTCTGCCGCCACAATATAAAACGCCAACACGGGCAGGACTGCACCATTCATGGTCATTGAGACGGACATTTTATCCAGCGGGATCTGGTCGAAGAGTATCTTCATATCTTCGACGGTATCGATAGCCACGCCCGCTTTGCCGACGTCACCCGCCACGCGAGGGTTATCAGAGTCATAGCCACGGTGGGTGGCAAGATCAAAAGCGACGGAGAGCCCTTTTTGTCCGGCAGCGAGGTTGCGGCGATAAAACGCATTCGATTCTTTAGCGGTTGAGAAACCTGCATACTGGCGAATGGTCCACGGCTGCGCGGTATACATGGTGGCACGCGGACCGCGCACATACGGCGGCAGGCCGGGGAGAGTACCGATCACTTCCAGATTATCGAGATCAGCCTCGGTATACAGCGGCTTGATGGCAATCCCTTCCGCCGTCTGCCTTTCGAGAGATTCGACGGTTTTTTCCCGGCGACTGAGTTCTTTATTAGCGAGTGTTTGCCACTCCTGTACGTTTGCCATTTTTTGCTCCGTATTACGCAATAAGTTGAATCTTTACGAATACGGTGAGCTTTTTCAGTCAGCTTGTCGCCAGCAAAAAATAGCCAACAGGGCGTCGTTTTTTGCCGCATGGTGTGTTTGATTTTGTGATGTCTTTCAAAGACGTGGCATGAATAACATGAAAAAGCGGTAACAGGAGGTAGGCCGGATAAGGCGTTACGCCGCCATCCGGCACTCAGAGGCTATAAACAGTTTAATCCTGGCGCAGTACATTGTGACCGTAAGCCAGCAGAGCGTCGGTGACGTTGCGCATCATGCGGCTTTCCGGTGCAAAGCGATGCCAGTAGAGCATACGGCGCTGGAACAGTCCCGGCGTTAAGTCGATAAGCTCACCACTTTCCAGCTCTTTTTCAATTTGCAGGTGAGGGATCATACAACAGGTCGTGCCCTGACGCGCCAGCTGAACGAAGGCTTCGGATGAGTTAACGATGTGGCATGGCACGCTGCCCGGAGGCAAATCGAAGTTCTGCTGCAGGAAGGCCTGGTGCATATCGTCGAGGTGGTCAAAAGCCACCGCTGGTGCTTTCAGCAGGGCGGAGCGGGTAACACCATTAGGGAAGTAGCGTTCAGCAAAAGGCTTTGAGCCGACAAACAGGTAGTCCAGCGCGCCAAGTTTATCCACCAGGCAGCTTGGCAGCGCCTGATGCTGGATACTCACCGCCCCCACGACTTCACCACGGCGCAGACGTTCCTGGGTCCGGGTTTCATCTTCAACCTGCAGGTTCAGACGAATCGGTGAATTGGCCAGTACCGGCGCCAGTGCCGGAAGCAACCAGGTTGCCAGGCTGTCGGCGTTCACTGCCAGAGAGAGCAGCAGCGGCGTGGATCCGGTTTGTTCATCACCCAGCCACTCATCTTCCAGCAGTTCAACCTGGCGCAACAGGGCCAGAAGCTTTTGCCCTTGTTCGGTAGGGCGCGGGGGAACGGTACGTACCAGCAACGGTTGTCCGAACATATTCTCAAGCTGTTTTATGCGTTGTGAAACCGCGGATTGCGTGATGCACAGCTTTTGCGCTGCGCGCTCAAATCCTCGTTCACGAATAACCGCATCCAGTGCTTGTAGTGTTCTGTAGTCCGGACGTTTCATTGCTCTGACGCACTCCTGAAATTTTTGTTTGTTCTGCACTATGACACAATTTTAGGTTGGGTAAAGACGAAATCCGCCGCCGGCTTGCGGGTGTGGGAACATTTTTCTGCACAATGTTCTATAATGCGCGTGAATTTTCCCACCATATTCACACCACAGGCGAAACGATCATGACGCAGGATGAACTGAAAAAAGCAGTAGGATGGGCGGCACTTCAGTATGTACAGCCCGGCACCATTGTGGGCGTAGGTACCGGTTCAACAGCCGCACACTTTATTGATGCGCTGGGCACAATGAAAGGCCAGATTGAAGGCGCAGTGTCCAGTTCGGACGCATCGACTGAAAAACTGAAAAGCCTCGGTATCCACGTATTCGATCTTAACGAAGTGGACAGCCTTGGCGTATACGTTGATGGCGCGGATGAAATCAACGGACATATGCAGATGATCAAAGGCGGCGGCGCAGCGCTGACTCGTGAAAAAATCATTGCTTCCGTGGCGAAGAAATTTATCTGCATCGCGGACGCGTCCAAAGAAGTCGATATTCTTGGCAACTTCCCGCTGCCGGTGGAAGTGATCCCAATGGCGCGTAGCGCAGTCGCGCGTCAACTGGTGAAGTTGGGCGGTCGTCCTGAATATCGTCAGGGTGTCGTCACTGACAATGGTAACGTGATCCTTGATGTGCACGGCCTGGAGATCCTTGACGCCGTGGCCATGGAAAACGCCATCAATGCGATTCCGGGCGTAGTAACCGTAGGTCTGTTCGCCAACCGTGGTGCGGATGTGGCGCTGATTGGCACACCGGACGGCGTGAAAACTATCGTAAAATGATCTGACGGGAGAGCCTTCTCCCGTTAAAAAAATTTTGGCAGGGCAAATTTGGTGACTTGTGTCACGTTTATAATATTGTCCTGCCGATCCCTCCAAAGAAAAAGTTATCGCCAGTATTTTCCTCTGACAATTCCCGCTGAATGACATTTCCTCAGCATGACGACGCAAACGTTCATATTGCCGCAATATTATTTTTTGATATGTTGAAGAGGAGGATGAAAATCCCACACACAACACATCAGTTTGAACAAAAAAAGACAGGGTCGGGAAATGGCAAAGGTATCACTGGAGAAAGATAAGATTAAATTTCTGCTGGTTGAAGGTGTGCACCAAAAAGCACTCGAAAGCCTTCGTGCAGCAGGTTATACCAACATCGAGTTTCATAAAGGCGCTCTGGACACTGAACAGCTGAAAGAGTCCATCCGTGATGCCCACTTCATTGGCCTGCGATCCCGAACCCATCTGACTGAAGATGTGATTGACGCCGCAGAGAAACTGGTCGCGATTGGCTGCTTCTGCATTGGCACCAATCAGGTTGATCTGAGCGCGGCGGCAAAACGCGGGATCCCCGTGTTTAACGCGCCATTCTCTAACACGCGTTCCGTTGCCGAACTGGTGATTGGCGAACTCCTGCTACTGCTACGTGGCGTGCCGGAAGCGAACGCCAAAGCGCACCGCGGCGTGTGGAATAAACTGGCTACCGGCTCTTTTGAAGCGCGTGGCAAAAAACTGGGGATTATCGGCTACGGCCACATTGGTACTCAGTTGGGCATTCTGGCGGAATCGCTGGGGATGCACGTCTACTTCTATGATATTGAAAATAAACTTCCGCTGGGTAACGCCACTCAGGTGCAGCATCTTTCCGACCTGCTCAATATGAGCGATGTGGTCAGCCTCCACGTGCCGGAAAACGCCTCCACCAAAAATCTGATGGGCGCGCATGAGATTGCGCTGATGAAACCAGGCGCACTGCTGATCAACGCCGCACGCGGTACGGTTGTCGATATCCCTGCGCTGTGTGATGCGCTGGCAACGAAACATCTGGCGGGAGCGGCAATCGACGTCTTCCCAACAGAGCCTGCATCTAACAGCGATCCGTTCACCTCGCCGCTGTGTGATTTTGATAACGTGATCCTGACGCCGCATATCGGTGGTTCCACGCTGGAAGCGCAGGAAAACATCGGCCTGGAAGTGGCGGGTAAACTGACGAAGTATTCCGACAATGGCTCTACGCTGTCTGCCGTGAACTTCCCGGAAGTGTCGCTACCGCTGCACGGCGGTCGTCGTCTGATGCACATTCACGAAAACCGTCCAGGCGTACTGACCGCGCTGAACCAGATTTTTGCCGAGCAGGGCGTCAACATTGCCGCGCAGTATCTGCAGACTTCCGCCCAGGTTGGTTATGTGGTTATTGATATTGAAGCGGATGAAGATGTGGCGGAGAAAGCGCTGCTGGCGATGAAAGCCCTGCCGGGAACCATTCGCGCCCGTCTGCTGTACTAATTTCCTCTGGATGGGCAGGCGGTTGACCTGCCCATCTTTCCTCTGCTTTCCCTGCCTCAACCTCTCCTCCTGTAACGCCTACATTCTGTTTTCGAGCCTTGCCGCAATTGGCAACTAAAGGCAGCGTTGCATGTTGTACAGCAATAAAAGGAATTTACGATAGGGGCTCAGCAGAGTGCTGAAAACGGGAAAGCCCCTACCAAAGCAGGGGCTATGAAAAGGAAAGGGACGATGATGAGAGCCGTCATCATGCTGCTGATCCTGTTAATCATCGCTTGCCCAGCATATTAACAGCGAGTACGCAGGAGGGAGGTTCGCCTCCCTCACCCTTCACCGAGGAATTTAGGTCAAAAAAGCGACGCTGTCAATTGGCAAAAAACGGTTACCATTCCCACACTTTTGACGGCGTCACCACCGCAGGCAGGGGAATATCCCACTCTTCGACAGGCAGTTTTTCGACTAACTGGCAATCATGTGCATAACCTACTGGCTGGATCTGATGCTGCTGCCAGTTCTGTAACGTGCGGTCATAAAAACCGCCGCCCATGCCCAGTCTTTGCCCCTCCTCATCAAATGCTACTAACGGCGTAATCAGCACATCCAGTTTTGCCAGCGGCAATACGTCGCGTACATCAAGTCGTGGTTCCTGGATTTTTAAGCGATTAGTGACCAGCCCGCTCTGAGGATGATAGTGCAGGAACAATAAGTTACCGGGGCTGAAGGGATGAAGAACCGGGAGATAGACGCGCTTGCCAGCTCGCCAGAGCTGTTCGATTAACGGTTGGGTATCGAGTTCGCCATCAAAAGAAAGAAACACCGCCACGGTATGAGCGAGTACCACTGGGGGAAAACTCAGCATTCTGGTCGCGGCTTGCTGGCCGAAATGTCTTTGTTGATCAGGCGTTAATGCACGGCGGCGTTGCCGAATGAGTTGACGTATTTCTTGTCGGGATACAGGAAGTTCAGAAAGTAGTGTCATGGCTGTTGCCAGGTAGAAGGGAATCTCCGAGATGCCGCCGCAGGCTGTAACCCTTGAACCCTTGGTTCAAGGTGAATGCGTCGTCACAGTTTTAAGGCTTCTCGGACGAGCCGAGCATGCTCACCAACCGTGGAGCGCCACATTCTTGTGGTATGAAATATCGGCTCAGGGGACTGGCCCGCTTGCAAACATCTCAGAGAAATTTTGTCTTCACGGTCACTCTACCACAGTAAACCGAAAAGTGTTATTCAAAGTTTTGGCCCGTTTTTTCGGTTATGCGACCCTGATCAAGCAACGCTTGTTCGATGGTCTGTTGTAGCATCCGAATACGTTGTTCCATGCTCGCCGCGTAATCACGCGTCTTCGCTTTTTCCTGAGTTAATTCATAGCTGATATTCAACGCGGCGATGAAAACCAGCTGCTCAGTATTTGTGACTCTAGTGCGAACTTTCAGATCTTGCAATCGCTGATTCAGATCGTCCGCAGCCTGATTCAACGCATCCCTTTGTTCAGGCGGGCAATTCACTCGCAGTGAACGGCCAAATATTTGGATATCGACGGGTTGTGCAGACATGCCACCTTCCTGCTGATTGACTGCGCTGCCTTCGTCTCCAGACCGTGGGTCCGCGAAGGGGCGACACTATAGCTACCCTGGTATCAAGATACAAGCCCTTTTCTGGTCCACCAGGGTCCAAAGTGGTAGCATATCATGAATATCCTCCCTTTGATGACGAATGCTTATGTCTATACAGAACGAAATGCCTGGTTACAACGAAGTTAGCCAGTTTTTGAACCAACAAGGGGCCGGATTGACCCCCGCCGAAATGCACGGTTTGATCAGCGGGATGATTTGCGGTGGCAACAACGACAGCTCATGGCAGCCGCTGTTGCACGACCTGACGAACGAAGGCCTGGCTTTCGGTCACGAGCTGGCTCAGGCTCTGCTGAAAATGCACTCTGCCACCAGCGATGCACTGGAAGATGATGGCTTCCTTTTTCAGCTTTATCTGCCTGAAGGCGATGATGTTAGCGTGTTCGATCGCGCCGATGCGTTGGCTGGCTGGGTAAACCACTTTTTGCTGGGCCTCGGGGTTACACAGCCCAAGCTCGACAAAGTGACAGGTGAAACCGGCGAAGCCATCGATGATCTGCGTAATATCGCCCAGTTGGGCTATGACGAAGACGAAGATCAGGAAGAGCTGGAAATGTCGCTCGAAGAGATCATCGAATACGTGCGTGTTGCCGCATTGCTGTGCCATGACACATTCACGCGTCAGCAACCGACCGCACCGGAAGTCCGTAAACCGACTCTGCACTAAGAACAACAACGCCAGGGAGAGTGTCATGACTCAGCAAGAATACTTACGCCGCCGCCAGGCTTTGTTGGCGCAAATGCAGCCCGGCAGCGCCGCGCTAATTTTCGCTGCACCGGAAGCGACACGCAGCGCGGACAGTGAATATCCGTACCGCCAGAGCAGCGATTTCTTGTACTTCACCGGTTTTAACGAACCAGAAGCTGTGCTGGTGCTGATTAAAAGTGATGACACACACAATCATAGCGTTTTGTTCAATCGGGTTCGCGACCTGACTGCAGAGATCTGGTTTGGCCGTCGTCTGGGGCAGGATGCCGCACCGGAAAAACTGGGCGTTGACCGGGCGCTAGCCTTCAGTGAAATCAACCAACAATTGCACCTGCTGCTGAATGGTCTTGACGCGGTGTATCACGCACAGGGTGAGTATACGTGGGCAGACGAGATTGTCAGTACGGCGCTGGATAAGCTGCGTAAAGGTTCCCGGCAGAATCTGACCGCGCCTGCAGCAATTATCGACTGGCGTCCAATGGTGCATGAGATGCGTCTGTTTAAATCGCCAGAAGAGATTGCTGTTATGCGTCGGGCTGGGGAAATTACCGCACTGGCACATACCCGGGCGATGGAAAAATGCCGTCCGGGGATGTTTGAGTACCAGTTGGAAGGGGAAATTCATCACGAATTCACCCGTCATGGTGCGCGTTACCCATCCTATAACACCATCGTTGGCAGCGGTGTAAACGGCTGTATCCTGCATTACACCGAAAACGAAAGTGAAATGCGTGATGGCGACCTGGTGCTGATTGACGCCGGATGCGAATACAAAGGCTACGCAGGCGATATCACGCGCACCTTCCCGGTTAACGGTAAATTTACACCTGCCCAGCGTGAGGTCTACGACATCGTGCTGGAGTCGTTAGAAACCAGCCTGCGTCTGTATCGTCCGGGGACTTCCATTCAGGAGGTGACTGGCGAAGTGGTGCGCATCATGATTACCGGCCTGGTAAAACTGGGCATTTTGCATGGTGATGTCGATCAGCTTATTGCCGAGAATGCGCACCGACCTTTCTTTATGCATGGTCTTAGCCACTGGCTGGGCCTGGATGTCCATGATGTCGGTGTTTATGGTCAGGATCGTTCGCGTATGCTGGAGCCGGGAATGGTGCTCACGGTTGAGCCTGGGTTGTATATCGCTCCGGATGCCGATGTCCCCCCTGCTTACCGCGGTATCGGTATTCGTATTGAAGATGACATCCTTATTACCGAAGACGGTAATGAAAATCTGACCGCTGGAGTGGTTAAGAAGGCGGATGACATCGAAGCCCTGATGGCTGCGGCGCGACTGCAATGAGTGTGATTATCGTCGGTGGTGGCATGGTCGGCGCGACGCTGGCGTTGGCCATTTCAGCCCTAAGCCATGGGACGCTGCCTGTTCATCTGATAGAAGCGAGCGAACCTGAAACCGATCGCCACCCGGGATTTGACGCCCGGGCAATTGCGCTGGCGGCAGGAACCTGCCAACAGCTGGCGCGAATTGGCGTGTGGCAGGCGATTGCCGATTGCGCAACGGCAATTAAAACGGTACACGTCAGTGACCGTGGGCATGCCGGATTCGTAACGCTGGATGCGCAGGAATACTCTATTTCAGCGCTCGGTCAGGTGGTAGAACTGCACGATGTGGGGCTACGTCTGTTTGCGCTGCTGCGTAAAGCGCCGGGTGTCACATTGCACTGTCCCGCTCGTGTCGCCAGCGTGTCGCGCTCGCAAGATCGTGTTGATGTTACACTGGAAAACGGCGAAACGATTACGGGGCATCTGCTGGTGGCCGCCGACGGTACGCGCTCTGCGTTGGCGACAGCCTGTGGGGTTGACTGGCAGCAACAGCCGTATGAACAACTGGCCGTCATTGCTAACGTCACGACTTCCGTTCCTCACGAGGGGCGTGCCTATGAGCGTTTCACGCCGCATGGTCCGCTGGCCATGTTGCCAATGGCGGAGGGGCGATGTTCGCTGGTGTGGTGTCATCCGCTGGAGAAGCGTGAAGAGATCATGTCCTGGTCAGATGAACAGTTTTGCTGCGAACTGCAACGCGCATTTGGCTGGCGACTGGGACGCATTACACAAGCGGGCAAACGCAGCGCTTACCCGCTGTCTTTAACAACCGCGCTTAAAGCGATTACCCATCGTACGGTGCTGGTGGGTAATGCGGCGCAGACGCTGCATCCTATTGCCGGACAAGGTTTTAACCTTGGGCTTCGTGATGCCATGAGTCTTGCCGAAACGTTGACTCAGGCTCAGGATGACGCAGAAGATGTGGGCGATTATGCGGTGCTGTCGCGTTATCAACAACGTCGTCAGAGCGATCGCGAGGTGACGATTGGTGTCACCAACAGTCTGGTGTATCTGTTTGCCAATCGCTGGGCTCCGTTGGTCGTTGGGCGTAATGCCGGACTGATGGCGATGGAATTATTCACACCCGCGCGCGATGCGTTGGCGGAGCGGACCCTCGGTTGGGTTGCGCGATAAATATGACCTGTAGGTTGGATAAGGCAAAGCCGCCATCCGGCAAGGGTCCCCGCAAAAATGCCTGATAGCGCTGCGTTTATCAGGCTTACGGATTACAGGTTTCGAGGTATAAACAGTGCAAAGTGTTGATGTAGCAATTGTTGGTGGCGGCATGGTGGGACTGGCGGTTGCCTGCGGCCTGCAGGGCAGCGGATTACGCGTTGCTGTGTTAGAACAACATGTTCCGCAGCCTTTGGCGGCGGATGCACCCCCTCAGCTTCGCGTGTCGGCAATTAACGCGGCCAGTGAAAAACTGCTGACACGCCTTGGCGTATGGTCGGATATTGTTGCCCGTCGCGCTTGCTGTTACCACGGCATGGAAGTCTGGGATAAAGACAGCTTTGGACGCATTGAATTTGATGACCAGAGTATGGGTTACAGCCATTTGGGGCATATCGTCGAAAACTCGGTGATTCACTACGCACTGTGGCAAAAAGCGCAGCGTTCAGCGGATATCTCGCTGATGGCACCGGCTGAGTTACAGCAGGTGGCCTGGGGAGAAAACGAGGCGTTCCTGACGCTGAAAGATGGCTCCATGCTGACCGCTCGTCTGGTGATTGGCGCAGACGGTGCAAACTCGTGGCTGCGCAACAAAGCGGATATTCCGCTGACGTTCTGGGATTACCGTCATCATGCGCTGGTGGCAACGATCCGCACGCAAGAAGCCCATGGCGCGGTTGCGCGTCAGGCGTTTCATGGCGAAGGTATCTTGGCGTTCCTGCCGCTGAGCGATCCACATTTATGCTCTATTGTCTGGTCTCTCTCGCCGCAGGACGCTGAACGTATGCAGCAGGCAAGTGCAGATGATTTCAATCAGGCTCTGAATATCGCTTTCGATAATCGTCTGGGATTATGCCAGCTTGAAAGTGAACGCCAGACGTTTCCGCTGACTGGACGCTATGCCCGTCAGTTTGCCGCCCATCGTATGGCCCTGGTGGGTGATGCGGCGCATACCATCCATCCGCTGGCAGGACAGGGCGTGAACCTCGGTTTTATGGATGCAGCGGAGTTGATTGATGAACTTAAGCGCCTGCAACGCCAGGGAAAAGACATCGGTCAGTACCTCTATCTGCGCCGTTATGAGCGTAGCCGTAAGCACAGTGCGGCGCTGATGCTGGCTGGAATGCAGGGGTTCCGTGAACTGTTTGCCGGTGAGAATCCGGCGAAGAAATTACTGCGTGATATTGGTCTGAAACTGGCCGATACCCTCCCGGGCGTAAAACCACAGCTCATCCGTCAGGCGATGGGGCTGAACGATCTTCCTGAATGGCTACGCTAGCGTCCGAAAGGACAATCTTAAGAGTTTGAAACCCGTCACACTTTCCTCTCCCGGCCTGCGCGCCGGGATGGCTCTCTCATTTGAAATAATCTAATTCCACGCCTTTTTTCGCATTAGTTTTTTTAATATTACATTTTTTTCATAACGCCATTTTTGACATTTTTTCCACATTAAATATGGATTGATGCGGCTTAGCTCTGCTTATGTGCGTCTGTTGTTCTGAAGTGGTGGCGTTTTAATGGTTTTTTATGCTGTCGGCGATCTGGCCATTTTTAGTCATAAGCTAATGTGATGGTTAATTTTGCCTTATGGTTTAGCGTCTGTTTCGGTGGTAAGTTCAGGACAAAGAGAACGTTTGCGTCGCAGCCCCTGGAGCGGCTGTGGTGCTGGGTTTCGTGGCGAAGATTTCACCACGAAAGAGTTGATAGCCCCGCTTATTCAACGAGGAAAAGATGGCTCAACAGACTCCTTTGTACGAACAACACACGCTATGTGGCGCGCGCATGGTTGATTTCCATGGCTGGATGATGCCACTGCATTACGGTTCTCAGCTCGATGAGCACCATGCTGTCCGCACCGATGCCGGTATGTTTGATGTGTCGCACATGACCATCGTCGACCTGCGCGGCAGCCGCACCCGGGAGTTCTTGCGCTATCTGCTGGCAAACGACGTCGCGAAGCTAACGAAGACAGGTAAAGCCCTTTACTCCGGAATGCTCAATGCTTCGGGCGGCGTGATAGATGACCTGATTGTCTACTACTTCACTGAAGATTTCTTCCGCCTCGTTGTAAACTCCGCCACTCGCGAAAAAGACCTCTCCTGGATTACCCAACACGCTGAACCTTACGCCATCGACATCACCGTTCGTGATGACCTGTCACTGATCGCGGTGCAAGGACCAAACGCGCAGGCAAAAGCTGCCACGCTGTTTACTGACGAACAACGCCATGCTGTTGAAGGTATGAAACCGTTCTTCGGCGTTCAGGCAGGTGATTTGTTTATCGCGACCACGGGTTATACCGGCGAAGCGGGATATGAAATTGCAATGCCGAATGAAAAGGCCGCGGATTTCTGGCGTGCGCTGGTCGAAGCAGGTGTTCAGCCTTGCGGTCTGGGCGCGCGTGATACGCTGCGTTTAGAAGCCGGTATGAACCTGTATGGTCAGGAGATGGATGAAGGTATCTCCCCGCTGGCGGCCAATATGGGATGGACTATCGCGTGGGAACCGACCGATCGCGACTTTATTGGTCGTGAAGCGCTGGAAATGCAGCGCGAAAAAGGCCATGAGCAACTGGTCGGGCTGGTGATGACCGAGAAAGGCGTGCTGCGTAATGAACTGCCAGTGCGTTTTACTGATGCGTCGGGCAACCCGCATGAAGGCATCATCACCAGCGGAACCTTCTCCCCAACGTTGGGCTACAGCATCGCGCTGGCACGCGTTCCGGCGGGTATCGGCGAAACGGCGATTGTGCAAATTCGTAACCGCGAAATGCCGGTAAAAGTGACTAAACCTGTTTTTGTGCGTAACGGCAAAGCCGTCGCGTAATTCATCCTTTTTTGGAGATTGATTGATGAGCAACGTACCTGCAGAACTGAAATACAGCAAAGAACACGAATGGCTGCGCAAAGAAGCTGACGGTTCTTATACCGTTGGTATCACCGAACACGCTCAGGAGCTGCTGGGCGACATGGTTTTCGTTGATCTGCCCGACGTTGGCACGACCGTTAGTGCGGGTGATGACTGCGCGGTTGCGGAATCCGTAAAAGCGGCATCTGATATTTATGCGCCGGTCGGCGGTGAGATTGTTGCGGTTAATGATGCACTCAGCGACTCTCCTGAACTGGTTAACAGCGAGCCGTATGCCGGTGGCTGGATCTTCAAAATCAAAGCCAGCGATGAAAGTGAGATTGAATCACTGCTGGATGCGACTGCATACGAAGCTTTGTTAGAAGACGAATAAATACGCGTCATTCTTCACGTTGCAGGTGTGTTGGTTTCCTCGCACACCTGCAACGCGAATCATTTTGCGTATTCAGGTAAGTAGAGACACCTACGATTCACTGCACGTTTCAGGAACCATCGCCCATGACACAGACGTTAAGCCAGCTTGAAAACAGCGGCGCTTTCATTGAACGCCACATCGGACCGGATGCCGCGCAGCAGCAAGAGATGCTGAATGCCGTTGGCGCCGAGTCGTTAAACGCGCTGATCGGCCAGATTGTGCCGAAAGACATTCAGCTCGCAACCCCGCCACAGGTGGGCGAGGCGGCGACCGAATACGCCGCGCTGGCTGAATTAAAAGCCATCGCCGGGCGTAACAAGCGCTTCACGTCCTACATTGGCATGGGTTACACCGCCGTACAATTACCGCCGGTTATCCTGCGCAACATGCTGGAAAACCCGGGCTGGTACACGGCGTATACGCCGTATCAGCCAGAAGTCTCTCAGGGGCGCCTGGAAGCGCTGCTGAATTTCCAACAAGTCACGCTGGACCTGACTGGTCTGGACATGGCTTCCGCGTCTCTGCTGGATGAAGCCACCGCTGCCGCTGAAGCTATGGCGATGGCAAAACGCGTCAGCAAGCTGAAAAACGCCAACCGTTTCTTCGTCGCGGCTGATGTTCATCCGCAAACCCTGGATGTTGTGCGTACCCGTGCGGAAACCTTCGGTTTTGACGTTATCGTCGATGATGCGGAAAAAGCACTGGATCACCAGGATGTGTTCGGCGTGCTGTTACAGCAGGTTGGCACTACCGGTGAAGTGCACGATTACAGCAAACTGATTGCTGAACTGAAATCCCGTAAAGTCGTGGTCAGCGTTGCTGCCGATTTTATGGCGCTGGTTCTGCTGACCGCTCCAGGTAAACAGGGCGCAGACATTGTGTTCGGCTCTGCGCAGCGTTTCGGCGTACCGATGGGCTACGGTGGTCCACACGCAGCGTTCTTTGCTGCTAAAGATGAATTCAAGCGCTCCATGCCAGGCCGTATTATCGGCGTATCCAAAGATGCGGCGGGCAATACCGCACTGCGTATGGCGATGCAGACTCGCGAGCAGCATATCCGTCGCGAGAAAGCGAACTCCAACATTTGTACCTCGCAGGTACTGCTGGCCAACATCGCCAGTTTGTATGCCGTTTATCATGGTCCGGTAGGCCTGAAACGCATCGCCAACCGCATCCACCGCCTGGCCGATATTCTGGCGGCAGGTCTGCAACAGAAAGGACTGAAGCTGCGGCATGCGCATTACTTCGATACCCTGTGTGTCGAAGTGGCTGACAAAGCCTCCGTGCTGGCGCGTGCTGAAGCGGCTGAAATCAACCTGCGCAGCGATATTCATAACGCAGTAGGTATCACCCTCGATGAAACCACCACTCGCGAAAATGTGGTGCAATTGTTCAACGTCCTGCTGGGCGACAGCCACGGCCTGAACATCGATACGCTGGATAAAGATGTGGCGCTCGACAGCCGTTCTATTCAGGACAGCATGCTGCGTGATGACGCAATCCTCAGCCATCCGGTATTTAATCGCTACCATAGCGAAACCGAAATGATGCGCTACATGCACTCGTTGGAGCGTAAAGATCTGGCACTGAACCAGGCGATGATCCCGCTGGGCTCCTGCACCATGAAGCTGAATGCGGCCGCTGAGATGATTCCAATCACCTGGCCGGAATTTGCCGAACTGCACCCGTTCTGTCCGCCGGAACAGGCAGAAGGTTATCACCAGATGATAGGTCAACTGTCTGACTGGCTGGTTAAACTGACCGGTTATGACGCCGTTTGCATGCAGCCGAACTCCGGCGCACAGGGTGAATATGCTGGCCTGCTGGCAATTCGTCATTATCACGAAAGCCGTAACGAAGGCCATCGTGATATCTGCCTGATCCCGGCTTCTGCTCATGGTACCAACCCGGCTTCCGCTCAGATGGCGGGTATGCAGGTGGTGGTTGTCGCCTGTGATAAGAACGGCAACATCGACCTGGACGATTTGCGTGCAAAAGCAGAACAACACGCCGAAAATCTCTCCTGCATCATGGTCACCTATCCGTCTACGCACGGCGTATATGAAGAAACCATCCGTGAAGTGTGCGAAATTGTGCATCAGTTTGGCGGGCAGGTTTACCTTGATGGTGCGAACATGAACGCCCAGGTTGGTATTACTTCGCCAGGCTTTATTGGCGCAGATGTATCACACCTCAACCTGCATAAAACGTTCTGCATTCCGCACGGCGGCGGCGGCCCAGGTATGGGACCGATCGGCGTTAAATCGCATCTGGCACCGTTCGTGCCGGGCCACAGTGTGGTACAGATTGAAGGGATGCTCACCCGTCAGGGCGCTGTTTCTGCCGCTCCGTTCGGTAGCGCATCTATTCTGCCAATCAGTTGGATGTATATCCGTATGATGGGCGCAGAAGGTCTGAAGCAGGCAAGCCAGGTGGCAATTCTGAATGCTAACTACATTGCCAGCCGTCTGAAAGATGCCTATCCGGTGTTGTATACTGGTCGTGACGGCCGTGTGGCACATGAATGTATTCTCGACATTCGCCCACTGAAAGAAGAGACCGGTATCAGCGAACTGGATATTGCCAAGCGTCTGATCGATTACGGTTTCCATGCGCCGACCATGTCATTCCCGGTTGCGGGTACGCTGATGGTCGAACCAACGGAATCCGAAAGCAAAGTAGAATTGGATCGCTTTATCAATGCGATGCTGGCTATCCGCGCTGAGATCGATCGCGTGAAAGCCGGTGAATGGCCGCTGGAAGATAACCCGCTGGTTAACTCTCCACATACCCAGAATGAACTGGTGTCTGAGTGGACTCACGGTTATAGCCGCGAAATTGCTGTCTTCCCGGTGGGTGTGGCGAACAAATACTGGCCGACCGTGAAGCGTCTCGATGACGTTTACGGTGACCGTAACCTGTTCTGCTCTTGCGTACCGATGAGCGAATATCAGTAATTTTTCCGTGTAGTAAAGCCGTTTCCAGGCCGGGTAAGGCGAAGCCGCCTCCCGGCTTTTTCATATCTGGAGGAATGTATGGGAATCGCACTGGTTACTGGCGGCAGTCGTGGTATTGGACGGGCAACTGCATTGCAGCTGGCAGAAGAGGGCTACACGGTTGCGGTTAACTTTCATCATAATATTCGCGCCGCAACGGAGGTGGTAAATCGCATCATAGCCGCTGGAGGGAACGCGTTTATTCTGCGTGCGGATATCAGTGATGAGAGTCAGGTGGTGGCGATGTTTGACGCGATTGACCGCGAAGGCGAACCATTGGTTGCACTGGTCAATAATGCCGGGATTTTGTTTGAGCAGAGCACGGTGGAGAACCTCACGGCTGAGCGAATCAACCGTGTCCTGGCAACCAATGTGACCGGCTATTTTCTGTGTTGTCGGGAAGCGGTAAAACGGATGTCGTTAAAACACGGTGGTCAGGGTGGGGCGATTGTGAATGTTTCTTCAGCCGCATCAAGGCTTGGCGCGCCTTTCGAATATGTTGATTATGCCGCATCGAAAGGGGCTGTGGATTCGCTAACGACCGGGCTGGCGCTGGAAGTGGCGGCACAGGGGATTCGTGTAAACTGCGTACGACCAGGCCTTATCTATACCGAAATGCATGCCAGTGGAGGAGAGCCGGACAGGGTGGACCGCGTGAAATCCATGTTGCCTATGCAGCGAGGCGGACAGCCGGAAGAGGTCGCGCAGGCGATAGTTTGGCTGCTGAGCGAAAAGGCCTCTTACGTGACGGGCAGTTTTCTTGAATTAGCGGGGGGGAAGTAAGTGCGTTGATAGCGTACTGCGCTTACCGTGCCATAAGTGTGCAACCCGAAGCGTATATTTATGTCGCGGACTGCCGTTTTCCCGGTAATCCGCATCTGTAATAATGTTATCCTCAGGTAGACCCGGAGAAAAGATCCCGAATCCGGCGACAGAGATATGGGCGTCGTTAAACGCCATTGTAGTAAGGTATATAATCTCTTAAAACGGAATTTGTATCTCAATTTATTCTCATCATTTCCAGTAAATTAACGTTGTTTTAAATCCCCTTTATTTATGAAAAATTAAATACCATAAATAACTCAAATATATTTTCTGTGAAATAATCTGCGGTATTTTCATTTCAGGAGGAAATGATGAATAAGTTAAGCTTGCTGCCGTTAATTATATATTTTATATCTATAAATGCAATGAGTGCGGATGCAAAAGGTAATACATCATCCCCAAGTAAAATATTAGGTGCTCCTGTTAACACAGCAATTTCAGGTGGTTCGCTACTTCCGCAGGGAATGTTACTGACAGCAGTAAACAGTTCCTTTCGTGATAAGGATAATCAAATAAAGGGAAGCGGAAGTCCGGATATTT
Organism: Citrobacter sp. U14242; assembly: GCF_046555775.1. Lineage (NCBI taxonomy): Bacteria > Pseudomonadati > Pseudomonadota > Gammaproteobacteria > Enterobacterales > Enterobacteriaceae > Citrobacter > Citrobacter sp. U14242. The sequence goes on from NZ_JBKGLW010000011.1 coordinate 104,827, forward strand.
ACTCTCAAATATGGCTGCTCAAAATCCGTTACGGAATGACTGACCGACTCGAAGGTGTGACAGTTGGATCTTATATTAATAATCGACGCAACAATATGTCTCCCGAACATATAGAAGGGTTGGGCGACCAGTCAGTTGGCCTGAGCTATGCGTTGTTGAGTCAGCGAGCGGGGGCGCCATTTTGGCTGACAGTTGGCGGAGCGGTGCTGTTACCGACGGGGCAGGATGGAGATAACCATTTACCCGGTAATGGGGCGTGGGGTGGCCGGGCATCCGTGTCATTAACGAAGTTTTTTACCCCGAATATTAAAGGTGATATGGATTTTATCTTCCAGGGGCCGTTTGAACGCGGAAATCAGGATGTTAAACGTGGGAATGAGTTTCAATGGAATACCCAATTCCGTTATATGTTTAGCGAAATACCGTGGGATATTGGCGTGGAAAGTGCGTATAGCCATAATGATTCTGGCACCCGGGAGCTATCAACGGGCCGTGTGATAAATAATCAGTCAGGTACTACCGAATGGGTTATTGGTCCTTCTTTCAATGTTGCGATTGATTCAATAAATGTTTGGCTTGGTTTCGGCTCATTCTTTCCTGTAATGCAAGAGGCTAAATCGGCGACCAAAATGGAAAATGTACGTTGGGAGTTTAAAGTCGGTAAAACCTGGTGATCTCTTTGTTTGCGTACTTACCTGGCATCACGCAGGTAAGTACGTATTATCTCGTGTAGTTAACGTTTCTCGCCGTTGCTGGCAATTACCTCTTTGTACCAGTTAAAACTTTTCTTGCGCGAACGCGACATATCGCCGGTGCCATCGTCGTGTTTATTCACATAGATAAAACCATACCGTTTACTGTACTGGCCGGTGGTGAATGATACGCAGTCGATGCAACCCCACGGCGTGTAGCCCATCAGATCCACGCCATCATACGTTACCGCTTTCATCATCTCTTCGACATGAGCACGCAGATAGTCGATACGATAGTCATCGATGATGCTACCGTCTTGTTCCACTTTATCGTAGGCGCCAAACCCGTTTTCGACGATAAACAGCGGTTTCTGATAACGCTCGTAAAGTTCGCATAACGCATAGCGCAGCCCAACAGGATCTACCTGCCAGCCCCAGTCGGAGGCCTTTACGTGCGGATTTGGCACACTGCCTTCAAAACCCGAGATTGCATCGCCGCTACCACCTTCTGCTTTTACTGCGTTAGTCATGTAATAGCTGAAGCCGAGATAGTCGCAGGTCCCTTCACGCAGGATTTGTTTATCACCCTCTTCCATCCTGATGTTGAATTCGCGGCGCTCCCATTCATTCAGCACATAAGACGGGTAGTAACCGCGCAGTTGAACGTCGGTGAAAACATAGCGCTCACGCATAGATTCCTGCGCGAACATTACATCTTCAGGCTTACAGGAGAACGGATACAGCGGTACCATCGCCAGCATGCAACCGACCTTCATTTCAGGGTTGATGCGACGTGCCGCCTTTACCGCCAACGCACTGGCAATAAACTGGTGATGTAGCACCTGATACATGGTTTCTTCTGGATTTTCATGTTCGGTATACACAACGCCGGAACAGCAGTAACCAAAAAGTGGTGCGCGCCAGTTACGCTGGTTGTTGATTTCATTGAAGGTCATCCAGTATTTGACCTTGTGCTTGTAGCGCTCAAAGACAACTTCGGCAAAACGAACAAAGAAATCGACGACTTTGCGATTGGTCCAGCTACCGTACTGTTGAACCAGATGCAGCGGCATTTCGAAGTGGGAAAGCGTGATAACCGGCTCGATGTTGTATTTGAGCAATTCATCGAACATATCATCGTAGAACTTCAGACCTTCTTCGTTCGGTTGTGATTCGTCACCTTGCGGGAAGATACGGGTCCATGCGATAGAGGTACGGAAGCACTTGAAACCCATTTCGGCAAACAGCTTGATGTCTTCTTTGTAATGACTGTAAAAATCGACAGCTTCATGGTTGGGATAGTACTTGCCGGGCACAATGTCTTGAGTGATCTCACGGGGAACACCATGTGCGCCACCGGTCAGTACGTCGCAAATGCTGGGACCTTTGCCACCTTTGTTCCAGCCGCCTTCAACCTGATGCGCCGCTACTGCGCCGCCCCATAAAAAATCTTTTGGTAAGGTAAGTTTTTTCATCTGCGCTCAGTCTCAAATTAATACAATCTGATTTTGAGTCTAACAAAGGAAAGATAAATGTCACGATATAACAAAATAGCGGAAATGTGATTTGTTACATCAAAAAAACATATTGTTTTTTTTACGCTAATCTTTTCGCCAGCTTGCGGCCAAGTGATTCCAGAATATAAATAACAGGAATTTGCGTGGTAATATCATAGACCCCCGCTATGCGGGTTTGCGGTACGTGCCACGAGAGGTTAAAGTCGGCGAGTTTCGCCAGTCGCGAATGCTCATGGCAGGTAATCGACAGGACTTTACAGTTATGCAGGCTGAACTGGCTGGCGAAACGCAGGATTTCCTCTGTTTCGCCAGAGACGGACAGGACAATCGCCAGCGCGTTTCTGGCCATATCATTGGTTACCGGAAAATAAGGGTCGTCGATATGGTTACTGAATTTACCCACATTGGAGAAAAAACGTGCGCCATATTTTGCTAAGGCTCCTGATGTTCCCGCACCGACGAATATGATACGCTCAGAAGATAATATAATATCAACAGCCTGATCGAGCAGTTTATCAAACTCGTCATTGTTCACGCCTTTAAAAAAGCTGATTATCTCGCTGGCGCCAAAATTAGCCTGTTGCGGTTCATTCTGCTCTAAATATAATTTAAAGCGTACGCGAAATTCTGAGTAACCCTCACACTTAAGCTTGCGGCAAAAGCGCAACACGGTAGTTGTGGATACGCCCACGGCATCGGCCAGTTCGCGAATGGTCATGTACATGACTTTGTCACGGTTTTTGATGACATAGTTATAGACCAGCATCTCAAGATTGTTGAGACTGGCGATGGCAGCGTGGGAGAACATACTCACAATGGCAAAACTCACTCATCAGACTTCATCTACAGGGAATAATAACATGCAGCCAAATGACATCACTTTTTTTCAACGCTTCCAGGATGACATTCTGGCAGGACGTAAGACCATCACCATTCGTGATGAGTCTGAATCACACTTCAAAGTCGGCGATATTCTGCGCGTTGGGCGCTTCGAGGATGATGGCTACTTCTGCACGATTGAAGTTGTCGGCACTTCAACAGTTACACTGGATACGCTAACGGAACAACACGCCCGACAGGAAAACATGACGCTTGATAAGCTTAAACAGGTGATTGCTGAGATCTATCCACAACAAACGCAATTTTATGTGATTGATTTTAAATGCCTTTAATTTTTAAGGTACAGCTGTTAGCTGAAATATAAAATGTAACAACATGATTTTTATTGATTTTTTATTTTTTTGAGAAATATTTTGGCTAACAGGTGTTCACTGGAACCATTCTCAGTTACGCTAGAGGCGCAATCACGAAAGTGTTCGTTTTACCGGAGTAACTTATGGTTCAGAAGCCATTAATCGCGCAGGGATATTCGCTGGCTGAGGAAATAGCCAATAGCATCAGTCACGGTATTGGACTGGTGTTTGGGATTGTCGGACTGGTGCTGTTGCTGGTTCAGGCAGTGGATGCCAATGCCAGTGCTATGGCGATTACCAGCTATAGCCTGTATGGCGGCAGCATGATCCTGCTGTTCCTTGCTTCAACCTTGTATCACGCAATCCCCCATCAGAAAGCGAAAATCTGGCTGAAAAAATTCGACCATTGCGCTATTTATCTGCTGATTGCCGGGACTTACACGCCGTTTCTGCTGGTGGGACTGGATTCGCCGCTGGCGCGTGGATTGATGATCGTTATCTGGAGTCTGGCGCTGCTTGGTATTTTATTCAAACTGACTATTGCCCACCGCTTTAAGGTTTTGTCGCTGGTGACCTATCTGACGATGGGGTGGTTATCATTGATTGTGGTGTATCAACTGGCGGTTAAGCTGGCGGCGGGCGGTGTGACGTTGTTGGCTGTGGGGGGCGTGGTATATTCGCTGGGCGTGATTTTCTACGTCTGCAAACGTATTCCTTACAACCATGCTATCTGGCATGGGTTTGTGCTGGGTGGCAGTGTTTGTCACTTTCTGGCGATTTATTTGTACGTGGGGCAAAACGCATAGATTCAGTGCAACCCCGAGGGCGGCGTAAACGCTCGCCCGGGATATGTTTTTAGGCCGGATAAGGCAACGCCGCCATCCGGCGGCCTGCACTGAATTGCCTGATGGCGCTGCGCTTATCAGGCCGACTAATTACTCTTCGTCTAACGAATACGGCAGCGGCACAATATGCAGCGTTTTCGCATCATCACGCACGCGGAACACGCTGTCTGCTTCCATATCGTTATTCATCACAACCTGTACTAACACCTGACCATCGGCCAGTTGCACGGCAGCAAGAACAGTACCGGTACGACGCCAGTTCTCACCCATTTTTAGTTCCAGATCTTCACCTGCTTCTGGTACCCGGCTGGCAGTACCCGCCAGGGTCCACATTGCACGTTTATTGGCGCCGCGGAATTTTGCGCGGGCAACCATTTCCTGACCGGTGTAACAACCTTTTTTGAAGCTAATACCACCCAGAGCCTGAAGGTTAGTGGCCTGCGGAATAAACTGACCGCTGTTAGCGGTGTCGATCACCGGGATACCCGCTTCGATATCCAGCGCCAGCCATTGCTGGCTGTTATTCAATTCTGCTTCGCCACGCAGTTTCTCTGCAATCATCTCAGCTGTTGCGACATCAACGATCAGCAGGAAGCGTTCAGACGGATGCCCGAACCACAGCAAGGTGGAAGCGCCGTGGGTAACGACCTGCTTATCGCTGGTTGGCAGTTCGCTAAAGAGATTGGCTAGCGCCGCACGCGCCTGGAAGCCTGCCACGCCCAGCAGGACGCGCTCATCATCCGGGGCAATCACGACCTTCGAGAAGACGGCGTATTTTTTCAGTTCGGTTAATTGGGCATCACGCAGGCTACGGCGTTCAAGCCAGGCAAAACCATCAGCCTGACGGAAGAGTCGCAGGTTGCTCCACATTTTACCTTTGGCATCGCAGTGAGCGGCCAGCAGGTGTTGCTGTTCGGTCATCTGGCTGACATCAGCGGTGACCTGGCCCTGGATGTACTTTTCACTGTCGACACCAGTAATGGTGGCGAGAGCCCAGTCGTCGAGCGTCATTAGCGTCAGAGGCAAACGTGCCGACGCAAACGGCTGGCGAGGAGGAAATGATGTAAAAGCCATAATAATGTCCTGATTTGCTTAACGCGGTAATAATGACTAATGGTAAAAGAGCTATGGGCTATTGCAAGCGGTTTAAACATCCTGTTTGTGCCTTCTATTAAGCTTTGCGAGGAGACATCCAAAAAAGTGAACCCTTTGACTTAATGTGGTTTTATTTAGCGATCGCGCTTCCGTTTACTGATATTCCCGTAAAAGAGCGTGAAAAACACGTTACAATAGCCGGATACTTCGTTTTCGCGAGACAGGGAAAAGAACATGGATATTAACAACAAAGCACGTATTCATTGGGCATGCCGCCGCGGTATGCGTGAACTGGACATCTCTATCATGCCGTTTTTCGAACATGAGTATGACAACTTAAGTGACGAAGAAAAACGCATCTTTATCCGTCTGCTGGAATGCGATGATCCAGACTTATTTAACTGGTTGATGAATCATGGGAAACCGGCTGATGAGCAGTTGGAGCAGATGGTGCGACTCATCCAGACACGGAATCGGGAACGTGGTCCAGTGGCAATCTGATTTACGCGTTTCATGGCGCGCACAGTGGCTCTCTCTGCTCATTCATGGGCTGGTTGCGGTATTCATTTTATTGATGCCCTGGCCGTTGAGCTACACCCCATTATGGTTGGTTCTGCTCTCTCTGGTGGTGTTTGATAGCGTACGCAGTCAGCGTCGCATTAACGCTTGTCAGGGAGAGATTAGACTGTTAATGGACGGTCGTCTGCGCTGGCAGGGGCAGGAGTGGTCTATCGTTTGTGCACCCTGGATGATTAAAACGGGCATGATGCTGCGTTTGCGTTCAGATGCGGGAAAACGTCAGCATTTGTGGCTGGCAGCGGACAGCATGGATGACGCAGAGTGGCGGGATTTGCGACGGTTAATGCTGCAACAGGTGAAGCAGGGTTAACGCTGGCGAATGATTGATGGCGAGCAGCTACGGTTTAGTGCGCTATGTAGGCCGGAGAAGGCATTCACGCCATCATCCGGCAACACGGTTATCAGGACCAGTGTTCGGCCATTTCTCCGAGAATTTGCTCACACCAGGCCTGGATACGTTCATCGCTGAGGTCGTACTGGTTAGTTTCATCCAGAGCTAAACCGACAAACAGCTGTCCATCGGCAATCACGGGTTTATCGCTGGTGAATTCATAGCCTTCAGTTGGCCAGTAACCGACAAACTTAACACCTTTGGTGACCAGTTTATCATGCAGCATACCCAGTGCATCAAGGAACCACTCACCGTACCCCAGTTGATCGCCCATGCCGTAAAGCGCGACAATCTTGCCTTCCAGGTTGAGGTTGTCCAGTTGATCCCAGACTGCTTCCCAGTCTTCCTGAATTTCACCGAAATCCCAGGTTGGAATACCCAAAATGAGCACGTCATACTGCTCCATTAAGGCTGGGGAATCATCCTTGAGGTTGTGCAGTGTCACCAGTTCGGGACCAAGGATATCGCGGATTTTTTCTGCTGCCATTTCGGTGTAGCACGTGCTGGAACCGTAAAAAAGACCCATGTTCATGACGTAAACATCTCAATTCTGCTGTAGCGTTGCGGCTAGTGTAACAGAATCGCCGCAATCTCGGCACAATGAGGCATAATGCATCAAAAATGAGAGTGAATTAAGGGGCGCGAGTGGAACAAGATCTGGCACGCATCGAGCAATTTCTTGATGCCCTGTGGCTGGAGCGAAATCTGGCGGAGAACACGTTAAGTGCGTATCGTCGCGATCTGACAATGCTTGTTGAATGGCTGCACCATCGTGGCATTTCACTGGCGACGGCGCAGAGCGATGATTTGCAGGCACTGCTGGCTGAGCGAATGGATGGCGGGTATAAAGCCACCAGTTCAGCACGTTTGCTCAGTGCCATGCGGCGTTTTTTTCAGCATCTTTACGGCGAAAAATTTCGCGAAGACGATCCAAGCGCCTCGCTTGCTTCACCTAAACTTCCGCAGCGTTTGCCAAAAGATCTTAGCGAAGCGCAGGTAGAACGGCTGCTGCAGGCCCCGCTTATTGACCAACCGCTTGAGCTACGCGACAAAGCTATGCTGGAGGTTTTGTACGCCACGGGGTTGCGTGTATCAGAGTTGGTGGGGCTGACGATGAGCGATATTAGTCTGCGCCAGGGTGTTGTACGGGTGATTGGTAAAGGCAACAAAGAGCGGCTTGTGCCGTTGGGCGAAGAAGCCGTGTACTGGCTGGAAACATACCTGGAACACGGTCGTCCGTGGTTGCTCAACGGCGTATCGATTGACGTACTGTTTCCCAGCCAGCGTGCGCAGCAGATGACCCGTCAGACTTTCTGGCATCGTATTAAACACTATGCTGTGTTAGCAGGGATCGACAGCGAGAAACTGTCGCCGCACGTATTGCGGCATGCTTTTGCCACGCATTTGCTCAATCACGGCGCTGACCTGCGCGTGGTGCAGATGCTGCTGGGGCATAGCGATCTCTCGACTACACAGATTTATACACATGTCGCAACGGAGCGCTTGCGTCAACTACATCAACAGCATCACCCACGAGCGTGAGTGCTGACAGTAAAGGATAGGTTATGAAGAAACGTTTTATGATGCTCACCCTGCTGGCTACTGCGTTTTCAGGCATGGTGCATGCAGATGATGCGGCTATTCGCCAGTCATTAGCGAAGCTGGGTGTGCAGAGCACCGAAATTCAACCTGCTCCGGTTGCGGGCATGAAAACCGTACTGACCAATAGCGGTGTGCTGTACGTTACTGAAGACGGCAAGCATATTATTCAGGGGCCGATGTATGACGTAAGTGGCGCAAGCCCGGTGAATGTCACTAACCAACTGCTGATGAAGCATCTGAATGCGCTGGAAAAAGAGATGATCGTCTACAAAGCGCCGCAAGAAAAACACGTCATCACCGTTTTCACCGACATCACTTGTGGCTACTGCCACAAGTTGCATGAAGAAATGAAGGACTACAACGCGCTGGGCATCACCGTCCGTTATCTGGCCTTCCCTCGACAGGGGCTGGAAAGCCAGGCTGAGCAGGACATGAAGTCAATCTGGTGTGCAAAAGACAAAAACAAAGCCTTTGACGATGCGATGGCGGGTAAGGGCGTGAAAGCGGCGACCTGTGATGTGGATATCGCGAATCATTACGCACTGGGCGTGCAGTTTGGCGTCAGTGGCACACCGGCGATTGTTCTGAGCAACGGCTATGTTGTCCCGGGCTATCAGGGGCCGAAAGAGATGAAAGAATTCCTCGACGCACACGAAAAACAGACCAGCGGTAAATAATTCGCGTGAAACAACAGATACAACTCCGTCGGCGTGAGGCCGACGAGACTGCCGAACTGCCTGCGGATTTGCCTCCCTTGTTGCGTCGTTTGTACGCCAGTCGTGGCGTGCGTAGTGCGCAGGAGCTTGAACGTAGCGTGAAAGGGATGTTGCCGTGGCAGCATTTGAACGGCGTCGAAAAAGCGGTTGAGATCCTCTATAACGCCTTTCGCGAAGGGACCCGCATCATTGTGGTGGGGGATTTCGATGCCGATGGTGCGACCAGCACGGCACTGAGCATCCTGGCGATGCGTGCGTTGGGCTGTAGTAATGTTGACTACCTGGTGCCCAACCGTTTTGAAGATGGATATGGCTTAAGCCCGGAAGTCGTGGATCAGGCGCATGCCCGGGGCGCTCAGCTGATCGTCACTGTGGACAACGGCATATCTTCTCACGCGGGTGTTGAGCATGCCAGAACGCTGAAGATTCCGGTGGTGGTGACCGATCACCACCTACCCGGTGATACGCTGCCGGGCGCGGAAGCAATCATCAATCCTAACCTGCACGACTGTGAATTTCCGTCGAAATCGCTGGCAGGTGTGGGGGTAGCCTTCTACCTGATGTTGGCGCTGCGCACCTTCCTGCGTGACAAAGGCTGGTTTGATGAACGTGGTATCGCGCCGCCAAATCTGGCCGATTTGCTTGATCTGGTTGCTTTGGGCACAGTAGCAGACGTGGTGCCGCTGGATGCCAATAACCGTATCCTGACGTGGCAAGGTTTAAGCCGAATTCGTGCTGGAAAGTGCCGCCCTGGCATTAAGGCGCTACTGGAGATTTCCAATCGCGACCCGCTTAAACTGGCCGCCAGTGATTTAGGTTTTGCGCTTGGCCCTCGGCTGAACGCAGCAGGTCGTCTGGATGATATGTCCGTCGGCGTTGCGCTGTTGCTGTGCGATAACATTGGTGAGGCGCGTATGCTGGCCAATGAACTGGATGCACTCAACCAGACGCGAAAAGAGATTGAACAGGGAATGCAGACTGAAGCTCTGACCCTGTGCGAAAAACTGGAGCGCAGCAGTGACACACTACCGGGTGGGCTGGCGATGTATCATCCCGAATGGCACCAGGGGGTAGTCGGCATTCTGGCATCGCGTATTAAAGAGCGTTTCCATCGTCCGGTAATCGCCTTTGCTCCTGCGGGGGATGGCACCTTAAAAGGTTCCGGACGTTCGATCCAGGGACTGCATATGCGTGATGTGCTGGAGCGTCTGGATACGCTTTATCCCGGCATGATCATTAAGTTTGGTGGACATGCGATGGCAGCAGGCCTGTCGCTGGAAGAAGCGCAGTTCGGGCATTTCCAGCAGCGTTTTGGCGAGCTGGTAACAGAATGGCTTGACCCCGCTTTATTACAGGGTGAGGTCGTCTCTGATGGTCCGCTGAGTGCGGCAGAGATGACCATGGAAGTCGCGCAAATGTTGCGCGATGCCGGTCCGTGGGGGCAAATGTTCCCGGAGCCGCTGTTTGATGGACATTTTCGCCTGCTCCAGCAACGTCTTGTTGGTGAGCGTCACCTGAAAGTGATGGTGGAGCCGGTTGGCGGCGGGCCGCTGCTGGACGGTATTGCGTTTAACGTCGATACCCGTTGCTGGCCGGATAACGGCGTGCGTGAGGTTCAATTGGCCTATAAGCTGGATATTAACGAATTTCGCGGCAACCGCTCGCTGCAAATTATTATCGATAATATCTGGCCACTATAGCGTCACGATACACATAATCATTCAGGCTACATCGAAGCGGCAAGTGAATGCGTCCCCGAGCGTACAAAGAGTACGTGACCGGAGTGAAATTCACGCAGCCAGTAAAGAGGCAGCTTGAAGGATGACGTGTTTATTTTCTATAAAAAAGGGTGTGGATTGGTTACAATCCCGCTCTTATAACCGCATTTTGACTCGTTCAATAAAAGAAATCAGACCATGTTTGAAATTAATCCGGTAAATAACCGCATTCAGGACCTCACGGAACGCTCTGACGTTCTTAGGGGGTATCTTTGACTATGATGCTAAGAAAGAGCGTCTGGAAGAAGTAAACGCCGAGCTGGAACAGCCTGACGTCTGGAACGAACCCGAACGCGCACAGGCGTTGGGTAAAGAACGTTCTTCCCTTGAGGCCATTGTCGACACGCTCGACCAGATGAGCCAGGGCCTGGAAGATGTCTCCGGCCTGCTGGAACTGGCTGTAGAAGCCGACGACGAAGAAACCTTTAACGAAGCCGTAGCAGAACTTGATACGCTGGAAGATAAACTGGCACAGCTGGAATTCCGTCGCATGTTCTCCGGTGAATATGACAGCGCAGATTGCTATCTTGATATTCAGGCTGGCTCCGGCGGTACCGAAGCGCAGGATTGGGCCAGCATGCTGATGCGTATGTATCTGCGTTGGGCTGAAGCTCGCGGCTTTAAGACGGAAATTATTGAAGAGTCTGAAGGTGAAGTGGCGGGTATTAAATCCGTGACCATCAGAATCGCTGGAGAATATGCTTACGGTTGGCTGCGCACGGAAACCGGTGTACATCGTCTGGTACGTAAGAGTCCGTTCGATTCCGGTGGCCGTCGCCATACGTCGTTTAGTTCTGCGTTTGTTTATCCGGAAGTTGACGATGATATCGATATCGATATCAACCCGGCAGACCTGCGTATCGACGTTTACCGCGCCTCGGGTGCGGGCGGTCAGCACGTTAACCGTACGGAATCTGCGGTGCGTATCACTCACATCCCGACCGGGATTGTAACGCAGTGCCAGAACGACCGTTCCCAGCACAAGAACAAAGACCAGGCCATGAAGCAGATGAAAGCGAAGCTTTATGAACTGGAAATGCAGAAGAAGAATGCCGAGAAACAGGCGATGGAAGACACCAAGTCTGACATCGGCTGGGGTAGCCAGATTCGTTCTTATGTCCTTGATGACTCCCGCATTAAAGATCTGCGTACCGGGGTTGAAACCCGCAACACGCAGGCAGTGCTGGATGGCAGCCTGGATCAATTTATCGAAGCAAGTTTGAAAGCAGGGTTATGAGGAACCAACATGTCTGAACAACACGCACAGGGCGCTGACGCGGTAGCCGACCTTAACAATGAACTGAAAACGCGTCGTGAGAAGCTGGCTAGCCTGCGCGAGCAGGGGATCCCGTTCCCGAACGATTTCCGTCGCGATCATACCTCAGACCAACTGCACGCTGACTTCGACGCGAAAGAAAACGAAGAGCTGGAAGCGCTGAACATTGAGGTATCCGTTGCTGGCCGTATGATGACCCGTCGTATTATGGGTAAAGCATCATTCGTGACGCTGCAGGATGTTGGTGGACGCATTCAGTTGTACGTTGCGCGCGACGATCTGCCGGAAGGCGTCTACAACGAGCAGTTCAAAAAATGGGATCTGGGCGATATCCTCGGCGCGAAAGGTAAGTTGTTTAAGACCAAAACCGGCGAACTGTCTATCCATTGCACTGAGCTGCGTCTGTTGACCAAAGCCCTGCGCCCACTGCCGGATAAATTCCATGGTCTGCAGGATCAGGAAGCGCGCTACCGCCAGCGTTACCTGGATCTCATCTCTAACGATGAATCCCGCAACACCTTTAAAGTGCGTTCACAGATCATGGCGGGTATCCGTCAGTTCATGGTGGGCCGCGGCTTTATGGAAGTTGAAACCCCGATGATGCAGGTGATCCCCGGCGGTGCGGCAGCACGTCCGTTTATCACCCACCATAACGCGCTGGATCTGGACATGTACCTGCGTATTGCGCCGGAACTGTACCTCAAGCGTCTGGTGGTTGGCGGTTTCGAACGCGTATTCGAAATTAACCGCAACTTCCGTAATGAAGGCATCTCTGTTCGCCATAACCCTGAGTTCACCATGATGGAACTCTACATGGCGTATGCGGACTACAAAGATCTGATCGAACTGACCGAATCGTTGTTCCGTACCCTGGCACAGAATGTTCTTGGGACGACCGAAGTGCCCTACGGTGAAGAAGTCTTCGACTTTGGCAAACCGTTCGAAAAACTGACCATGCGCGAAGCGATTCAGAAATACCGTCCGGAAACCAATATGGCGGATCTGGACAACTTCGACTCAGCGAAAGCGATTGCTGAATCTATCGGCATCAAGGTTGAGAAGAGCTGGGGTCTGGGCCGTATCGTGACGGAGATCTTTGAAGAAGTGGCGGAAGCGCACCTGATTCAGCCGACCTTCATCACCGAATATCCGGCAGAGGTTTCTCCGCTGGCGCGTCGTAATGATGAAAACCCGGAAATCACCGATCGCTTTGAATTCTTCATTGGCGGCCGCGAAATCGGTAACGGTTTCAGCGAGCTGAACGATGCAGAAGATCAGGCGCAGCGTTTCCAGGATCAGGTTAATGCTAAAGATGCAGGCGATGACGAAGCGATGTTCTACGACGAAGACTACGTCACCGCTCTGGAACATGGTCTGCCGCCGACTGCTGGTCTGGGTATTGGTATCGACCGTATGGTTATGCTGTTCACTAACAGCCACACCATCCGCGACGTGATTCTGTTCCCGGCAATGCGTCCGGTTAAGTAAGATGTGAACTGCCGGATGGTGGCTGATGCCTTATCCGGCCTACGGGGAGACGATTCGTAGGCCGGATAGAACGCTTTTGCGTTGTCATCCGGCAATTAATGACCGTTGGAAAATGCGCGCAACAATTTTCGCGCCTTATCGTCTGAAACCTGCATTACCATCCACGGGCTGAAGGCCCACGGTGTCGCGTCAATCCCGCATAACACATCCTCAAGATTGCTCCATCGATAATCCATCACTTCCTCCGCATTCGGCTGTAGCGTGCTGATTAGCTGTGCGGCATATACCGGGCAAACTTCATTTTCCACAATTCCACTGGGATCTGCGGCGCAATAGCGAAAATCAGCGTAGACGGACGTGAGTGCGCGAATGCCAGCGCCTAACTCGAAGCGGGCGCGACGGATAATGGCGTCTTCAGTTGTTTCCCCTGATTGTGGATGACCGCACACCGAATTTGTCCAGACACCTGGCCAGGCTTTTTTGTGCAGTGAACGACGGGTAACTAACAGTTGGCCCTGATCGTTAAAAATCCAACAGGAAAACGCGAGATGTAGAGGGGTATTGTGAGTGTGGGCGGCATACTTCTCGAGTATACCTGAAGGTATATCTTGCTCATCCAGCAAAACGACATGTTCCCCGGCCATGACAACTCCTGAAAAGAAAAAATAACCCGGCACAAACCCGCCGGGTCATGTACTCAGGCCACTAGGGTAGCCCATAAATGGGACAAAGGCATTACCAAAACAAGCCCTGGCAGCATGTTGGCGACCGGAAATAGTTTAATAGTGCAGATGCGCAATCCGGTCGCGGTCATTAGCAATCCGCCAGCGCTGGTGAAATTACCTTCCATGCCTTATTTACCCGTGCTGATGGATATTATTGCGCAGGGATATCCGTTTAATACATCAGGTTGAGCCGAAGCGATTGGGGATCGTCCGGCTGGCTGGTATGATAATTGCCTCTGGTTTGGAGGTGAACGTTCGTGTTTAGTGCAGAATGTCTGATGAGTAAACGCTTTTATATCTTGATAATGTTGGTGGGCAGCCTGATCGTTGCAGGATGTTCCAGTTCATCTGATTCCGGTTCTACGTATACCGTGAAGCGTGGCGATACGCTGTACGCGATTTCACGCTCTACCGGTACCAGCGTCAGGGATCTCGCCCGTCTCAACAACATATCTCCTCCCTATACCATCGAAGTAGGGCAAAAGCTGAAGCTTAGCGGTAGCACGAAAACCAGGCCGACTTCCGGCAAGACCACCACAAAATCTTCCACAAAAACAGCGGCAGTCAGACCGTCCTCCTCCGTACCGCAGTCATCCTGGCCGCCGGTGGGACAACGCTGCTGGTTGTGGCCAGCCAGCGGAAAAGTGATCCTGCCTTATTCAACGGCGGATGGCGGCAACAAGGGTATTGATATCTCAGCTGCGCGCGGTACACCGGTTTATGCGGCGGGGGCAGGGAAGGTAGTTTATGTCGGCAACCAGTTGCGGGGCTATGGCAACCTCATCATGATCAAGCACAGTGAGGATTACATTACCGCTTATGCGCATAATGATACGCTACTGGTGAACAACGGGCAGAGCGTGAAGGCCGGGCAGAAAATTGCCACCATGGGTAGCACTGATGCGGCATCTGTACGCCTGCATTTCCAGATTCGCTATCGCGCAACGGCGATTGATCCGCTGCGTTATTTACCGCCGCAGGGGAGTAAACCTAAGTGCTAAAAGGCTATTTTATCAGCAGTTAGCATCGTTTGGGCTTGTCAGAGGGTGCGTAAAGTCTATAATGGCCCACGCACCTCTTCGCGGGCGTAGTTCAATGGTAGAACGAGAGCTTCCCAAGCTCTATACGAGGGTTCGATTCCCTTCGCCCGCTCCAGCCTCCTGACAAATCAACAAATTATGATTTATCAGTCAGCTACGTTGCCCCCACTTTAGCAGGTACAACTTACACTCCCCATTGTTCTACGCCCGCATCTGTCGCGTGATTGGTTTGTGGTACAAGGGAACATATCATCACGCTGGCGGTGGAAATCACCGAACGTGAACAACTGGCACTGACCCCGGAAACAGAAAAACGATTAGCCTGGCTGCGACGTGCCGGTGCCGCTGTTGCACTGGATGATTTTGGCACCGGGTATTCCAATCTGGCCTGGGTTAGCTCGCTAAAGCCTGACTACCTCAAGATAGATAAACTGTTTGTCAGTCACATGCAGACCGGGCATACAGAGCTGCTGGACTGTGTGACTGGGTTGGCCGCTAAGCTGGGTATCAACACCATTGCTGAAGGCGTCGAAACACCAGAGCAGATCGCTTACCATGTCCCATGAGTGGCTGTACCTAAACATCACATCGACTCGCGCTCGCTAGTCGTTCTCTTTCTTATGTTCATTCTTATAGGGCATTAAGATTTACTCCGCGACAACTTGATTTAGCCATTCCTGCTTTTAGTAAAGCATTTCATCAAAATCATCTTTAAATCAATACAATACTTTGAAATACAACACAAAAAACAAACTTGAATTCTAGTTTTTCATAGGATGAAAATAGGATAAATCTTGATAATTAAGGCTATTTATACTGCTAATTTGTATGATATATTACATCGTATTATCAATGAGGCGAAGGGTTATATATAAAGTTTATTTGCTTATACGGGGTGTAAGCATATTTAGAAATAAAAGTTATCTTATTAATTTGCGCCAGCACATATACTGATGCATTTATTTGCGTATTTTCTAATTAATATAAATCACCTTTCTTTAAATTATTTTTTCCGCTTGATGAAATGGCTTTCATATATATCTACACAAAAGAGCAACTAATGAAAACAAAAAACAAAATATTATATCTCGCTATTCTTTCCATAATTTTCACTGTAACACCTTCATTGGCTATGGCTGAAACATTCTGTGGTGACAGAGGCGATGTCGTTTACGGCGGAGGCAATACACTGACCGGAGAGCTCAACGCAGACCAGTGCTATGAAGTTGGTGCATCGGTTATCGGTGCTCCCACCGACTATATCGGCATTGCCAAAAATATGACACTGCTGAGCGGTAGTAAACTCAATGTACTCGGCCTGTTTGAGGATTCCCAGGTTCAGGGCGGTGCTGAGGTCTGGATTGGTAAAACAACGCATATTTCTTCGAACGGATATAACACCAGTAACCCGGCCACTGGTAGTCGCATTGATATTCAGAGCGGCGGATTAATCCGTGTTCTGGATGGCGGTATGTTAAAAGATTCTGTACTCAATGGCGGAACCGTCTATGTCAGTAATACCGGTGAAGCAGATGACCCAGGTCGGTCTGAAAATAATATCGTCAACAGCGGCGGGAAATTATTTATTTACCTGGGTGGGGAATCGACCGGTACACAGGTCAATGACGGCGGCTATGAATATGTTCAGCAGGACGGGAAATCCCTGAATACGGTCGTGAATAACGGCGGATTACAACAATTAAACGACAAAGGTTTTGCGGATAACACTCTCGTGAATGCTGGAGCACGGCAATATGTGGCTGATGATTCCAAAGCCACCAATACAATCGTTGACGGTGGCCAGCAATACATTTTCAGTCAGGATGCAGCAGCCACTGCAGGTATTGCGGAATTCAACCAGATAAAAAATGGCGGCGCCCAGATAATCAGTGGCGGCGGACAAGCCATTAATAACGAATTGTATGACACCTCAATGCAAAGTATTTACAGCGGCTCCTCCGCCACTGACACCACACTGAATGATAGTGCCAAAAGTCGGCTGGCGGCAGGGGCTCAGCTCCTCGGCGTAACCACGGTTAATCAGCAGTCTCAGGTGCAACTCACCGCCGGTTCGGAAGATAGACTGGCCGCAGATGCCGGAGCTTACGCTGAAAATGTTATCTTATCCGGCCCGGACAGCTCCCTGCAGGTGATCACCGGTGATGCCGGGAATGCTGTATTTGCCGGTTCGCTCAGCGGCCAGGGGCAGGTGTGGTTTGTCGCACCGAGCAACGCCGGATACAGCCATCTGACCATTGATAATCTCTCCGGCAGCCAGACATTCCATATGAATACGGCGATTGCGGAACAACAGGGGGATTACCTTACCATCCATAACGGCAGTGGTGACCATGCGCTAAATATACAGGATTCCGGGGCTGAAATTACCCGTCCGGATGAATCACGCCTTGACCTGATCACAGACGAGAGCAGCAATGCACGGTTCCACCTGAATGCTCTCGATGGCACCAATATCAATGCAGTAGACGGCGGGACCTATATGTACTCGCTCTATCAACGTGATGAGCAGGACGGTAAAATCTGGTATCTGGCCGCTCAGAAAGATGAACCGGGCGAATCTGGAAAACCGGTTCCGCCGGTCTTACCCGACGATAAAACCACACCATCCACCGATGCGGTGTTATCTATGGCGGCCGCGCCGCAGCTGATTTTTAATCAAGAACTCGACAACCTCCGGTTCCGCCGTGGTGAATTACGGGATAATCCGGGCGATGAGGGGGTCTGGATACGTCTGACCGGTGACAGAACCCGTGCAGGTACCGGACACACACACTTCCAACTGAACCAGGCCGGTTTTGAGCTGGGTGCGGATAAATCCGTTCCGCTGGAAAACGGAAAATTGTGGCTCGGCGTCTTTACCGGCTATAACGACGTCAAACTGGATCATCAGCGCGGCGGCGAAAGCAGCATCGACAGTGTTACTGCCGGTAGTTACGCCACCTGGCTTTCGGACAACGGCTGGTATCTTGATGGTGTGCTGAAATATAACCATTTCAACAATGAGTTACGTGCAGTTTCCACTAACAGCAGCAGCATCCGCAGCGATTATTCACAGAATGCTTACGGGGGATCCGCTGAAGCCGGTTACTCGTTTGACCTGCCGAAAGCCTTCTGGACAGAACCGTATGCCCGCCTAAGCTATATGCGTGCCGACGGTAAATCTGTTCACCTGAATAATAATATGCAGGCAAAACTGGATGTACAGCAATCCCTGCAATCAGAGCTCGGCTTGCATGTGGGAAAAGATTTCGCTCTGAACAATCAGGTGAGCATCACCCCTTATGCGACACTGGCCTGGCAGCATGAATTTATCAGCAATAATGATGTGACGATTAACCAGCGCAATACCTTTGATACGGATTTCTCCGGCGACAGCCTGAAAGTCGGTGGCGGGTTAACCGTCCGTTTCACGCAGCAGATTCAGGCGTATGCGGAAATCGATTACCGCAAAGGCGACAAAACAGAATCACCGCTGCACGGCAATATCGGTGTACGCTATAACTTTTAATTCCTCGTTATGATTCAGTTACGGCGGCCGAAAGGCCGCTTTTTTACAGGTAAAAAATCGTAAGGAGCTGCAAAAAAACAGGGATGGTATCGATGGCAAGGAAAAACTTCTTGGGTACAACTTGGGGTTTGTTTGGATTTCGGAAAATGTGTACGTCACCCATCGATGAAATTGCGTCACGTTGTGGATCTCTTTCTGGCTCAATATTTATCGCCAGATTCCGGCAATATTATGGCTTTTTGCCGAAGAATATTTGTTAACTGATTGAATTCATTGTGGTTAAGAATTCAGGATCAATTGGCTAAAAAAATGGTGGCCAGCCTTTCTGACTGGCTTTTAAGGGAGCACTCAGATCCTCTTTCGGGCTTGTCGATACAAATCTGTCGTTCTCTTTTCAATAAGGAAACATCATGTTTACAGGTATGAGTGCCTTTCCGCTGACCCCCCTCATCAACGGGAAAATCGATACGACCGGATTCACCTCTTTGATTCAGAATCTGGCTGAGGCCGGAGTGGACTCCATCGGTGCTCTGGGCTCTACCGGCAGCTATGCCTATCTGACGCGGGAACAACGATACTGCGCGACAAAACTGGCAGTCAGCGCGGCAGCCGGTATACCGGTGATAACCAGTATTGGTGCTGTTCGGACAGACGAGGTACTGAAACTGGCGGAAGATGCGCAGAAGGCTGGAGTCAGTGGTGTGTTACTGGCCCCCGTTTCCTACCAGCCGCTCACGGCACAGGAGGTCTACCAGTTATATGAACGGGTCACGGCAGAGTTATCCGTGCCACTTTGCATTTATGACAATGCAGCCACCACGAAATTCGAATTCAGCGATGAACTACTGGTCTCGTTGTCTCACTTGCCTAACATCGGCTCAATCAAACTCGGGGAATTCCCGGCCGAACAGGATATGGCAAAACGGCGGGTTGAAACGCTGAAAAATCAGATACCGCAGGAGGTATCGCTGGGGATCAGTGGCGATGCTCAGGCGGCCGCAGGTCTGCTGGCGGGTTGTGAGATCTGGTATTCGGTGCTGGGGGGGTTATTCCCTCAGTATGCACTGAATCTGACCCAGGTGGCATTGTCCGGGGATGTCACTAAAACCAGGCAACTGAATAGTGCCGTTGAGCCATTATGGGGGTTTTATCGACGTCACGGGAGCCTGCGGGTTATTGCAAGCGTCGCAGAGATCCAGGGAACGGTTCAGTCCCCCTGCCTGCCGTTCCCGCTTCAGACTCTCAACGGAAGCGAAATGCGGGCACTGGAAGCGACACTAAAACAACTCTCTTTCCTCGAGTGACCTTAAAGCCTGTTTGGTACAGGAAGACCGGGTACCAAACAGGAGTAGAAAACAGCCCTGCAGGATGCACAGAATGCGGAGCAAGCCCAGCTAAAACCATGTGCGAAGAGCTGCAGAAACGACTGGATATGGCTTCTGCTGAGGTTAATGTACGTACAGAAGAACTGAAGTCAGAACGCGATATAAAGCAGGCAAATGGATGAAATAAGTATTAAGGGGGTCTGCCCCCTCCGTTTTCCCTCAGAGAATCACGCCAGCATCGGGCGGCAGTGTGCTGTTGCCTTCACCCAGATGACGTTGTAGCAATACGGTATCGAGCCAGCGACCATGCTTGAAGCCAATATTCTTTAGCGTGCCAACCTCCGTAAATCCGACCTGCTGGTGGACTTTCAGCGATCCTTGATTATTGCTGTCGCCGACGATGGCAATCATCTGTCGGTAGCCGTGTGTTTCTGCCCATGTAATGACATGGTGTAGTAGCGCTTTGCCCACGCCCTGACGTTGTGCTGTTGGATCAATATAAATCGAATCTTCGAGCGTATAACGGTAGGCGTAGCGTTCACGGTAGCGGGTGAGATAACAGTAACCGATGACTTTTTCGTCCTGCAGGGCCACAACCCACGGCAACCCCAGTTCGCGGATCTTAGTCAGGCGAACAAGCATCTCTCGGGTATCTGGCGGGTCGGTCTCAAAGCTGGCAGTCCCGTGAAGAACATGATGTGCGTAGATAGTATGGATCGCGGGGATGTGCTTTTCTTCTGCGTTAACGATTTTCATTGACCAGTTCCCGTTGGCGTCTTTTGCCAGATTACCTGAAAGAATGCGGAAAGGGTAAGCGAAAAAGCTTATGGCTCAATGGACATCATTCAATAGTATTAGACTTGTATTTTGTAAGGGTAAAAATTGATTGTCATTGATATCGCCAATAATTTAACAAATAGATAAGTACAGTTTTTCGGAATGATAAATACACCTGGGCGTAGTGGAATTAACAATTACCTGTGGTGGTTCATTGGGGGGAGGGCCACAATGCCATTTTTGGTAGGTGATAAAGTTGCTTTTAATAAAATACTTTAATTTCAAGTTGTTATAAATTTATCTAATTCTTTTTACCTGGTTTTATGTTGCCCGGTTTACCCTGAAACTTAGCCGTTTAAAATTAACGGATGTTATTTATGATGTTATCAGTTACTGTTAATTATCAGGTTTTTCCTGCCAATTTTCAAAATGCTTATCAGGCAAACAGTTACCTGGCGTTTCTATATTTGCTGATAATAGTTATCATCGTTACGTGGTTTCGTCACGGAAATTTAATCTAAATCCAGTATTCGATCCCAAGAGTATTAGGATAATTTGGTTTAAAATACTTTTTTTGCCTAAGAGTTTTCTTATAACATAGCAAGACCCCACACTGAGTGATAAAATTCCTGAGCTTTCGCCAGCCTCTCAACGACGAGTGGAAGAGTCATAGGGAGTCAATAAGACGAAAGAATTAAATGATTTTTAGCCATATTACGAAATAAGCGGCAGTGCACTTTACATGGTCGGCAATCGTCAAGAAATGACTATAACTTATTGAAAACGCTTATTTTTACTGTGATGTAAGATATAAGGGCAGATATGTTCAGTATGCGTCGACATGCCAACTTTATTAAACGCTTTAAGTCAGCAACCTGTTTATTTACGGCAAGCGTTCTTTTCCCATTGCAAGCCTCTGCAGCAGTATCAGATTATGATGCGTTGGTTATTGAAGCGCGAGGTGGTAATAGCACACCGTTATTGCGCTACCTTGAAGAGCAGGGAAAGAAAAGTGCGTTAACGCCCAATCAGGTGGCTGACTGGCTGCAAGTATCCAGTTGGGTTGATAACAACGATAAAGCAACCATCGATATCTGGCAGAGGTATCGTGGGCAGATGGATGTGCCTGCACGTGGTAAAGTGGCTGCTGCGCGCGCGTATCGCAATCAGAAGAGCTGGAATGAATCATTAGCGCTCTGGGAGAGCGTTGTACAGGAAGAGCCTGAGAACGCCGATGTACGTACTGGCTGGATCATGACGCTGGCGGATGCACGTTACAATCAACAGGCCCTGACTGAAGCGAACAAATGGGCACGTGCGCATCCAGGGGCTGACTCTGATGCACTGCTTGCCTATGTGTATCATTCACAGGGGAAAAACTGGGATGCGTTATTTGTCGCCAGCCAGGCGGGCGAGGTCGATCCGGGTAACAGAAATGCACAATCCACGCTGTTGTCAGCGCTGTCAGCCAACCGTGTAGCTGAACCGGCGTTGGGACTGACGGAAGTGGTTCCGACATCTGACCCCGTTAAGCGGCGTCTGGAGCTTGATGCTGCAGCCGAAAAGGTGCGCGCTTCTTATACCTCTGCACGAAATGAAGATGAGCGTTTTATCGTGGCGGATAAAGCGCTTGCCCGCTATGACCAGTTGCTGGCAGCCTGGAAAGATGATCCCGCAGCCCAGGGGGATGTGCGCCGGGCGAGAATTGACCGCATGGGCGCCCTGCTGGTGCGTAAGCGTACTGCCGACGTGATTCAGGAATACGAATCTCTCTCCGCGGACGGTGAAGTGCCCAATTATGCCAAACGTTGGGTGGCTTCGGCGTGGCTCAGCGAACGTCAGCCGGAAAAGGCGGAAGCAATGCTGACGAGCATCTATTACCCGAACGGGCCTATCCCTGTGACGCCGCTCAGTCCTGAAGATCAACAGGATCTGTTCTATGCGCATATTGATAATGAAAACTTTGATGCCGCTAAAAAACAAGTCGATGACGTGATCAAAGAGAGCCCGTATCTGCGTCGGATCTATGGCTCGCCAACGCCACAGCCTAACGATAACTGGCTGCTCGGGCAGACGCTGCTGACGCAATATCATCTTGCTGCCAATGAACTGCCAGAGGCAGAAAAACTCTCAGAACATCTGGCACGAACGGGTTCAGGTAACCAGGGGCTGCGCATAACCTATGCCTCCGTTTTGGAAGCCCGTGGATTGCCACATGCGGCGGAAAAGGAGCTAAAGCTTGCGGAAGTGATCGAGCCCAGCAACCTTGAGCTGGAGCGTCAGCAGGCCTATGTGGCGCTGGATCTTCAGGAGTGGAAACAGGCCGACGAGCTGACCGATGATGTCATCGCCCGTAGCCCGGATGACGAAGCGACGCTGCGCCTGGCGCGGATCCGTGATGTGCACAAAATGTCGGAAGTGCGTATCAGCGGTACGCAGGGGATTTCCTCCGATAGTCCGGTCAGCGGTAAGAATGACTTCAACATCAATACTGCGATTTACAGCCCGCCGATTAATGACAATTGGCGGCTGTTTACCGGTTTCAACTTTGCCACCGGTGAGTTTGAAGAAGGGAAAGGCATCAGCCGCGATCTGGCAGCTGGTGCGGAATGGACTTCACGTGATTACTGGGCCGAAATGGAACTGTCTGGCCGTAATTATGGCGACGGGCAGAAAATGGGGGGCCGTCTTTCAGCCTGGCATGACTTCAATGATAACTGGCGTGTCGGTGGGTCAGCAGAGCGTCTTTCCCGCAATACACCACTGCGTGCGCTGCGTAGCGGCGTATATGCAAACGGCGGCGATATGTATGTTCGCTGGTACCAAAATGAGCGGCGAGAGTATCAATTATCGTTTGCAGCCTCACATTTCTCGGATGGTAACGATCGTATCGAATACGGGCTTAGCGGAAAAGAGCGTATGTGGACAACACCGCGTTTCACGCTGGACTTTACCCCGGGTATCGGCGGTAGCACCAACACCAAAGAGAATGTGCCGTATTACAACCCCAAAAGTGATTTCTCCGTGGTACCCGGCTTGACCGCGGAGCAGGTTCTTTACCGACACTATGACACCGTGTGGACACAGCAGGGAGTGGCTGGCGTGGGTGGCTACTGGCAACAAGGTGAAGACGCAGGGGCCATCGTCCAGTTGGGTTACGGTCAACGGCTTAAATGGAACAACGTCGTAGATGGCGGGGTGATGCTGGTGTGGGATAAACGCCCCTACGACGGTAAACGTGAGCGGAATATCTCCCTCGCTTTCGATTTGAATGTCAGGTTTTAAGGATTGTTCATGCTGAAAAGATGCCTATGGCTTAGCGCACTCATCGCAGGCTGGTTGATGATTACCGCGTGCAGCAGTGCGCACAATACGACACCTCGGTATGTTCCTCCTGATGAGAGAACGCCGCTGACGGCCGATCACCCGTGGCCGAAAAATAGTTTTCTGGTTCTGGGTTATCACGATGTAGAGGATGGCGCAGCCGATCAGCGCTACCTCTCTGTGCGTACCAGCGCACTGAGCGATCAAATAGCCTGGCTCCGTGATAATGGCTATAACCCGATTAGCGTTCAGCAAATTCTGGATGCTCATGACGGTAAAATCGTGTTGCCGGAAAAAGCGGTTTTGCTCACCTTTGATGATGGGTATAGCAGTTTCTATACCCGCGTCTGGCCGCTGCTGAAAGCCTACAACTGGCCAGCCCTTTGGGCACCTGTTGGAAGCTGGGTGGATGCCCCTGCGGATAAAAAAGTCGATTTTGGTGGCCTGATGACGGCGCGCGACAAATTCGCCACCTGGAAGATGGTCGAGGAAATGGGCAAATCGCCGCTGGTGGAAATCGGCGCGCATACCTGGAACTCGCACTTCGGGGCAGAGGCGAACCCGCAGGGAAGTAAAGAACCTGCTGTGGCAAACCGTCTTTACGATAAGAAAACAGGTACTTACGAAACGGACGAGCAATACTATCGCCGTATTAATACCGATATCTCTTTGATCACCAATAAAATTAAAGCGGTAACGGGGAAATCACCGCGCGCATGGGTTTGGCCATACGGCGCCGCGAATGGCACGACCTTAAGTCTGGCCAAAGAGCAGGGTTATAAGATGGCGTTTACGCTCAATGAAGGGCTGGCGAATGCGGCATTCCTGGATGATATCCCGCGTGTGCTGATCTCTGATAACCCCTCGCTCAAGCGTTTTGCCAGCCAGGTTGCTCAGGTGCGTGAACCGCAGACGATGCGCGTGATGCATGTCGACCTGGATTACGTCTATGACAAAGATCCCGCCCAGCAGAAGAGAAACATCGATAAGCTGATTCAGCGTGTTTATGACATGCGTATCTCTCATGTCTTCCTGCAGGCATATGCCGATCCGCAGGGCGACGGGAATATTCGTGAGGTCTATTTCCCTAACCGCTGGCTGCCGATGCGTGCCGATCTGTTTAACTATATTTCCTGGCAGTTACAAACCCGGGCAGGGGTTACTGTGTACGCCTGGATGCCGGTGCTGGCTTTCGATCTGGATGCCTCAATTCCGCGTGTAACGGCATGGGATCCGAAAACCGGACGTACGGCTATCGATCGTGAACAGTATGTGCGTCTTTCTCCGTGGAGCAGCGAAGCGCGTAAACGCATTACCGAGATCTATGAAGACCTGGCGAAGCACGCCAGCTTCAAAGGCATCTTGTTCCATGATGATGCCTTCCTGACGGATTTTGAAGATGCGTCGCCGGAGGCGTTAGCCGCCTACCGTGCCGCAGGACTTCCGGGAAGCATCGAGCAAATCCGTAATAACCCTCAGGCGTTTGAGCGCTGGACTCGCCTGAAAAGTAAGATGCTGATCGACTTCACTAAGCAGTTGACGCAATCGGTACGCAATATTCGCGGTCCGCAGGTGCAAACCGCCCGTAATATCTATGCTATGCCGGTACTGGAACCTGAAAGTGAAGCCTGGTTTGCGCAAAACCTGAATGACTTCCTGAATACCTATGACTGGACAGCGCCCATGGCGATGCCATTCATGGAAAAAATTCCGGCTAATGATGCTAACGCCTGGCTCGACCGACTGGTGAATGCTGTTGCACAGACTCCCGGCGCGCTGGATAAAACCGTGTTTGAACTGCAGGCACGCGACTGGCGTAAATCCGGGGAACAGGCCGAAATCAGTGGTAAACAACTCGCCGAATGGATGCGTCAGCTTAAGTTAAGCGGCGCAGGCAACTACGGCTATTACCCGGATGATTTCATCAGCGATAAACCTGAGATGTCAGAGATTCGTTCGACGTTCTCCTCATACTGGTACCCGCAAAAATGACCGATCGCATAATTGCTTTCCTGATACTTTGCCTGATGTTCAGCCTGCCGTTTGGCGTGGCTGTCGTCTTCACGGGTGAAGTTATGTTGAACTTTGTCTTCTTCTGGCCCTTGTTCATGTCTGCATTGTGGATAAGCGGCGGGGTCTATTTCTGGTTTTACCGTGAGCGTCACTGGAAATGGGGAGATGAAACGCCGCCGCCTACTTTGGAGGGAAATCCGCTGGTCTCGATTTTGATCCCGTGTTTTAACGAAGGGATCAACGCGCGCGAGACGATCGAGGCCGCACTCGCTCAGCGATACAAGAATATTGAAGTTATTGCCATCAATGATGGTTCGACAGATGACACGCACGATGTTCTGGAACAGCTGGCAACAGAGTACCCAGGCCTGCGAGTGATTCATTTAGCGGAAAACCAGGGGAAAGCCCTGGCTCTTAAGACCGGTGCAGCGGCAGCGCGCAGTGATTACCTGGTCTGCATCGATGGTGATGCGCTACTGGATCGTGATGCTGTCGCCTATATTGTGGCCCCGTTGATCCAGTTCCCGCGCGTTGGTGCGGTGACCGGTAACCCGCGTATTCGTACCCGCTCGACGTTAATTGGCCGCGTACAGGTCGGCGAGTTCTCGTCGATTATCGGCTTAATTAAGCGTACCCAGCGAGTTTACGGGCAGATATTTACTGTTTCAGGTGTCGTTGCCGCGTTTCGTCGCCGGGCGTTGGCTGAAGTGGGTTACTGGAGCCCGGACATGATCACCGAAGATATCGACATCAGTTGGAAGCTGCAATTGCGCCACTGGTCGGTATTCTTTGAGCCGCGCGCGCTGTGCTGGATCCTGATGCCTGAAACATTGAAAGGTCTGTGGAAGCAGCGCCTGCGCTGGGCACAAGGTGGTGCGGAGGTGTTTATCGTTAACATGCGCCGCCTGTGGTCGTGGGAATTCCGCCGTATGTGGCCACTGTTCCTTGAGTTCTGTTTCTCTACCGCCTGGGCATTTGCTTATGCGGTTAGTATCGTGCTGTTCCTGTTAGGGCTGCTATTCCCGATGCCAGACACGCTGTATGTTCAGCATCTGTTCCCGCCAGCCTTCACTGGACTTATCCTCGGCGTGGTCTGCCTGCTGCAGTTCGCGGTGAGCCTGATGATTGAACGGCGCTATGAAAAAGGGATTGGAGCCTCGTTGTTCTGGATCATCTGGTTCCCGGTGGTGTACTGGATGCTGAGTCTGTTCACCACGCTGGTGGCGTTCCCCAAAGTGATGCTCAAACGCAAACGCGGCAGGGCGCGCTGGGTCAGTCCTGACCGCGGTATCGGGAGGATTGAATCATGAACCAACCGCTGATTTTTACCGAACGGCGTCTGCTGCCGCGCCTCATCGACGTCGTGTTGACGCTTATTGCCTGGATTGGGTTCTTATACCTGATTTATAAAGGGTTGATCGTCGCACTGGCGCATTCGCCGTATATGGGGGTTCGCCCGTTTTTCACGACTCTGGATACGGTGACGTTTTACATCCTTATCGCGCTGGTCAACGGGCTGGTGCTAATAGGCTGGGCTAAGTACAACCAGTATCGTTTCCGGGTGGAGCGACGCAGCCGCAGGCCGGGTCTGGAAGAGCATGAGCTGGCCGAAAGTTTACGCATTACCCGCGAGTTGGTTACAGAACTGAACAAAGCGAGGGTGCTGACGGTTCACCATCATGAGAATGGCGAGATCAGCCATATCGATGTGGACAGAGATATTGCCGATAATCGCCTGCCGCCGCCAACACCGGCGATGCTGGAGTATTTGCCGATGGAGCCGCAGCCGTCGTTGCACAAAAGGGCCGAGTGATATTTCTGCTTTCAGCCGCTTCTTTCAGCCTCGCATGGGTCTATGATTAGACCCTGACAATAAAAAAATGCGAGGCAATGTCGTGGATAAGGAACTACTGGATGCAGGTTACCGGGCCTATACCGGCGAGAAGATCGATGTCTATTTCAACACGGGGATGTGCCGACATTCGGGCAATTGCGTTCGGGGAAGCGCAAAACTTTTCAACCTGAAGCGTAAACCGTGGATCATCCCGGATGAAGTCGATGTTGCGACGGTTATCAGGGTTATTGATACCTGTCCGAGTGGTGCACTGAAATATCGCCAGAAATAAGTGAGGGAACCATGGAAATTCTTGCAGGCCATAACAAGTTTTATGTTAACGATGCTGAAGGCAAGCAGGTCGCCGAGATCGTTTTTGTGCCGACGGGCGAGCATCTGAGCATCATTGAGCATACCGATGTTGACCCCAGTCTGAAAGGTCAGGGCGTGGGTAAGCTGCTGGTGGCGAAGGTGGTGGAGAAAATGCGCGCCGAAAACCGCAAAGTGATCCCGCTGTGTCCGTTTGCCAAACATGAGTTTGATAAAACGCGCGAGTACGACGATATTCGCGCCTGAAGACGGATTTCCGCCGGATAGTCTTATCCGGCACATCACTGCCGATGCAGCAGATCCTGATAAATCCCCGTCAGTACCCCTTGTGGGCCAAACTCTTTTTTTATCCACTGCGTTACGCGACCGGTTGCCGCGTGCTGGGTTGCCAACAGCATGCGTGAATCCTGACGAGGGTTATGGATCTGTCGCGTGACCAGCAGCGACTTTTCCATCGCTTCGTGTACCATATAGTCTGGTAAAAAACCGATGCCTTCACCCAGAATCTGGCACTGACACTTGGTATTAAAATCAGGAACCAGAATCGACTCCTGCCCGTGCAGCAACCAGCCGACCTTCTTGTTGATGGTGTGCGCGGTGTCTTCCACCATGATATTCGGGTACAGCCGCAGCTGACTCTCTGAGATCGGCTCGGGCATAAAGGCCAGCGGGTGATCCGGGGCGATAGCGAACGACCAGCGGATCGCGCCGATTTCGGTGTAATCAATCCCGCCGCCGTCCAGCAGGGTATCGGGCGCGCCAATAGCGATATTGGCCAGGTTATTGATGATAGAGTCCCAGACGCCGTTATAGACCTCGGTGGTCACGGTTATCTGGCAGGTCGGAAACTGCTTTTTGAGCACCTGTAACAGCCGTGCAGTGTGCTGTGGGGTATACAACAGCTGGTTAATGCAAATGCGGACCCTGGCTTCAATACCCTGGGCGATGGTATCGATGCTGCGCTTGATGGCGTGGAAGTCATTCAACAGGTCGGTTGCTTTGCGAAAGAAGTAGCGACCGGACTCGGTGAGCTCAATACTGCGGGTACTGCGGGTAAACAGCACCACATCAAGTCCCATCTCCATGCGTTTGATGGTGTAGCTGATGGCCGACGTTGTTAAGCCAAGCTCCTCAGCGGCCTTGCTGAAACTGCTATAGCGCGCTGCCATCGTAAAGGCCAGCAGGTTTTCCTCGGTAAAAATTGAATTCATCCGTTCTCCCCTCAGGCCAGGCTGCGATGTTCACGATACGATGATTGTTGAATGTATTTGTAATCCTTATCGAGAGCAATCAGTTTTGAACAGAATTTAACACTAGAGTTACATTTGATTTGAAGGCAATCACACTTCTGTATTTTAGTTGCGGCCCGCTATCCGTGCTGCATACCGCCTGATTTCCCCAGACTCTGATTCACCGCTAAAACGGCTTCAGTCATAAGGGAAAGATTGCACTACAGCACGTTTTACTCTCATTGTTAAATTTGATTCAACAATCGACACACTTACGATGAATGAAATTTAAGCGGATGTTATTCTCTAAACTCTGTTGCTATTCTCAGGTTATCGGAAATATGAAGAGTCTAAAAAACTGCAGGAGAGTGATTATGTCAGAGAAAGAACTTATTACTGAATTTCTGCTGGCGGCAGAACAGGGTAACGCCGAAGGTTTAAAATCCTGTCTGGAAAAAAATGTGGATATTAATGCCACCAACCGTCAGGGCCGTACTGCCATTATTATTGCCAGCCTGAATAAACATTATGACTGCGTTTCTTTATTGATTGCTGCCGGTGCTGATATTAATAAACAAGATCAAACCTGCTTTAATCCATTCCTGATTAGCTGCCTGACCAATGATTTAACGCTGCTGCGTTTGGTATTACCGGCTAACCCCGATCTTGAGCGCCTGAGCCGTTTTGGCGGGGTCGGCATTACGCCTGCCAGTGAGAAAGGTCATGTTGAGATCGTGCGTGAGCTGCTACTGCGTACCGAAATCAACGTCAACCACACCAATTTCGTTGGCTGGACGCCGCTGCTGGAAGCTATCGTACTTAATGACGGTGGCGCGAAGCAGCAGGAGATCGTCAAGCTGCTGCTCGACCATGGCGCGAACCCGCACATGACGGATAAATACGGTAAAACCCCGTTAGAGCTGGCGAGGGAAAAGGGGTATCACGAAATTGCCGAGCTGCTGATTGCCGCCGGAGCCTGACGGAGGAGCGCCGCTATCGCCACGCCATCACGGCGATGCGTTCGGGCGCTAACCGCAGACGGTGCGTTTCTTTCATTCCGGGGAACCGGGCGAGTAGAACAGGTTTTTTCCCGTGCGGTGAATCTGTTCATACCCGAGCAGCAGCGATTATTGACGTTACTGAGTGAAGGCTGTGATAACGCGCCAAATAGCTGTCGGCTGGCGCTGACGCATTGTGAAGACCTGTTTCATCCCGGTGAGCCGGTCAGTTTTACCGAATCAGGGATTGTCGTTGGTAAGGATAAGTGGATAGAGACTTCCGGGTGCCTGCCGTGGCGAATGCCACAGTGGACGCCAGATGCAACAGCGTTCTCCGCTATTCGGTGGCATCGCTGGGAAGAGGATATCCGCCAGCAGCTTAAAAACGACGACACATTATTTCTGTACCAGGGTGACAACCCGTTTTATCAGGAAATCACCCGCGAATTACTAAAGCGTCGTCAGACATTAATGACGGCGCTGAACACAGGAGAAAATATCTCTGCTGCCGTCAGCCGTTTAATTGGTCTGGGTATTGGGTTGACGCCATCATCCGATGATTATTTAGTTGGTCTAAGTACCATTTTATTTATTCCAGGACACCCGCTGGGAAAATATCGGGGAGAGTTTTTAGCCGCCTTGCAGCGTGACGGAAATAATACGACATTACTCAGTAAAATTACGCTGGAGGAGGCTTTTCACCAGCGCTATCGGGAAAGTGTCGCGCGACTGCTGAACCATATTATTAATGAGCAACAACACGTTTCTACGCAATATATAACTGATATTAAAAATATCGGCTCAAGTTCTGGCTGCGACATGCTGTACGGCATGGCGGATGCCTGCGCCCTGAGCCACAGGTCCGGAGGGAATTATGTCGATCAGGATAGTTGTTAAAAAGAATACGTATTTTGATTCTGTTTCACTGATGTCTATTTCAACACGCGCAAATAAGCTCGATGGTGTGGAGCAGGCGTTCGTGGCAATGGCAACGGAAATGAACAAGGGCGTGCTGAAGAATCTTGGCTTGCTCACGCCTGAGCTGGAAGAAGCGAAGAGTGGCGATCTGATGATTGTCATTAAAGGCGCGAGTGAAGCAGCGAACGAGCAGACGCTGGTGGCAATTGAGGAGCTGTTCACGCATAAAGAGCAGGGCGGTCAGCATGAAGCGCGCTACGCCACGCTTGCCAGCGCTAAAAAGCACGTACCTGACAGCAACCTGGCGGTGATTTCCGTCAACGGCCTGTTCGCCGCCCGTGAGGCACGTCAGGCACTGCAAAATAACCTCAACGTGATGCTGTTTTCGGACAACGTTTCTCTTGAGGACGAACTGGCGCTTAAGCAACTGGCACACGAAAAAGGGCTGTTGATGATGGGGCCAGACTGCGGGACCGCCATTATTAACGGCGCGGCGCTGTGTTTTGGTAATGCGGTACGTCGCGGCAACATTGGTATTGTGGGGGCATCCGGTACCGGTAGCCAGGAACTGAGCGTGCGTATTCATGAGTTTGGCGGCGGTATTTCCCAACTGATCGGCACGGGTGGGCGCGATCTGAGCGAGAAAATTGGTGGTCTGATGATGCTTGATGCGATTGGCATGTTGGAAGCCGATCCGCAAACCGAAATCATTGCGCTGATCTCCAAACCGCCTGCACCAGCGGTGGCCCACAAGGTACTGGAACGCGCACGTGCCTGCCGCAAACCGGTCGTGGTCTGTTTCCTCGGACGTGATGCCGCGCCTGCGGATGAAGCGGGGCTGCAGTTCGCACGTGGCACAAAAGAAGCTGCGCTGAAAGCGGTACTGCTGACGGGGGTGAAAAAAGAGACTCTGGACCTGCATCCGCTGAACTGGCCGCTGATTGAAGAGGTCCGCGCCCGTCTGACGCCACAGCAAAAGTACATTCGTGGGCTGTTCTGTGGTGGCACGCTGTGTGATGAAGCGATGTTTGCCGCCATGGAAAAACATGCTGAAGTGTACAGCAACATTCATCCGGACCCGGCATTCCGTCTACAGGATCTCAACCGCAGTATTGCACATACCTTCCTTGATTTCGGTGATGATGATTTCACCAACGGTAAACCGCACCCGATGATCGATCCGACCAACCGTATTAGTCGCCTGTTGCAGGAAGCGCGCGATCCTGACGTTGGCGTGATCGTGATGGATTTCGTCCTCGGCTTTGGATCGCATGAAGATCCGGTTGGCGTGATGCTTGAGGCGATCGTTGAAGCCAAAGCGATCGCCGCTGCAGAGGGGCGTCCGCTTGAGATTCTCGGCTATGTGCTGGGAACCGATCAGGATACGCCGTCACTGGAAAAACAGTGCCAGATGCTGACCGATGCCGGGGTTATCTGGGCGAGCAGTAGCACCAACACCGGATTGCTGGCGCGTGAATTTATCTGTAAAGGGGAGGAAGCCTGATGAGCCAGACACTGTTTAACCAGCCGCTGAATGTGATTAACGTTGGCATCGCGATGTTCAGCGATGACCTGAAAAAACAGAACGTACCTGTGACCCAACTCGACTGGACGCCGCCAGGACAGGGCAACATGCAGGTGGTAGCGGCGCTGGATCAGATTGCCGATTCTTCGCTGGCAGACAAAATTGCTGCTGCTAATCAGTTGGCGCTGGAACGCATTATCCAGTCACATCCGGTGCTGGTGGGGTATGACCAGGCCATTAACGTGGTGCCGGGTATGACCCGTAACACCATCCTGCACGCCGGGCCGCCAATCCGTTGGGAAAAAATGTGCGGTGCGATGAAAGGGGCGGTCACCGGGGCGCTGGTATTTGAAGGACTGGCAAAGGATCTGGATGAAGCCGCAGAACTGGCGGCTTCTGGCGAAATCATCTTCTCCCCATGCCACGAACATGACTGTGTGGGATCGATGGCGGGCGTCACCTCTGCCTCAATGTTCATGCACATCGTGGAGAACAAAACCTACGGCAACCGCGCATATACCAATATGAGCGAGCAGATGGCGAAGATCCTGCGCATGGGGGCGAACGATCAGAGCGTTATCGATCGTCTGAACTGGATGCGCGATGTGATGGGGCCGATGCTGCGTGATGCGATGAAACTGGCAGGTGAAATCGACTTGCGTCTGATGCTGGCGCAGGCGCTGCACATGGGCGATGAGTGTCATAACCGCAACAACGCCGGGACGGCGCTGCTGATTCAGGCGCTGACGCCGTGGATCATTCAGGCCGGTTATCCGGTTGAGCAACAGCGTGAAGTGTTCGAGTTTGTCCTCAGCAGCGATTACTTCTCCGGCCCAACATGGATGGCGATGTGTAAAGCGGCGATGGACGCCGCACACGGGATTGAATACAGCACCGTGGTGACAACGATGGCGCGTAACGGTGTTGAGTTCGGTCTGCGCATCAGTGGTTTACCGGGTCAATGGTTTACCGGTCCGGCGCAGCAGGTGATTGGCCCGATGTTTGCGGGCTATAAGCCAGAAGACTCAGGACGCGATATCGGCGATAGCGCGATTACCGAAACCTACGGTATTGGCGGTTTCGCGATGGCGACGGCACCGGCCATCGTGGCGCTGGTGGGGGGGACGGTTGAAGAAGCCGTCGACTTCTCTCGCCAGATGCGTGAAATCACGCTGGGTGAAAACCCGAACGTCACCATTCCGCTGCTCGGTTTTATGGGCGTACCGACCGCTATCGACATTACGCGCGTGGGAAGTACCGGCATTTTGCCGGTCATCAACACCGCTATTGCGCATAAAGATGCGGGGATCGGCATGATCGGCGCCGGGATCGTACATCCGCCGTTCGCCTGTTTTGAAAAGGCGATCCTCAACTGGCGTGACCGCTACTGCTGATAACAATAACCGGGGCTAACACCGTTAGCCCCACGGTAGCGAAGCGAAAAACGTTGCTTACCTGCAGGGCTGGGCGATCTCCGCGATCGCAAACGATGCTTAACCTGTAAAGGATATTCCATGAACAGCATAAAACTAGAATGGAAACGGGGTGACTGGGCGGCTTACTTTGGGCTGATGACCAACAACCTGACTAACCTGCTGACAATGATGGGACTGCTCATTTTTGTTGTTGGCATCCCGACTGAAATTGTCTATGGCCGCATTGCGCCTGCCTTTGGTCTGGCGGTGCTGGTGGCCAGTATCTGCTACGCCTGGTTTGGTTTGCAGATGGCAAAACACACCGGCCGTAATGATGTGACGGCGTTACCGTCCGGTCCCAGCGCACCGTCAATCTTTACCGTGACGTTCCTGGTGCTGATGCCGGTTTATCAGCAAACCAAAGATGCTAACTTCGCCATCCAGATAGCGCTGGTGTGGTGTTTTGTCGAAGCGTTGATCCTGGTGGGCGGTTCTTTCCTTGGTGAGACCATTCGCAAAATGATCCCGCGCACGGTACTGCTCTCCTGTTTATCCGGTCTGGGTCTGCTGCTGCTGGCGATGAACCCGATGCTGCAGGCGTTTGAAGCGCCGACCGTTTCTTTCATCGTCCTGTTGCTGATTTTCATCAACTGGTTCGGTAAGAAACCGATTTTTTCCCGCATTCCGACCGGTTTGCTGTTGCTGATTGCCGGTACAGCCCTGGCATGGATCTCCGGTTTGCAAAGCCCGGAAGCGATCAAAGCATCGATGTCCTCTTTTGGCTTCAACCCGCCGGAAATTCACGTCGACAGCTTCCTGCAAGGATTACCGCATGCGCTGCCGTACCTGGCTTCTGCGGTTCCGCTGGGTCTGGCGAACTATATTTTTGACCTTGAGAACATTGAAAGTGCGCACGCCGCGGGTGATGAGTACAACACGCGTAAAGTTATGATGGCGAACGGTTTTGCCTCCATGCTTGGCTGCATGTTGGGCAACCCGTTCCCGGTCACCGTGTATGTCGGGCATGCGGGCTGGAAAGCCATGGGCGCCAGCATCGGTTATACCCTGGCATCTGGTATCACCATGTTTCTGGTACCGCTGTTTGGGCTGGGCGCGTTTATGCTCGCCATTATTCCGATGACCGCGATAGTGCCGATTCTGGTATTTATCGGCGTGGTGACTGCCAACCAGGTGGTGCGAGAAACGCCCAAAGTCGAGGTTCCCGTCATCTTCATCTGTCTGTTCCCGTGGATTGCCAACTGGGCGTTGACCATCGTTAACAGCGTGATGGGGGCCGCCGGAACCTCTGCGGGGAAACTGGGCAGTGATCTGCTGCACAGTAAAGGCGTGTACTACGACGGGCTGGTGCATCTGGGAAGCGGTGCGCCGCTGGCCAGTATGCTGTGGGGCTGTGTCGCTATCTTCGCCATCATGAACAAGCCGTTACGTGGGGCGATTGCCGCCGCCTTCGGTGCACTGCTGTCGCTGTTTGGTGTGATTCACTCCCCGGCAGTGGGTTTTGCAGAAGGCAGCTCGATGATGTTTGTTGTGGCCTACCTGATGATGAGCGGCATGTTTGTCGTCAAACATATTCTCGACAGTCGTGAAGCGGCTACTGCACCTGAGCAGGAACCGACGAAAACGACCTGAATCGCCTGCAAGCGGAAGAAAATACGATGAAAGAACTTGTGGTCGTTGCCATTGGCGGCAACAGCATTATCAAAGATAACGCCAGCCAGTCTATTGAGCACCAGGCTGAAGCGGTAAAAGCGGTGGCGGACACGGTGCTGGAGATGTTGGCATCGGACTACAACATTGTGCTGACACACGGTAACGGGCCGCAGGTGGGGCTGGATCTACGGCGTGCTGAAATCGCGCACGAACGCGAAGGTTTGCCGCTCACTCCGCTGGC
The DNA here is from genome assembly GCF_046555775.1 of Citrobacter sp. U14242. Taxonomy (NCBI): domain Bacteria; kingdom Pseudomonadati; phylum Pseudomonadota; class Gammaproteobacteria; order Enterobacterales; family Enterobacteriaceae; genus Citrobacter; species Citrobacter sp. U14242. The sequence continues at coordinate 140,893 of NZ_JBKGLW010000011.1, forward strand.
AAACTGCGTCGCTGATACTCAGGGCGGTATTGGCTACCTGATCCAACAGGCGCTGAATAACCGTCTGGCGCGACGCGGTGAGCAGAAAGCAGTGACGGTGGTTACGCAGGTAGAAGTCGATAAGAACGATCCAGGGTTTGCGAATCCAACCAAGCCTATCGGCGCATTCTTCAGTGAAGCGCAGCGTGACGAGCTGCTGCGGGTTAATCCTGGCTGGCGGTTTGTTGAGGATTCCGGGCGCGGCTACCGGCGGGTTGTTGCCTCCCCTGAGCCAAAACGTATTGTTGAAGCAGAGGCCATCAAAACGCTGACTCAGCAAGGTTTTGTGGTGATAGGTGCAGGTGGCGGCGGGATCCCGGTGGTGCGTAGCGATCAGGGAGATTACCAGAGTGTGGACGCGGTGATTGATAAAGATCTCTCTACTGCGCTGCTGGCGCAGGAGATCCGCGCCGACATCCTGGTGATCACCACTGGCGTAGAGAAAGTGTGTATTCACTTCGGCAAGCCCAACCAGCAGGCGCTGGATACAGTGGATATGGCGACAATGACCCGCTACATGCAGGAAGGGCACTTCCCGCCAGGCAGCATGTTACCCAAAATTATCGCCAGCCTGACGTTCCTGGCACGTGGCGGTAAGCGGGTGATCATCACCACGCCGGAATGCCTGCCTGCCGCACTGCGCGGTGAAACGGGTACCCACATTGTCCATTCCTGAGAGGAGATGCGAATGAAGGAAAGTAACAGCCGCCGCGAATTTTTAAGTCAGAGCGGAAAAATGGTCACTGCTGCTGCGCTGTTTGGCGCAGTGGCACCAGTCGCGTATGCTGCTAATCCTGTCGGGACAGCCTGCGGGGCGAAGAACACCATGACGATTAACGATAAACACTACTACCTCGATAACGTTCTGCTGGAAGCGGGATTTGATTACGAAAATGCCGTGGTGGTACATACCCGTACTGCACTGCAGACCGTCGAAATTCAGGACGGGAAGATTGTTGCGCTGCACGAGAATAAGCAGCATCCGGATGCGACGCTGCCGCACTACGATGCGGGAGGAAAGTTGATGCTGCCTGCCATGCGCGACATGCACATCCATCTGGATAAAACGTTTTATGGCGGCCCGTGGCGTTCACTGAATCGTCCGGCGGGTACCACCATTCAGGATATGATCCGCCTGGAGCAAAAGCTGCTGCCTGAACTGCAGCCGTATACGCAAGAGCGTGCGGAAAAGCTTATCGACCTGCTGCAATCAAAAGGGACATCGATTGCCCGCAGCCACTGCAATATTGAGCCGGTTTCCGGGTTGAAAAATCTGGAGAATCTGCAGGCGGTACTGGCGCGTCGTCAGCCGGGGTTTGCCTGTGAAATTGTGGCGTTTCCCCAGCATGGATTGTTGTTATCGAAATCCGAGCCGTTGATGCGTGAAGCAATGCAGGCTGGCGCACATTATGTGGGGGGGCTGGATCCGACCAGCGTGGACGGCGCGATGGAGAAATCCCTCGACACCATGTTCCAGATTGCGCTGGATTACAACAAAGGCGTGGATATCCATCTGCATGAAACCAGCCCGGCAGGCGTGGCGGCGGTAAATTACATGGTGGAAACGGTAGAGAAAACCCCGCAACTGAAAGGCAAACTGACCATCAGCCATGCTTTCGCATTGGCAACGCTGAACGAACAGCAGGTTGATGCGTTGGCAACCCGTATGGCGGCGCAGCAGATTACCATTGCCTCGACGGTGCCGATTGGCGCGATGCACATGCCGTTGAAACAGCTGCGTGATAAAGGCGTGGAGGTGATTACCGGCACCGACAGCGTGATTGACCACTGGTCGCCGTATGGGCTGGGGGACATGCTGGAGAAAGCCAATCTGTATGCTCAGCTGTATATTCGCCCGAACGAACTCAACCTGTCGCGGGCGCTGTTCCTCGCCACTGGCGATGTGCTGCCGCTCAACGATAAAGGCGAACGCGTCTGGCCGAAAGCACAGGATGATGCAAGTTTTGTGCTGGTCGATGCGTCCTGCTCTGCGGAAGCGGTCGCGAGGATTTCCCCTCGCACTGCGACCTTCCACAAAGGGCAATTAGTGTGGGGAAGCGTCGCAAGCTAGTCTTGTTACACGCGCAGCGACAAACGTCGCTGCGCACTGTCTTTACCCTACGATCCCCATATAGCCGTGAATCCCCATATATACGCCGACCATGCCGATGAGTACGCTGGAAAAATAGGGGGCTTTGCGCGCCAGTGTGTTAAATCCGCTCCAGCGTTTCGCAGCCTGTTGTACGCTGATAGCCGCGCCAACCCCTACCGTTACCAGCGTTATCGCCAGTCCGAGGCTAAAGCACAGTACCATCGTTGCCCCCAGCGTAAAGGCTTTGAGCTGGATGCAGATCAGCAATACCGTAATGGCGGCCGGGCACGGGATCAGTCCACCGGTCAGGCCAAACAGTAAAATTTGCCCATTGGTCACCTCTTTACCCTGAAAACGGCGCTGGATATCGTTGGCATGTGCGCGTTCATGCGCGTCCTGATACTCTTTCGAATCTTCGCTAAGCCCGGCCAGCGCAGCATGGTGATGATCATGGTCGTGGTCATGTTCGTGATGATGGTGGTGATCGTGATCGTGGTCATGGTCGTGATCATGATGATGGTCGTGATGTGTCTGGGTCAGCCAGTTCTGCTCGCCTTGCCATGTCCGCCAGAACATCCAGAATGCAGTGCCCAAGATAATGATCGCAGAGACAAACTGTAGCCAGGGTTCGACAGCCTGGGCTGTGAACGCTTTGCTGATATACATTCCGCCGAGTGCAATCAACCATACTATGGCCGTATGCGACAGGGTCGCCGCCAGCCCCAGCATCACCGCCTGCTTGATAGTCCCCTTTATGGCGATAATAAACGCCGCCATCATTGTCTTGGAATGTCCCGGTTCCAGGCCGTGTAACACCCCCAATAAAATTGCACTGGGAATGAAGAACCAGGCGTTGCCTTGCAGAAGAAGCGTAGAAAATTCACCCATGAGAATGATTCTTAGTTGTCTAATTTTGCCTGATTCTACTCCCCCCCAGTATCAAATACTACCCCCCAGTAGAATGTCGATGGTATTGTCGCTACAGATTTACGTTAATTAAGGTAATGTTATGTCACATACGATCCGCGACAAACAAAAGCTCAAAGCCCGTGCCAGTAAGATTCAGGGACAGGTAGTGGCGTTGAAAACCATGCTGGATGAACCGCATGAATGCGCGGCTGTATTGCAGCAAATTGCGGCGATCCGCGGTGCGGTAAACGGATTAATGCGTGAGGTGATTAAAGGCCATCTGACCGAGCATATTGTGCATCAGGGAGATGAAATTAAACGTGAAGAGGATTTGGACGTTGTCCTGAAGGTACTGGATTCTTACATCAAGTAAGGCGGAGTGCGGCTCATCCACGCACTGATGAATGAGCCGTTGATAACGTCATTTAGCCAAAAAACATCACGGATACGCACAACAGACCGACAATCAGGGTGATCAAATTACCCACTGAACGGTACGGCTTCAGCGCAGGAAGCAAATAAGTAGACAGTGTCGGCATGATGAAAAGAATCATGGCGATGAGCGGACCACTGATCGCGTAAATCATTGAAATTGCATTAGGGTTAATGCAGCAAATGATAAACGTGATAGCCGAGACCAACATGATGGACAGGGCGCGGTTAAAGGCCCGGCTTTTCTTCACGCCGACCTGATGCAGCGACGTTTTTACGACTTCTGTCGCCCCTTCAATTACGCCAAAGTAGGTGCCGAGGAACGATTTTGACATCGCCACCACGGCAACGATAATCCCGGAAATCGACAACCACGCTGGTGCGTTGGGCATCATCGACAGCGCCGAAAGGATGGTTACGCCCTCATGTTTGGCATCTTCAATGTAGTTCGCCGGAATAGAAAGCAGACAGCTGAAGACGAAAAACAGTACGCTCAGGCAGATGATGACGTAGGCGACCTTCATGATTTTTTTGCATTTACCCATGGCCTGCTCGCCGTATTTCTCGCGTCTGTCGATGGCAAACGTGGAGATAATGGGCGTATGGCTAAAAGCGAAAACCATCACGGGGATAGAGATCCATACCTGATGCAGCGTGTGCTGATCGAAAGACATCTGGCCGGTGAGTAACGTCGGCTGCCAACTGCCGGTCAGGTACAGCGAGAGAAACAGAAAGTACGCGATCAGTGGGAATACCAGAAAGCCCATCACCCGGATGGTAGCCTGGCGACCCATCAGGAAAATTAAATTCAGTACCAGCACCACGCCCAGACTGACCAGCATACGCACGCGAAGATCTATCTCGATATGTTTTGCCAGCTGCTCGGTGAGTGAATTGGTGATCGCGACAGCGTAGATCAGCACCACCACAAAGAAGGCAACAAAATAGAGGGTGGTAATCAGGCTGCCTATCTTCTTGCCGTAATAGTGGGTGACTGCACCGGTGATTCCTTCACCTGCGGAGGTTTTTGATGACAGGATAAACTGGCACAGCGCCTTGTGCGGCCAGTAGGTTAAAGGCCAGGCGACGAGCGCGGTGATAAACAGCACCACCGCACCCGCAGAACCCAGCTGGATGGGGAGGAAAAGGGTTCCTGCGCCGACGGCAGTCCCATATAGTGCGAAGCTCCAGAGAGTCTCTTCTTTTGACCAAAATTTCGACATTATTTGAACGTATCAACTATAAAATAAACAAAAAGAAGCGCAATTTACCACAAATGAGAGGGGCTGGGGGAGGTGTGAACAAGTGGGCTGGTGAATGGATGAATAGCCGGAATTGAGAAAATTCCGACTATTCTTTGAATTATCAGGCAGTAACGCGCTGCTGACGACGCTTCATTACGCGCTCGCGCAATGTGTCATAAGTCCAGTTATAGAACATGGTGTATGGCAGGAAGAACAGGAAGAAACCTATTTCCAGCGTGAATGCCTGAAGCAGGCTAACGTTCAGTACATACGCCACGATGCTTACCCCGATGACGATAAAACCACTCTCGAAACCTAAGGCGTGAAATGCGCGGACTTTAGCCGTACGTTTGACCTGATGCGACGGCCAAAAGCGGTCAAACAGGGCGTTATAAATGATATTCCAGATCATTGCTGTCGTTGCCAGCAGAATGGTCAGCCCGCCCATTTCCAGTACCGAGCGCTGCATCAACCATGCGGTGGTTGGTGCGAGAATAGCAGTCGCAATGCCCTCAAAACAGACAGCATGAAAAATGCGCTCCACTAACGAGCGGCGCTGGATTGTATCGTGTTGCATAACGTAAAACCTTCTTTGATGCCCGGATAACGGAATGGTGGCAATTTTATCGTTTTATGTGATATCTAAAAGATAGAATCCATCGATAAAGTAGATACTTTATGCGCTACTCTCCTGAGGCATTAATGGCATTTGTTGAGACCGTGTCCTGCGGCTCTTTTTCTGCGGCGGCGCGGCGGTTACGTAAAAGTCAGTCCACCATCAGTACGGCGATAGCCAACCTGGAAGCCGATCTCGGTTTTGCACTGTTTGACCGCACTTCACGTCAGCCAACGCTCACTGAACAAGGTAAGCGGGTGCTCGGTTATGTGCAGGCGATTCTGTCGGCGAGCGATCGGCTGGACGAAGCGGCGATTTCGCTGTCGGGTGAAACGGAAGCGCGTCTGACCTTTGTGCTTTCAGACACCCTACACCCGGATGTGCTGGAAGAATTGATGGTGCAGTTTGACCGATTGTTCCCACATACCGAATTTGAATGTCTGATAGGCGAAGATGAGGATGTGATCGATCTGCTGCAAAAGGGGCGCGCGCAGGTTGGTTTGATTGAAGCACGAGAGGATTACCCCACGGATATGGGGGTAACGCGCCTGCCGATGCAAACCTGGATGGGATTGTACGTTGCGGCTTCGCATCCGCTGGCGGCGCAGGAAAAAATGCAGTGGGAGCAACTGCACACCTGGCGTGAACTGCGTCTGAATACTTATCTGGAAAGCGGCACCAACGTGGCGCGCGGTCCCGTATGGTCTGCTCCCAACTATTTACTATTGCTGAGTATGGCGGTACAGGGATTTGGCTGGTGTGCGCTGCCTTGCGCGCTGGTGGAAGAATTTGCCGCGGAAAAACCGCTGGTGCAACTGAAGGTCCCCGGCTGGCCAAAGGCTATCTCGATCGACCTGCTGTGGAATAAGAAATCACCGCCAGGGGTGGCGGGAAGCTGGCTACGCGATCATTTACAGCAAGGTGGCATCACGATGGCAGATAAATGATACCCATTTCCTTTGTGATAAAAATCACCATTTTTTAAACAACTCAGATAACTATTCTTAACAATCATCTACTATGACGCTGTTATTTTGCGCTGAGGTGGCGATGAAAGAGGTTGTGATAGTGGGGGCGTTGAGGACACCGATTGGCTGTTTCCAGGGAACGCTGGCGCGTCACTCTGCCGTTGAACTCGGCAGTATGGTGGTCAGGGCGTTAATGGAACGCACTGGCGTGGATGTTCACGCTGTTGATGAAGTGATCCTTGGTCAGGTTCTCACTGCGGGGGCCGGACAGAACCCGGCGCGCCAGTCTGCTATCAATGGTGGATTACCCAACACCGTTTCCGCTATTACCATTAATGATGTGTGTGGCTCGGGCCTGAAAGCGCTGCATCTGGCGACGCAGGCGATCCAGTGTGGCGAAGCCGACATTGTGATTGCTGGTGGGCAAGAGAATATGAGCCGCGCGCCGCATGTCCTGACTGACAGCCGTACCGGGGCGCAACTGGGAAATAGCCAACTGGTGGACAGTCTGGTGCATGACGGGCTGTGGGATGCCTTCAACGATTATCATATGGGCGTCACCGCAGAAAACCTGGCGCGGGAATACGGTATCAGCCGTGAATTACAGGATGCCTACGCGCTTCACTCGCAGCATAAAGCACGGATGGCAATCGATGCCGGGCGCTTTAAAGATGAGATCGTGCCGGTGGTGACGCAGCGTAACGGGCAATCGTTCGTGGTGGATACCGATGAGCAGCCGCGTACCGATGCCAGCGCCGAAGGGCTGGCGCGTCTGGACCCTACCTTTGACAGGTTTGGTTCCGTAACGGCGGGTAATGCATCATCGATCAACGATGGCGCCGCTGCCGTGATGATGATGAGTGAAGCCAAGGCGCAGGCGCTGAATTTACCCGTGCTGGCCCGTATTCGCGCTTTTGCCAGTGTCGGCGTTGACCCCGCACTAATGGGCATTGCGCCGGTTTACGCGACGCGTCGCTGCCTTGAACGCGTCGGCTGGCAACTGGCGGATGTTGATCTTATCGAAGCTAACGAAGCCTTCGCCGCACAGGCATTATCCGTTGGAAAAATGCTGGAATGGGATGAGCGTCGGGTGAATGTGAACGGTGGAGCCATTGCGCTCGGCCACCCAATTGGGGCGTCCGGCTGTCGTATTCTGGTTTCGCTGGTTCACGAAATGGTTAAACGTCGGGCGCACAAAGGCCTGGCAACGCTGTGCATCGGTGGTGGCCAGGGCGTCGCACTTGCCATCGAACGTGATTAAGTCTTTAAAATCCCCCGTCAGATACACCACAACCGCGCAGTCCCTGTTCATGTAAAAAAGCCCTCCACAAGGAGGGCAAGGCCAGTTACAGAAACATCCACTCTACAACAATGCTAACTTATCAAAACACCGTTTCATTTCGTGTGATTGACAACGCACTTTGTAAGAAAAGGTGTGTGAATTCCTCTTCAGCAGGGCTGTTTTTTCACAACGCTACGTTTACCTTTTATCAGCTACGCGCTACTGGTTTTTTATAATAAATTGTTTTATTTGGTTTTTATTTATTTTCTTTGGCGCGAATTTGCCAGATTATCCAGGTTAGCGTGATCGCAATTACACTTTTGATAATAAGATGCGGAAAAAGTGAAACATCGTTTTAGTTATAATTGAAAACCCGTTCCGGGAGGGATATCATGAACGCATTAGGTAAAACGGAACGGCGTTTTGCTATCGCTCAAGAATTCACGGTCAATTTATCACTGGAGGTAAATGTGGACGTAAGACAAAGCATCCATAGTGCGCATGCCAAAACCCTGGATACCCAGGCGCTGCGTAATGAGTTTTTGGTAGAAGACGTGTTTGTTGCTGACGAATACACCATGGTTTACAGCCACATCGACCGCATCATTGTTGGCGGCATTATGCCCGTGGCCAAAACCGTCTCTGTGGGTGGCGAAGTGGGTAAGCAACTGGGCGTAACCTACTTCCTGGAGCGTCGTGAGCTAGGCGTGATCAACATCGGTGGACCGGGCACTATTACTGTTGACGGGCAGTGCTATGAAATTGGTCATCGCGATGCGCTGTATGTTGGTAAAGGGGCAAAAGAAGTTGTTTTTGCAAGCATTGACCCGGCAAAACCAGCTAAGTTCTATTATAACTGCGCGCCGGCACACATGACGTATCCAACCAAAAAAGTGACCCCTGCCGACGTTGCGCCAGTGACGTTGGGTGATGATCTCACGAGTAACCGCCGTACCATCAACAAGTATTTTGTGCCGGATGTACTGGAAACCTGCCAACTGAGCATGGGCCTGACCGAACTGGCACCAGGCAACCTGTGGAACACCATGCCGTGCCATACCCATGAACGCCGTATGGAAGTCTATTTCTACTTCAATATGGAAGAAGACACCTGTGTCTTCCACATGATGGGGCAGCCTCAGGAAACGCGTCATATCGTGATGCACAATGAGCAGGCGGTAATTTCCCCTAGCTGGTCTATCCACTCTGGCGTTGGTACGAAAGCCTATACCTTCATTTGGGGTATGGTTGGCGAAAATCAGGTCTTTGATGATATGGACCACGTTGCAGTCAAAGATCTGCGCTAGTCGCGGGCGGCTACTCAGCCTGTCTGTGACGGGCATTATAAAAAATAAGGATTTACAATGATTTTGAATGCATTCTCTCTTGAAGGTAAAGTCGCCGTTGTGACGGGGTGTGACACCGGTTTGGGTCAGGGGATGGCGCTGGGGCTGGCGGAAGCAGGTTGTGATATCGTGGGTATCAACATTGTTGAGCCGACTGAAACCATCGAACGTGTTACCGCACTGGGCCGCCGTTTTTTAAGCCTGACCGCCGACCTGCGTCAGATTGACGGCATCCCGGCACTGCTGGAGCGTGCGGTTGCAGAATTCGGTCATATCGACATTCTGGTGAACAACGCCGGTCTTATCCGTCGTGAAGATGCTATCGACTTCAGCGAAAAAGACTGGGACGACGTGATGAACCTGAACATTAAGAGCGTGTTCTTCATGTCTCAGGCGGCGGCGAAGCACTTCATTGCCCAGGGTAACGGCGGTAAAATTATTAATATTGCCTCTATGCTCTCCTTCCAGGGCGGCATCCGTGTTCCGTCTTACACCGCGTCAAAAAGCGGCGTAATGGGCGTGACGCGTCTGATGGCCAACGAGTGGGCGAAACATAACATCAACGTGAATGCGATCGCGCCGGGTTACATGGCAACTAATAACACGCAGCAGCTGCGTGCTGATGAGCAGCGTAGCGCCGAAATTCTCGATCGTATTCCGGCGGGCCGTTGGGGGCTGCCAGGCGATCTGATGGGGCCTGTTGTGTTCCTGGCGTCCAGCGCATCTGACTACATTAACGGTTATACCGTTGCGGTCGACGGTGGTTGGCTGGCGCGTTAATTTACCGTCCAGCATCAACAAACCCTGCCCATGGCAGGGTTTTTTTTGGTTTTAAATTATTTTAATCCATATTCTGTTCATAAATTAATCCATACATAATTTTATATGTATGGATTGATAATAATTAAAACTCTTTAATATCAGTGCATTAAATTTAATTGAGTAATTAGCGGTAAATTTTAAAATTGGAATATCCATCACATAACGATGTGGTGCAGCAATTTCATCCATGTTTTTGCCGTTTCCCGCCTGACGCTTCCTGCAAGGGATCCCTTACTTTCATCGACATGGCTTACTCTGTATCTGGCAGGAAAAAATGGTCTCAATTAATCATGAAGCTGCTTTAACACCGCGTACGCAGCGCGATACGCGACGTATGAATTTGTTTGTCTCTATTTCTGCGGCTGTCGCAGGGTTGTTATTTGGCCTCGATATCGGCGTAATTGCCGGTGCGTTACCTTTTATCACCGATCACTTTGTATTGACCAGCCGTCTGCAGGAGTGGGTGGTGAGCAGTATGATGCTGGGGGCGGCAATTGGTGCGCTGTTTAACGGCTGGTTGTCATTCCGACTGGGGCGCAAATACAGCCTGATGGCCGGGGCGATCCTGTTTGTCGTCGGTTCTCTGGGATCAGCATTTGCTTCCAGCGTGGAAATGCTCATTTTTGCCCGCGTGGTACTGGGCGTTGCCGTAGGTATCGCCTCCTACACTGCGCCACTCTATTTGTCCGAAATGGCCAGTGAGAATGTGCGTGGCAAGATGATCAGTATGTATCAACTGATGGTAACGTTGGGCATTGTGCTGGCCTTTTTATCCGATACCGCGTTTAGCTACAGCGGTAACTGGCGCGCTATGCTTGGTGTATTGGCGCTCCCGGCGGTGTTGCTGATTGTTCTGGTCGTTTTCCTGCCTAACAGCCCGCGCTGGCTGGCAGAGAAAGGCCGCCATATTGAAGCAGAAGAAGTATTACGCATGTTGCGTGATACGTCAGAAAAGGCCCGTGATGAGCTGAACGAAATTCGTGAAAGTCTGAAGCTGAAGCAGGGCGGTTGGGCGCTGTTTAAAATTAACCGTAACGTACGGCGCGCGGTTTTCCTCGGAATGTTGTTGCAGGCAATGCAGCAGTTCACCGGGATGAACATCATTATGTACTACGCTCCACGTATTTTTAAAATGGCCGGTTTTACCACGACTGAACAGCAGATGATTGCGACGTTAGTCGTTGGCTTAACCTTTATGTTCGCGACTTTTATTGCTGTTTTTACAGTAGATAAAGCCGGACGCAAACCGGCACTGAAAATTGGTTTCAGCGTGATGGCTATTGGGACCCTGGTCCTCGGCTATTGCCTGATGCAGTTTGATAACGGCACTGCATCCAGTGGACTTTCCTGGCTGTCAGTCGGCATGACTATGATGTGTATCGCCGGTTATGCAATGAGCGCCGCACCGGTGGTGTGGATCCTGTGTTCTGAGATTCAGCCGCTGAAATGTCGCGATTTTGGCATCACCTGTTCCACCACCACTAACTGGGTGTCGAACATGATTATCGGCGCAACCTTCCTGACATTGCTCGACAGTATTGGCGCTGCGGGTACGTTCTGGCTTTATACCGCACTGAACGTCGTATTTATTGGTATTACTTTCTGGCTTATTCCCGAAACCAAAAACGTTACGCTTGAGCATATCGAACGTAAGCTGATGGCTGGCGAGAAGTTAAGAGATATTGGGGTGTAAATATTGAGACGCAGTGTCGGATGACGTCTCGTGCAGGCCGGGTAAGCGTAAGCGATACCCGGCGTTTTTGTATAACAGGGTTTGAGAATAGAGAGATTACGCCTGCAGGAAGTCTTCGCGCACCGGGGTGAAGGTATCAAGTAATGTCCCTGGCTTTAAACAGACGCAGCCGTGCATGATATTGGGTTGCTTGTACAGGGTGTCTCCTGCACTGACGATATGCTTTTCTTCTCCAATCGTAAATTCAAACTCACCCGATAAAACGTACGTGAGTTGTTCATGCGGGTGGTTGTGCATCGGGCCTACTGCGCCCTGCTCGAAATTAACTTCCACGGCCATCATTTTGCCATCGTGAGCCAGAATACGCCGGGTAACGCCGTTACCCAGATCTTCAAGCGTGGTTTCTTTATGAAAAATAAACATTCGGTATTCTCGTAATTTAATGAAACATTATTTCATTAAATTTATATCAGAAAATAAAAAAAGGAAATGTGCGCCGACAGATGTGGAAAGTTGATCACATCTTTGATTCACTGGGAGGACAACCACGAATAAGGACAAATAATGAAAACGATCGGTCTGTTAGGCGGAATGAGCTGGGAATCCACTATTCCCTATTATCGTCTGATTAATGAAGGGGTTAAGCAGAGTCTGGGCGGTCTGCATTCTGCGAAAATTCTGCTGCACAGCGTCGATTTCCATGAGATTGAAGCTTGTCAGTCGAACGGTGACTGGCTGCGGGCAGGGGAGATCCTGGCGCAGGCTGCGGTGGGGTTACAGCAAGCGGGTGCTGAGGGGATTGTGCTGTGTACCAACACCATGCATAAAGTGGCCGAGGCCATTGAAACGGCCTGCGATGTCCCGTTTTTGCACATTGCCGATGCAACAGGGCGGGCCATACAACAGCAGAAGATGAGTAACGTCGCGCTGTTGGGCACGCGTTACACTATGGAACAGGATTTCTATCGTGGGCGTTTACAGACCGAATTTGGCATTAGCACGCTAATCCCTGACGCTAACGACCGACAGAAAATAAACCAGATTATTTTCGAAGAACTGTGCCTTGGTGAATTTAGCGAAACTTCCCGCGAGTATTACCTGAAGGTGATTGAGCGACTGGCTCGTCAGGGGGCACAAGGGGTGATCTTCGGCTGCACCGAAATTGGCCTGCTGGTTCCCACCGAAATGAGCCCGTTGCCGGTGTTCGATACCGCGGCGATCCATGCGCAGGATGCCGTGACGTTTATGCTTTCACCTGAGACTGCAAAATAGCATCCAGCGGATCGGTAAGCCGGTGGAGATGGGCCTGTAAATGTGCCGTAAAAGCATCAACCAGCGCGGATGCCGGGCGATGCAATGGATGAATGAGGCTGACGGTAAAAGGCACCGAAACACTAAAACGGCGGATTGCAATCCCGCTGCCTGCGTAATCCAGGGCGGTCAGCGGGTTCACTACTGAGATCCCCACGCCGGCACGTACCATCGCACAAATTGATGCGGCACTGTGCGTTTCTATTACCATTCGGCGCTTGACCTGATGATCATTAAACAGGGTATCCAGCAACTGGCGATAGCTGTCGGTGCGCGACAGGCTGATATAGTTTTCCCCCTGGAAATCTTGCGGTGTTAATACGGCTTTCCCGGTTAGCGGATGTCCCTGCGGCAGTACGCAAACTTCATCCAGCGACAGTAATTCAGTGCGTTTAGTCCCGGCGGGGGTATGCAGGGTCTCTGTTAACCCGAGATCATGACGTTGTGCTGATAGCCACTCCTCCAGCAACGGTGACTCCTGCGGCACAATCTGAATGTTAACCTGTGGGTAGCGGGTGAGGAAGGGTTGCAGCAACGGGGGTAAAAAGGACTGTGAGAACACTGGCAGGCAGACAATCGACAACTCACCCTGACGAAATTCACGCAGGCTTTCGGCGGCGCTGACGATCCGGTCCAGGCCATACCAGGATCGCTGCACCTCTTCAAACAGGCGTAGACCTTGCACTGTAGGATGCAGCCGGCCTCGCGTACGTTCGAACAGTGTTAACCCCAAAACTTTTTCAAATCTTGCCAGTTCGCGACTGACGGTAGGCTGCGACGTATGCAGCATCCGTGCGGCTTCCGTCAGATTGCCTGCTGTCATAATGGCGTGAAAAATTTCAATGTGGCGTAAGTTAACGGCGGGCATTGGCGATCCTCAAATAAACATCCCATATCATTTTTGCATAGACTCGCGATAAAACGATATTTTTTATTCTCTTCGTGCTGTGGCGTAATCATAAAAAAGTCAATACCGGAGCACACCATGCCACGTCCACTCAACAGCACTGATACTGACCTGACCGCGGATAACCTGCTGCGTCTACCCGCCGAATTCGGCTGTCCGGTATGGGTTTACGATGCGCAGATTATCCGCGCGCAGATAGCCAAACTGAGTCAGTTTGATGTGGTGCGTTTTGCCCAAAAGGCCTGCTCGAATATTCATATTTTGCGTCTGATGCGTGAGCAGGGCGTGAAGGTGGATTCAGTCTCGCTTGGTGAGATTGAACGTGCGCTGGTGGCAGGTTTCGAGCCGGGGAACGATGAGATCGTCTTTACCGCCGATATGATTGACCAGGCGACACTGGCCCGGGTGCATGAGCTACGTATTCCAGTAAATGCCGGGTCGGTTGATATGCTGGAACAGCTGGGTCAGGTTTCGCCAGGGCATCGTGTATGGCTGCGCGTCAACCCAGGTTTTGGTCACGGGCACAGCCAGAAAACCAATACCGGCGGCGAGAACAGCAAGCACGGTATCTGGTACACCTCACTTCCGGCGGCGCTGGAGGTTATTCAGCGTTATCAGCTGAAACTGGTGGGCATTCACATGCATATAGGTTCCGGTGTGGACTACGGCCATCTGGAGCAAGTGTGTGGCGCGATGGTGCGTCAGGTTGTTGAATTAGGTCAGGATCTGGACGCTATATCTGCGGGCGGAGGTTTGTCGATCCCGTATCGCGAAGGAGAAGAGGCGATCAACACCGATCACTACTTTGGTTTGTGGAGCGCGGCACGCGATCAAATCGCCAAACATTTGGGGCATCCGGTGAAGCTTGAGATCGAGCCAGGACGCTTTCTGGTAGCGGAAGCGGGTGTTCTGGTGGCGCAAGTGCGCAGTGTGAAAGAGATGGGCAGTCGTCACTTCGTGTTGATCGACGCTGGCTTTAACGATCTGATGCGGCCAGCAATGTACGGCAGCTATCACCATATCTCCGCACTGGCCGGGGATGGCCGCTCGCTGGAAAATGCGGCGCAGATTGAGACGGTGGTTGCCGGTCCGCTCTGCGAATCGGGCGATGTTTTTACCCAACAGGAAGGTGGCAAAGTCGAAACCCGTCTATTACCTGCGGTAGTGCCGGGAGATTATCTGGTATTGCATGATACCGGTGCGTATGGCGCGTCGATGTCATCGAACTACAATAGTCGCCCGCTGCTACCGGAAGTGCTGTTTGATAACGGCGTGGCGCGATTGATTCGTCGTCGTCAGACCATTGAAGAGCTGTTAGCGCTGGAGCTTATCTGATTGCAGGCCTGATGGCGCTGCACGTATTGGGCCTGTGGAGTCAGTAGGCCGGATAAGGCGCTTGCGCCGCCATCCGGCATCTGATTACGAATTACTTATAATACGGCCCTGCCGTCACCGATTCCCGCAACACCAGCGTGCCCGTAAACGGTGGAATGGGGTCTACATTTTCGTCATTAGCCAGACGAATAGCCTGATCGATTGCCGTGGTTATCATGGTATCAATCGGCAGATAGACAGTAGAGAGTCCTGGCTCCAGCCATTTCGCGCTGGGCGCATCATCAAAACCAAACAACGAAACGTCCTCGGGGATCTTGAGTCCAGCCTGATGTAATGCTTTTGATGCACCTAACGCCATGTCATCGTTACAGGCGAACAGCGCACTGAATATTACCCCTTCATCCAACAGTTCACGACAGGCTTCATAGCCCCTGGTCATCGTTGAATCGCCGTATTTGACCCTGGTGGGTTCCCAGGGAATACCGTTTTTTTCCAGCGCTTTACGATATCCCATCAACCGAGATTTACCGGTTGGCGTATGGCCGGGTACAGTGATGCAGGCAATATCACGATGTCCTTGCGAGATGAGGTAATCGACTGCCTGAAACGCCGCGTCTTCCTGTTCAAAGAAAATCGCGCGGTCGCGAGCCTGGCTGACGTCGCGGTTAATGACCAGCAATGGCATATCAATGCGGGTCATCAGCGACATAATCGCTTTTTCGCTCATGTAGCGGGTGTAGAGAATAATGGCGTCGCACTGTCGGTCGGCCAACATTTGAACGGCTTCCTGCTCACGCTCTGGTGTGTCATGGCCGTCGGTGACAATCAGCTGTTTGCCGTGAGACTCCGTCTGGCGCGATGCCTGTTGCAGCAAACGACCAAAGTAGAATCCATCAAATGTAGACACCACTAAACCAATGCTGTTGCTGGTGCGGTTTGCCAGTGAGCGCGCTAAAAAATTAGGCCGATAATCTAATGCCTGCATGGCTTTGAAGACTTTCTGGCGCGTGCTTTCTTTAACCTGCCCCGTACCATTAAGTACGCGTGAAACGGTCGCTTTCGATACGCCAGCATGTCGTGAAACGTCTAACATCGTTGTCATGACGTAATCCTGATTAATCGTTTGACGAAGAATTTCCCGGCTCTGTCAGCGCCGAAACGGAATGCCGACGTACCAGCGTTGGGTTAAAGACGTGAGTGATATCCGGGATCGGGCGTTTTTCGGCCAGCGCCAGCGCCAGCTCGGCGGCCTGGGTTGCCATCGTCACGATCGGGTAGCGTACCGTCGTCAGCCGTGGACGCACGTAGCGTGAAACCAGTACATCATCGAAACCAATTAGCGAGATTTCGCCCGGTACATCAATGCTATTATCGTTTAACACACCCATCGCGCCCGCCGCCATTGAGTCGTTATAACAGGCGATAGCCGTGAAGTTTTTGCCGCGCCCAAGCAGCTCAGTCATTGCCTGCTCGCCGCCGCTTTCATCGGGCTCGCCAAACGTGACCAGTCGATCGTTGACCGGAATATTGCTTTCCGCCAGCGCGTCGTAATAGCCTTGCAAACGGTCTTCCGCATCTGAAATGCTGTGGTTGGAACACAGATAACCGATGCGCGTATGGCCCTGCTGAATAAGATGACGGGTTGCCAGCCAGGCACCGTAACGATCGTCCAGCGCAACGCAGCGTTGTTCGAATCCCGGTAAGATTCGGTTGATCAGTACCATACCGGGGATTTGTTTCATCAATGATGCCAGCTCAGCATCCGGGATAATTTTAGCGTGAACCACGAGGGCCGCGCAGCGGTGGCGAATAAGCTGCTCAATCGCCTGACGTTCCTTTTGCTCGTTGTGGTAGCCGTTGCCAATCAGTAAAAAATTACCGGTGTTATAGGCCACCTGCTCGACAGCTTTAACCATTGCCCCAAAGAATGGATCGGACACATCACCTACGACCAGACCGACGGTTTCAGTAGATTGTTGTGCCAGCGCACGTGCGTTGGCGTTGGGGTGGTAGCTGAGTGATTCCATTGCACTCGTTACGGCCAGACGCGATGCTTCGCTGGCTTTGGGGGAGTCATTGATCACTCGAGAAACGGTGGCGACTGATACACCAGCTAGTCGGGCTACATCCTTTATGGTCGCCATGATAGTACCTGTTGTGGGTAAACGCTTACATCCCGCCAGTGTTACGGAAAACGGCTGTCTGTTCAAGCAGATTGCCCGTCAGGAGGTCGCAAATGTGAGCGGACACGAGCGAAGTAAGACAGAAAAGTGAAAATGAAAACCTTTGCTTACACTTTGCGATGTGCTGTTGCGATTGTTCGCTGGTGAGGGGAGAGAGCGGATTGATAGAGTTGAGATCCCAGAGGTATTGATAGGTGAAATCAACTTTCGGGTTGATCACATGATTTACACCAGCCTGCGCAGATGCGCAGGTTTTTTTTTGCGTTCAGCGTATCTGTAACAGTAACCGATAATTTACACAACTCGTTGCACTTGGGTTCATTCCTTTGCGTTTTCCAACTGGCGGAACGGCGCGGTGACGACCACAATCAAGATCCCAGAGGTATTGATTGGTGAGATTATTCGGTACGCACTTCGTACCTGTCTCTTGCACCGACCTGCGCGGATGCGCAGGTTTTTTTTCGGAGTTTACTCACCACTTACCTGTCGCGCCCACCCCCCAACTCGTATAATCTGCCACCATTCATCTTTAGATAATCGATGGTACAGGGAGTTGAGATGCTATTCGGGTTTTTTCGTAATTTGTTTCGCGTGCTTTTCCGCGTTCGCCTTACGGGTGATGTCAGTGCGCTACGGGGAGAACGCGTCTTAATCACTCCCAATCATGTCTCTTTTATCGATGGTATGCTGCTGGCGCTGTTCTTACCTATTCGCCCGGTTTTTGCGGTTTACACCTCGATCAGCCAGCAATGGTACATGCGCTGGCTCACTCCGCTGATTGATTTCGTACCGTTAGACCCAACCAAACCAATGTCAATTAAACATCTGGTACGTCTGGTTGAGCAGGGCCGTCCGGTGGTTATCTTCCCCGAAGGGCGTATTTCGACCACCGGTTCGTTGATGAAAATCTATGACGGTGCCGGATTTGTCGCTGCGAAATCGGGCGCGACGGTGGTGCCTGTACGCATTGAGGGAGCGGAACTGAGCTATTTCAGCCGCCTGAAAGGTCTGGTTAAACGGCGCTTCTTCCCGCGCATTCAGTTGCACATCCTGCCTCCTACCAGGCTACCGATGCCGGAAGCGCCGCGTGCACGCGAGCGTCGTAAGATCGCCGGTGAAATGCTGCACCAGATTATGATGGAAGCGCGCATGGCCGTGCGACCGCGTGAAACGTTATATGAATCTTTGCTGGCGGCGAAATACCGTTTTGGCGCCGGCAAAAACTGCATTGAAGACGTTAATTTTATCCCGGACAGCTACCGTAAGCTGCTGACCAAAACGCTGTTTGTCGCACGCATTTTGGAAAAGTACAGCGTAGAAGGCGAGAAGATTGGCCTGATGCTGCCGAACGCGGGGATCAGCGCCGCCGTGATTTTTGGTGCCATTGCCCGTCGACGTATTCCGGCGATGATGAACTACACGGCGGGCGTGAAAGGATTAACCAGCGCCATTACCGCCTCCGAAATCAAAACTATTTTTACCTCCCGCCAGTTTCTCGACAAAGGTAAGCTCTGGCATCTGCCGGAACAACTCACCCAGGTGCGCTGGGTGTACCTGGAAGACCTGAAGGCCGATGTGACCTTTGGCGATAAGCTGTGGATTTTTTCACATCTGCTGGCTCCGCACCTGGCACAGGTGAAACAGCAGCCTGAAGAAGCGGCGGTGATCCTCTTTACCTCCGGCTCGGAAGGCCACCCGAAAGGCGTGGTGCACAGCCACAAAAGTATTCTGGCGAACGTCGAGCAAATTAAAACTATTGCCGACTTTACTGCTGACGATCGCTTTATGTCAGCGCTGCCGCTGTTCCACTCTTTTGGCCTGACGGTGGGGCTGTTCACGCCGTTGCTGACTGGTGCAGAAGTTTTTCTCTATCCCAGCCCGCTGCATTATCGCATCGTGCCGGAACTGGTTTACGACCGTAATTGCACCGTGCTGTTTGGCACCTCAACGTTCCTCGGCAATTATGCGCGGTTTGCTCATCCCTATGATTTCCACCGTCTGCGCTATGTAGTGGCGGGTGCTGAAAAACTGCAAGACAGCACGAAGCAGTTGTGGCAGGAAAAATTCGGTCTCCGCGTGCTTGAAGGCTATGGGGTGACGGAGTGCGCACCTGTGGTGTCGATTAATGTACCAATGGCGGCGAAATCGGGAACGGTAGGGCGCATTTTGCCTGGTATGGATGCCCGACTGCTAGCGGTTCCTGGTATTGAAGATGGTGGGCGTTTACAGCTGAAAGGCCCTAATATTATGAGCGGCTATCTGCGTGTCGAAAAGCCGGGGGTACTGGAAGTCCCAACCGCAGAAAATGCGCAGGGTCAGATAGAACACGGCTGGTACGACACCGGCGATGTTGTGCGCTTTGATGAAAATGGCTTTGTACAGATTCAGGGGCGTGCCAAGCGCTTTGCCAAAATCGCCGGTGAGATGGTGTCACTGGAAATGGTTGAACAGCTGGCGCTGGCGGTATCTGCTGACAAAATGCATGCCACAGCTATCAAGAGCGATGCCAATAAAGGGGAAGCGCTGGTGCTGTTTACTACCGACAGCGAGCTGACCCGTGAAAAATTACTCCAGTATGCGCGCATCCACGGCATTCCAGAGCTTGCCGTACCGCGTGATATCCGCCACCTGAAACAACTCCCTCTGCTCGGCAGCGGTAAGCCAGATTTTGTCACACTGAAAAGTTGGGTCGATGAACCGGAAAAACAACATGCGTGAGTCAGCACACACTAGCACTTCAATCTGGTCAAAAGGGATGATGTCCGTTATCGCCGCGCAGTTTTTGTCAGCGTTTGGCGATAACGCGTTGTTGTTTGCTACCCTGGCTTTGCTCAAGGCGCAGTTCTACCCGGACTGGAGCCAGCCAATCCTGCAAATGGTGTTTGTGGGTGCTTACATTCTGTTTGCTCCTTTTGTCGGGCAGGTCGCGGACAGCTTTGCGAAAGGCAGAGTGATGATGTTTGCCAACGGTCTCAAGCTACTGGGGGCGGCGAGTATCTGTTTCGGCTTGAACCCGTTTCTGGGGTATACGCTGGTGGGTATTGGCGCAGCAGCTTATTCTCCGGCCAAGTATGGCATCCTGGGGGAGCTGACGACCGGCGACAAACTGGTGAAAGCGAATGGTCTGATGGAGGCGTCAACCATTGCCGCTATTTTGCTGGGTTCTGTTGCAGGCGGTGTGCTGGCCGACTGGCATGTCATTGCTGCGCTTTCCGCTTGCGCACTGGCCTATGCGGGGGCTGTGGTGGCTAACCTGTTTATCCCTAAACTTGCCGCGGCTCGCCCCGGTCAGTCGTGGCATCTGGGGAAAATGACACGGCGCTTTTTCTGCGCAGCGTCTTCGCTGTGGCGCAACGGCGAAACACGTTTCTCGTTGGTAGGAACCAGCCTGTTTTGGGGCGCGGGCGTCACACTGCGTTTTCTTCTGGTGTTGTGGGTGCCGGTTGCGCTGGGCATTACCGATAACGCCACACCTACCTATCTTAACGCTATGGTGGCTATCGGGATTGTTGTGGGTGCCGGTGCGGCAGCAAAACTGGTGACGCTGGAAACGGTGTCGCGCTGTATGCCCGCGGGGATACTGATCGGCGTGGTAGTCCTGATCTTCTCGCTCCAGCATGCGCTGTTGCCGGCCTATGCCTTACTGATGCTTATCGGCGTGTTGGGCGGTTTTTTTGTCGTACCATTGAATGCGTTGTTACAGGAGCGAGGCAAAAAAAGCGTGGGGGCTGGCAACGCTATTGCGGTGCAAAACCTGGGTGAAAACAGCGCGATGTTGCTGATGCTCGGTATCTACTCACTGGCGGTGTTGGTGGGTATTCCAGCGGTAGCCATTGGCGCTGGATTTGGCGCTCTGTTTGCCCTGGCGATTACGGCGCTGTGGATCTGGCAGCGCCGCCGGTAACATTGCCGGATGACGACGCAAGCGTCTTATCAGGCCTACAGGAAGAACAATTTGTAGACCTGATAAGCGCAGCGCCATCAGGTACTAAAAATTACGGTGCAGGATAGGTATACACCTGATGCACCGCTTCAATCTCCGTCAGTACTTCTTCACTCAACTCCAGATACAGGCTTTCAACGTTGGTTTTTAGCTGCTCCATCGTCGTTGCGCCCAGCAGTGTGCTGGCGACAAACGGCTGACGACGAACAAAGGCCAGCGCCATCTGTGCAGGATCGAGGTTATGGCGTTTGGCGATATCCACATAGGCCGCTACCGCTTTTTGCGTTTGCTCGCTACTGTAGCGCGTAAAACGGCTAAACAGCGTATTGCGCGCGCCCGCAGGTTTCGCACCGTTCAGGTATTTACCGGTTAAGGTGCCAAAACCAAGGCACGAGTAGGCCAGTAGCTCAACGCCTTCATACTGGCTCACTTCGGCCAGTCCAACTTCAAAGCTGCGGTTTAGCAGGCTGTACGGGTTCTGGATAGTGGCGATACGCGGCAGGTCATGCTTGTCTGCCAGGTGCAGGTAACGCATTACGCCAAATGCCGTTTCGTTGGAAACACCGATGTAACGAATCTTACCTGCACGCTGAAACTCTGCCAGCGCATCCAGCGTATCCAGCAGGGAAACGACCGGGGCAGAGTCCGTCCAGCTATATCCCAGCTTACCAAAGCAGTTTGTCGGACGCTGCGGCCAGTGGACCTGATAGAGATCGAGATAATCGGTCTGCAGTCTTTTCAGACTGTCGTGCAGTGCCTCGCGGATGTTTTTACGATCCAGCGCCTGATTCGGTCGAATACCGCTGTCATTGTTACGCGCCGGGCCGCTGACTTTAGAGGCAACGATCAGTTTTTCGCGGCTGCCGTGTTTGGCGAGCCAGTTGCCCACGTAGGTTTCGGTGAGTCCCTGGGTTTCTGGGCGAGGCGGTACCGGATACATCTCGGCAACGTCGATTAAATTTATGCCTTGTGCAACGGCATAGTCGAGCTGTGCATGTGCGTCGGCTTCGCTGTTTTGTTCACCAAACGTCATTGTGCCCAGCCCCAGTGTACTGACTTCCAGCGAGCTGTGGGGTATACGGTGATATTGCATAGCCGTTTCCTTTTTATAATCACGACATAAGGATTATAAAAATGGCTGAGGGAAGGGAAAAAGGGAAGCAAAATTGTTAAGGCCAGCAGCGTGGCTGACCTTAACCATCAACGCTCAATGATTTGAGAGACTTCGTCGCGGTTAATTTGCATCGCATTGCCTTGCTGATCGTGATAACTCACCAGACCGGTATCATCGTCAATTTCTGGTTTACCATCGGTCAGGATCATTCGACCATCTTTTGTTGCCATCACATAATCACTGCTGCATCCGGAAACGGCAAAAGCCAGCCCGACGGCGGAAATTAAAACTGCCCATTTTTTCATCTGCTTATCCTCACATGGCCTGCGTCTGACACTCGTTTAGTAATAACGCGAAGTTGTGCAGGGCGAAAGCAGTAAAATCTTAATCTGTGAGAGAAGGAAGGTGCCGGGGAGTATTCGCTCCCCATGCGGGGAGCGATAGTGTTTGTCAGAGCGGATTTTTTTTATTGCGCCACAGGTTCAGGGTCTCTACCGCGATAGAGAAGAACATAGCGAAGTAAATGTATCCTTTCGGCACATGGACATCGAAGCTTTCCAGAATCAGCGTGAAGCCAACCAGTATCAGGAAAGAGAGTGCCAGCATTTTTACCGAAGGGTGACGATCAACAAATTCACCGATTGGGCGGGCTGCAAACATCATTACACCCACGGCAATCACGACGGCTGCCATCATAATAAACAGATGATCGGACAAACCTACTGCGGTGATTACTGAGTCCAGACTGAAGATAATATCCAACAGCATGATCTGCACAATCGCGCCGAGAAAAGAGGAGACCCGGGTTTTCAGCCCTTCCTCTTCACCCTCAATGGATTCGTGGATCTCTTTACTCGCTTTCCAGATCAGGAACAACCCGCCGAGCAGAAGGATCAGATCGCGCGCCGAAATTGCCTCGCCAAACAGTTCGAATAACGGGTTAGTGAGCCGCGTTACCCAGGCGATGGATGCCAGCAGCGCCAGACGCATCACCATCGCCGCCGCCAGCCCGATTCGTCGGGCATGATTGCGTTGTGCTGTTGGGAGTTTTGCTACAACCAGAGAAAGGAAAATAATATTGTCGATCCCGAGAACGATCTCCAGCAGCGTCAGCGTACCGAGCGCCAGCCAGGCGTTAGGATCGGTTATCCATGCAAATAACATCGAACAAAGTCCTGCCAAAAAAAAGAAGCGGTAATTATAGGCGCGTAACGCGACGGGCGAAAGGTCAGGGTGTGTTATTGAGCCTGGATTAGAAAATGCCGTTCCAGCAGTGCGCGCGTGAAGTTCTTTTTCAGGTAAAACCCGCGTGGCAGAGTCAGGATCGGTTCACCATGGGCACCGATAGCCTCGGTAAGCGCCCGGGCGTTGGCGGCTTTTGGGCGTAGTTGTAAAACTTCACCATGACGGGCGGTGATACGTTCGACGTGCCCTAACACAATCATGTCCATTAACTCTTCCCAGTCCAGACGCAACTGTCGATCTTCCTCTTCATTCGGACTCCACAACAGCGGGGAGCCAACGCGACGTTCAGCCACAGGGATGCTGCGTTCACCTTCTACAGGCACCCACAACACGCGTTTAAGCTTGTGTCGAACATGGCTGGTTTCCCAGGTCACGCCGGTATTGCCGGTTAATGGTGCCACGCAGACAAAGGTCGTTTCCAACGGTCTGCCAAGGCTATCCACTGGGATTGTTTTTAACTCCACCCCCAGCGCGGCAAAATCCTGCTCCGGTTTACTCCCCGCACTGGCCCCAAGCCAAATTTCCAGCAACACGCCAATCCAGCCTTTGTCCCGCTTCAGATCCTTGGGCGCGACGAGTCCTGCCATCGCCGCCAGTTCTCCCAGCGTGTAGCCCGAAAGTTGCCGTGCCTGGTGCAGCAACTGGGCTTCGGATTCAGGAGGAGAAAGCAATGGATGGAGTTCTGGCATCAGGTTTACCCTTGGGTTAAAAAATGAGCAATGATTTTATACCGTGTGGACAGAGTTTATCTTTTTCCACATGCTTTATCCAATTGCATGATTTATATTGGTTTTTATATTTTGATGTAGAACGTTGCGCAACAGAAAACCGGGTTTTCCAATTCTGGTCACTGACAATGAACAGGATCTTACACCATGTTATCCACAGAAAGATGGGATAACTGTGAAAAACCCCCACTACTGTTTCAATTTACAGCCTTGACGTGCGACGAAAATCGAATTTTCACACAAATTGTGCCTAACTTATTGGCATAATCTGTGGATAAAACCAACGCTGGTCGATCTTTCATCAGCCCGAAGATCGTATGCGTGATGTACATCACATTTCTGCATGTTTAGCTACAGCTTTTGATTTTAACTTAATGAATATATAAGACTATTTTTGTTATGTGACGGATGTCTTATTCAGACTGTTCCGGGTTTTCCCATAGTAATTCCGTACTTCTTCACAACTATATCCACAGAAAAGGTGAATAAAATCGCCTATGTAGCGTATCTTCTGTTTATAACTCGGCCCTTTGCTGTGAGTTATTCAATTGTTATTAGATTATCTCGCCCTTAACAGAGTGGTTTACCGCCCCTCTGGAGTGTGAAACAATCGTTTGTATATAAGGTTTATGTTGAGGTAGTCCGGTGATTGATGACGATGGCTACCGCCCGAATGTAGGGATAGTAATTTGTAACCGCCAGGGGCAGGTCATGTGGGCCCGGCGATTTGGTCAGCACTCCTGGCAATTCCCGCAAGGCGGGATAAATGCAGGAGAGACAGCAGAGCAGGCGATGTACCGGGAACTCTTTGAAGAAGTCGGTCTGAGTCGTAAAGATGTACGGATCCTTGCTTCTACTCGTAACTGGTTGCGTTACAAGTTACCGAAACGTTTGGTGCGTTGGGACACAAAGCCGGTTTGTATCGGCCAGAAACAAAAATGGTTTCTTCTGCAGTTGGTCAGCAGTGATGCTGAAATCAATATGCAAACCAGCAGTACACCTGAGTTCGACGGCTGGCGCTGGGTGAGTTACTGGTATCCGGTTCGACAGGTGGTGTCATTTAAACGCGATGTCTATCGCAGGGTGATGAAAGAATTCGCAAGTGTTGTGATGGCGCTTCAGGAGAGCACTCCTAAGCCGCAAAGCGCACCTGCGTACAGACGTAAAAGAGGTTAAGCTACGCAAATTATGCTCACCCGCCTGCGCGAAATAGTCGAAAAGGTAGCCAGTGCCCCACGTCTCAATGAGGCGTTGAATATTCTGGTTACTGACATCTGTCTTGCGATGGATACAGAGGTCTGCTCGGTCTACCTGGCCGATCACGACCGACGCTGTTATTACCTGATGGCGACCCGAGGACTTAAAAAACCACGCGGTCGCACTGTTGCACTGGCGTTTGATGAAGGGATCGTTGGCCTGGTTGGCAGGCTGGCGGAACCCATCAATCTCGCCGATGCGCAAAAACACCCCAGCTTTAAATATATTCCTTCGGTGAAAGAAGAACGTTTTCGTGCGTTCTTAGGCGTACCGATCATCCAGCGGCGTCAGTTATTAGGCGTCCTGGTGGTACAGCAACGTGAGTTGCGCCAGTACGACGAAAGCGAAGAATCTTTTCTGGTCACGCTTGCCACACAAATGGCCGCTATTCTGTCTCAGTCGCAGTTAACCGCGCTATTTGGGCAATACCGGCAAACGCGTATCCGCGCGTTGCCTGCAGCACCCGGTGTGGCGATCGCTGAAGGCTGGCAGGATGCCACGCTGCCGCTGATGGAGCAGGTGTATCAGGCTTCAACGTTGGATCCGGTGCTTGAGCGTGAACGTCTGACTGGCGCACTGGAAGAAGCCGCGAATGAATTTCGCCGCTACAGCAAGCGCTTCGCTGCGGGAGCACAGAAAGAAACGGCGGCGATCTTCGATCTTTACTCGCACCTGCTCTCCGATACCCGTCTGCGCCGTGAGTTGTTTGCGGAAGTGGATAACGGCTCGGTGGCCGAGTGGGCGGTTAAAACGATCATCGAAAAGTTTGCCGAACAGTTTGCCGCGCTAAGTGATAACTATCTCAAAGAACGCGCCGGGGATTTGCGTGCGTTGGGGCAGCGTCTGCTGTTCCATCTTGATGACGCGATCCAGGGACCGAACGCCTGGCCGGAACGTTTCGTGCTGGTGGCGGATGAGCTGTCTGCTACTACGTTGGCGGAACTTCCCCAGGATAGGTTGGTAGGGGTTGTCGTCAGGGATGGTGCCGCCAACTCTCACGCGGCGATTATGGTACGTGCGCTGGGCATTCCTACCGTGATGGGGGCCGATATCCAGCCGTCTGTGTTGCACCGCCGCACGTTGGTGGTGGATGGTTATCGCGGCGAAGTGCTGGTCGATCCTGAACCGGTATTGATCCAGGAATATCAGCGTCTCATCAGTGAAGAGATCGAACTGAGCCGCCTCGCGGAAGATGATGTTAATCAACCGGCACAGTTGAAAAGCGGCGAGCGCGTGAAGGTGATGCTCAACGCGGGGCTAAGCCCGGAACATGAAGAGAAGCTGGGTAGCCGAATTGACGGCATCGGGCTGTATCGCACCGAAATCCCGTTTATGCTGCAAAGCGGCTTTCCATCTGAAGAAGAGCAGGTTGCGCAGTATCAGGGCATGCTACAGATGTTTAACGATAAGCCCGTAACTTTGCGTACGCTGGATGTCGGGGCCGATAAACAACTGCCGTACATGCCCATCAGTGAAGAGAATCCATGCCTTGGCTGGCGGGGGATCCGCATAACGCTCGATCAACCGGAGATCTTTTTGATCCAGGTTCGCGCCATGCTGCGTGCGAATGCGGCAACCGGAAACCTGAGCATTTTACTGCCGATGGTGACCAGTATTGATGAAGTGGATGAAGCGCGACGCCTGATAGAACGTGCCGGACGCGAAGTGGAAGAGATGATCGGCTACGAGATCCCGAAACCACGCATTGGCATCATGCTGGAAGTCCCGTCGATGGTGTTTATGCTGCCGCATCTGGCAAACAGGATCGATTTTATCTCGGTTGGGACCAACGACCTGACCCAGTATATTTTGGCTGTTGATCGGAACAACACGCGCGTTGCCAGTATTTATGACAGCCTGCATCCGGGGATGTTACGTGCGCTGGCAATGATTGCCCAGGAGGCGGAGAAAAGCGGCATCGACTTGCGATTGTGTGGTGAAATGGCGGGGGACCCGATGTGTGTCACCATTCTCATTGGACTTGGTTTCCGTCATTTATCGATGAACGGGCGTTCTGTAGCACGCGTGAAATACCTGCTGCGCCATATCGACTTTGACGAAGCGCAAACGCTGGCGCAGCGCAGCCTGGAAGCGCAACTGGCGACGGAAGTACGTCATCAGGTGGCGGCCTTTATGGAGCGCCGTGGCATGGGGGGATTGATTCGCGGAGGATTGTAGGCCTGATAAGCGTAGCGCCATCAGGCAATACGGAGGGTAAAGATTACCTATACAGATCTTTTACATCTTCCCGGCATCCGCTGCGATCCCCTTGTGCTATCATTCGCACCTTTGGAGCGCCTGCATTATGCAGGCGCGCTTATCAATTGCTGTCTGACTTCAGCGAAATAACAAGAACTTGTGGTGACAGATGACCAGTAGCTATCTGCATTTTCCGGATTTCGATCCGGTCATTTTCTCAATTGGACCCGTCGCGCTTCACTGGTACGGCATGATGTACCTGGTGGGGTTTATTTTCGCGATGTGGCTGGCGACGCGCCGGGCTAATCGCCCGGGCAGTGGCTGGACCAAAAACGAAGTAGAAAACTTACTTTATGCAGGCTTCCTCGGGGTTTTCCTCGGCGGGCGTATTGGCTACGTGCTGTTCTATAACTTCCCGCTGTTCCTTGATAACCCGCTGTATCTGTTCCGCGTCTGGGACGGGGGCATGTCCTTCCATGGCGGGCTTATCGGGGTGATCCTGGTGATGATTATCTTCGCCAAACGCACCAAGCGTACATTCTTCCAGGTCTCTGATTTTATTGCTCCACTGATTCCGTTTGGTCTGGGCGCAGGCCGTCTGGGTAACTTTATTAACGGTGAACTGTGGGGACGCGTTGACCCGAACTTCAAGTATGCCATGTTGTTCCCCGGCTCCCGCACTGAAGATATTTTATTGCTGCAAACCAACCCGCAGTGGCAGTCTATTTTTGACACATACGGCTCTTTGCCGCGCCATGCCTCACAGCTTTATGAGATGGCGCTGGAAGGGGTTGTGCTGTTTATCATTCTTAACCTGTTTATTCGCAAACCCCGTCCGATGGGCTCGGTTTCCGGTCTGTTCCTGATTGGCTATGGCGCATTTCGTATTATCGTCGAATTCTTCCGCCAGCCGGATGCACAGTTTACCGGCACATGGGTCCAGTACATCAGCATGGGGCAGATCCTGTCTATCCCGATGATTGTCGCAGGTATTATTATGATGGTCTGGGCGTATCGTCGCAGCCCGCAGCAACACGTTTCCTGAGGAACCATGAAACAGTATTTAGAACTGATGCAAAAAGTGCTGGATGAAGGCACACAGAAAAACGACCGCACCGGAACCGGAACGCTTTCCATTTTTGGTCATCAGATGCGTTTTAATCTGCAGGAAGGGTTTCCGCTGGTTACGACTAAACGCTGCCATTTACGCTCGATCATTCATGAGCTGTTGTGGTTTTTGCAGGGCGACACCAACGTTGCCTACCTGCATGAAAACAACGTCTCAATCTGGGATGAATGGGCAGATGAGAACGGTAATTTAGGTCCGGTGTACGGCAAACAGTGGCGTGCATGGCCAACACCGGATGGCCGTCATATTGACCAGATCACGACAGTGTTGAACCAGTTGAAAAACGACCCGGATTCCCGTCGTATTATCGTTTCCGCCTGGAACGTAGGTGAACTGGATAAGATGGCGCTGGCACCGTGCCACGCGTTTTTCCAGTTCTACGTGGCGGATGGCAAACTCTCTTGCCAACTGTATCAGCGTTCATGCGATGTCTTCCTCGGTCTGCCGTTCAACATCGCCAGCTACGCCTTACTGGTTCACATGATGGCGCAGCAGTGCGATCTTGAAGTCGGTGATTTTGTCTGGACAGGCGGCGACACGCACCTGTACAGCAACCATATGGATCAAACACATCTGCAGCTTAGCCGTGAGCCACGCGCACTGCCGAAGCTGGTTATCAAACGTAAGCCAGATTCCATTTTCGACTATCGTTTCGACGACTTCGAAATTGAGGGTTACGATCCGCATCCTGGCATTAAAGCACCGGTCGCTATCTGATCGGGGCTAATCCTGTCACAACCGGCGCCTTACGCGTCGGTTTTTTTTTGCCTTACATTCCATTCTGTGGCGCTGATTCCTGAAATTTTGCAACGTGATGCAATGCGATAAATATTCTCCGTAGCTTGCCGAAGAAGCTGAATTTCCCCCTCGTTATTAATTTCTCTCACGCCATACTGGCGACATGAAAAAACAACAAGGCTACACGCTTCTCGAAACTCTGATTGCGATGCTGATTGTCGCGGCGCTTGGCGCATCGGGGTTGTACGGTTGGCAGCACTGGCAACAACAGCAACGGTTATGGCAAACAGCCAGTCAGGTGCGGGACTATTTGCTGCAACTGCGTGAAGATGCCAACTGGCATAATCGCGACCATGTCATCAACGTGCTCCGTGAAGGGGGAGCATGGTGCCTGGCAAGCTCAGCGACGTCACAAACTTCGTGTCAGCCTGATTCACCGTTGATATTTACGCCACTCTGGGTTGATGTCGAGATGGCAGAGATAACACCGTCACTGGCTTTTTTTGGCCTACGTAATACAGCGTGGGCCGGGCATATCTACCTGAAGAATGCTGCAGGTGAATGGCGTGTGGTGGTGTCTGGTTGGGGACGAATCAGGCTTTGCGAACGCGGTGAGGCAGATCAATGTCGGTAAGTGAACGTGGCTTTTCACTGCTTGAGGTGCTTATCGCTATGGTGATAAGCAGCATTTTACTCCTCAGCGCTGCGCGATTTTTACCTGCGCTGCAGCGAGAGATTTTGCATAACACTCGTCAGCTAGTGCTTGAAGATGAGCTCTGGCAGCGGATCTATACCGTGGCGAAGCATCTCCAGCGGGCTGGTTATTGTCGGGGAAACTGTATCGGAGAAGGGCTGATGATATCAGCCGCGGGAGACTGTGTGATTGCACGCTGGGATGCCAACAGCAACGGTGTCTGGGAAGATATTCCGGCAAAGGAGGCCGATGTCGTTGGATTTCGTGTTCAAGATAAGGTGCTGGAAACCTTGCGTGGCGCAACAACCTGCGTGGGAAAAGGTTGGGATAAAATGACCGACCCGGATTCGATTCAGATTGAGGTATTTCAGGTGGAGCGCCTGAATATCAGCGGATTTGCGCCAGTGCTTTCGTTGCACCTGCGCGGGAGAAGCAACGCCAGGCCTCAAAAGGTCATTGATGTAGTCTATGACGTCACAGGATTCAACCTGTGAACCGCGAGCGAGGTGTTTCATCGCTTGCAATGGTACTTTTACTCCTGGTACTCGGCAGTCTGTTGCTGCAAGGCGTGAGACGACAGGAGGCGAGTTTTGCGTCGCGGGTGGCAACGGAAAGCCAGTCGCTACAACATCAGGCAATGGTGCAATCCGCCATGGAATGGGCACGTATGCAGTCCTGGAACTTGCAGATGGCAACACAGTGTCGACGCTATTCCACGCAGGGCGCGACAGTCTGCCTGCGTGTGATCGACGACGATCTTGTCCTGCTTATTGCGCAATATGAAGGTATATCGCTATGGCGTCAGGGGATGATTATCGAGGGTACTCTCGAATTCTCAGCGCATGGCTGGAGCGATTTCTGTCCGTTAAAGGTGCAGGCGTTATGTCTGATCCCCTGAACAGACAGCGTGGTTTTAGCCTGCCGGAAGTGATGTTGGCAATGGTGCTGATGATTATGATCGTGACAGCACTATCTGGGTATCAGCGGGCGCTAATGAACAGTTTTTTAGTCCGAAGCCAGTACCAACAATTGTGGCATCACGCATGGCAACAAACACAGTTGCATGTGTTTTCACCACCTTTAAACTGGCAAATTAACCGAATGCAGACAACGGTAGCGGGATGTGTCAGCATCGATGTTAAAATTACTTCCCCTCTGGGCAGGCAGGGTCAGATGACACGACTGCACTGCCCAAATCGTCAGTAGTCAGGAGTTGCTATGTTAAGGGTCTACCACTCCAATCGTCTGGATGTGCTGGAAGCGTTGATGGAATATATCGTTGAGCGCGAGCGGCTGGACGACCCCTTTGAGCCCGAGATGATCCTGGTTCAAAGCACCGGTATGGCGCAGTGGTTGCAAATGACTCTGGCACAGAAGTTTGGTATTGCCGCTAACATTGATTTCCCGCTGCCAGCGAGTTTTATCTGGGATATGTTTGTCCGCGTATTGCCGGACATCCCAAAAGAGAGCGCATTCAGCAAACAGAGCATGAGCTGGAAGCTGATGACACTGCTACCCCAATTGCTGGATAACGATGATTTCGCACTGCTACGCCACTATCTCACCGACGACACAGACAAACGTAAGCTGTTTCAGCTTTCATCACGCGCCGCGGATTTGTTCGACCAGTATTTAGTCTACCGTCCGGAATGGCTGACGCAGTGGGAGGCTGGGCAGCAGGTGGAAGGGTTAGGGGACGCTCAGGCCTGGCAAGCGCCATTGTGGAAAGCACTGGTGGAATACACGGCAGAACTGGGACAGCCACGCTGGCATCGTGCCAATTTATATCAGCGGTTCATTAAGACCCTGGAAAGTATGTCTGACTGCCCGCAGGGGCTGCCTTCGCGCGTCTTTATTTGTGGTATCTCCGCGCTACCGCCCGTGTATCTGCAGGCATTACAAGCGCTGGGTAAGCACATTGATATTCATCTGCTTTTTACCAATCCCTGTCGTTATTACTGGGGGGATATTAAAGATCCCGCTTATCTGGCAAAGCTGTTGGCGCGTCAGCGTCGGCATAGCTTTGAAGAACGACATTTACCGCTGTTTCGCGATAGTCAGAATGCTGAAGGACTGTTTAACAGCGACGGCGAGCAGGATGTGGGCAACCCTATGCTGGCCTCATGGGGCAAACTGGGTCGCGATTATATTTACCTGCTCTCAGAGCTGGAAACCAGCCAGGAGCTGGACGCGTTTGTCGATATTACCCCCGACAACCTGCTGCACAATATCCAGTCGGATATCCTCGAACTGCAAAGCAGGGCGGTGGCGGGTGTTAATCTGGAAGAATATTCTCGCAGCGACAATAAACGACGGCTTGAGCCGAATGATACCAGCGTGACTTTTCACGTCTGTCATAGCCCGCAACGCGAAGTGGAAATTCTCCACGACCGGCTGCTGGCGATGCTGGAGGCGGACCCAGCGCTCACTCCGCGTGACATCATCGTGATGGTGGCGGATATCGATAGCTACAGTCCATTTATTCAGGCGGTGTTTGGCAGCGCGCCAGCCGAACGTTACCTGCCGTATGCGATTTCCGACCGTCGTGCGCGTCAGTCTCATCCCGTCTTACAGGCGTTTATTAGCCTGCTTTCGCTACCGGACAGCCGCTTTGTCTCGGAGGATGTGCTGGCATTACTGGATGTGCCAGTGCTGGCTGCGCGTTTCAACATCAATGAAGAAGGGTTGCGCTATCTTCGTTTGTGGGTCAATGAGTCTGGAATTCGCTGGGGCATTGATGACGACAACGTGCGCGAACTCGCGCTTCCCCCAACTGGCCAGCATACCTGGCAATTTGGTTTAACACGTATGCTGCTGGGCTATGCGATGGAAAGCGCACAGGGTGAGTGGCAGTCGGTATTGCCCTATGATGAGTCCAGTGGCTTGATTGCCGAGTTAGTTGGGCATTTGGCCTCGCTGCTCATGCAGCTTAATCTCTGGCGCCGGGAGCTGGCCGTAGAGCGTCCGCTGGAGGCGTGGCTGCCTGTTTGTCGCGAAATGCTGAATGATTTCTTCCTGCCGGATGCTGATACCGAAGCCGCGATGACGCTGATTGAACAGCAGTGGCAGGCCATTATTGGCGAAGGTTTGGGAGCCGAGTATGACGGTGCCATACCGCTTTCGTTGTTGCGTGATGAGCTGGCACAGCGACTCGATCAGGAACGAATCAGCCAGCGTTTCCTGGCTGGGCCTGTCAATATCTGTACGCTGATGCCGATGCGCTCCATTCCTTTCAAGGTGGTGTGTCTGCTTGGTATGAACGATGGCGTTTACCCGCGCCAGCTTGCGCCGCTGGGCTTTGATCTTATGAGCCAAAAACCGAGGCGTGGCGACCGAAGCCGCCGTGATGATGACCGCTATCTGTTCCTGGAAGCGCTGATTTCGGCGCAGCAAACGCTTTATATCAGCTATATCGGCCGCTCAATCCAGGATAACAGTGAGCGCTTCCCGTCGGTGCTGGTGCAGGAACTTATGGATTACATTGGGCAAAGCCACTATTTGCCGGGCGATGAATTACTCACTAGCGATCAAAGTGAAGCGAAAGTAAAAGCACACATTACCCGTTTACATACCCGTATGCCCTTTGATGCACAAAACTATCTGCCAGGTGAGCAGCAAAGTTATGCGCGCGAGTGGTTGCCAGCGGCAAGCCTGTCAGGCAAAGCGCACACGGATTTTGTCCAGCCGCTCCCCTTTGAAATGCCTGAAACCCTGACGCTGGAAACGCTGCAACGCTTTTGGGCTCATCCGGTGCGGGCGTTTTTCCAGATGCGCCTGAGGGTAAATTTCCGTTCTGAAGAGAGCGAGATCCCGGAAACTGAACCCTTTATCCTTGAAGGACTCAGTCGCTATCAGCTTAATCAGCAGTTGCTTAACACGCTGGTCGAAGAACACGATGCTGAACGTTTGTTCCGCCGCTTCCGTGCTGCGGGGTCGCTTCCCTATGGTGCATTTGGTGAAATTCTCTGGGATACACAACACCAGGAGATGCAGTCGCTGGCTGAGCGCATTATTGCCTGCCGCCAGCCCAGCCAGAGCATGGAAATTGACCTGACCTGTAATGGTGTACAAATTACGGGTTGGCTCCCGCAGGTACAAGAAGACGGATTGTTGCGCTGGCGCCCATCTTTGATAAGCGTTTCGCAGGGTGTGCAACTTTGGCTGGAACATCTTGTCTATTGTGCCAGTGGCGGCACGGGAGAAAGCCGGTTGTTCTTACGCAAAGACGGCGAGTGGCGTTTCCCTCCACTGGAGGCTGAACAGGCGTTACAGTATCTGTCGCAACTTATTGAGGGATATCGGGAAGGCATGTCATCACCGCTACTGGTATTACCGGAAAGTGGTGGGGCGTGGATAAAAACCTGTTATGACGCCGTAAATGATGCCATGTTAGATGACGATGATACGTTGCAAAAAGCGCGCAGTAAGTTTTTGCAGGCCTATGACGGCAACATGATGGTACGCGGTGAAGGTGATGATATTTGGTATCAACGCCTGTGGCGTCAACTGGAACCTGAAACTCTGGAGACGATTGTTTTACAGTCTCAGCGTTATCTGTTACCGATTTTTCGATTTAATCAGTCGTGATGATTGTATAAAAATTGCGCAATTTGATCGCTTCCACTATGATGCGCTTTCTGTCACGGACTGATTCTTACAATAGAGAAGAGGCTGACGCGTTCAGCACAGAGTCTTGCCCTGTTCAGACCACGCTAAATGCGTTGTTTGCAGTGAACAGGTGAATACGTTAATGATGAGGTTTGTGAATGCCCCGCAGCACCTGGTTCAGCGCATTACTGTTGTTCGTCGCCTTTTGGGCGCCCGTAAGTCAGGCAGATACCGGTTGGCAGCCTTTAGCTGAAACCATCCGTAAAAGCGATAAAGATACCCGCCAGTATCAGGCCGTACGCCTTGA
Source organism: Citrobacter sp. U14242 (assembly GCF_046555775.1). Lineage (NCBI taxonomy): Bacteria > Pseudomonadati > Pseudomonadota > Gammaproteobacteria > Enterobacterales > Enterobacteriaceae > Citrobacter > Citrobacter sp. U14242. The sequence goes on from NZ_JBKGLW010000011.1 coordinate 176,034, forward strand.
TAATGGCATGATCGTGTTGTTGGTATCCGATCCTCAGGCCGTGAAATCCCTTTCTGCTCTGGTGGTGCCTGTCGGTTCGCTGGAAGATCCGAACGATCATCAGGGGCTGGCACATTATCTTGAACACATGTGCCTGATGGGGTCGAAAAAATACCCACAACCGGACAGCCTGGCCGAATTTCTGAAAATGCACGGTGGTAGCCATAATGCCAGCACTGCGCCTTATCGTACTGCTTTCTATCTTGAAGTCGAAAATGACGCGCTGGTCGGGGCGGTAGATCGTCTGGCAGATGCGATTGCCGATCCGTTGCTGGATAAAAAATATGCCGATCGCGAGCGAAATGCCGTTAATTCTGAGCTGACGCTGGCGCGTACCCGCGACGGTATGCGTATGGCACAGGTGAGTGCGGAGACGATCAACCCGGCGCACCCTGGTTCGCGCTTCTCCGGCGGAAATCTGGAAACGTTGAGCGATAAGCCGGGCAATCCGGTATTGAAAGCGTTACAGACATTCCATGAAAAGTACTACTCAGCTAACCTGATGAAGGCGGTGATTTACAGCAATAAACCGTTGCCAGAGTTGGCGAAGATAGCTGCTGACACTTTTGGACGCGTGCCAAACAGAAATATCGAAAAACCGGAAATAACCGTCCCGGTTGTCACTGATGCGCAAAAGGGCGTCATCATCCACTATGTTCCCGCGATGCCGCGTAAAGTTTTGCGTGTCGAGTTTCGAATTGATAACAACAGCGCACAGTTTCGCAGTAAAACCGATGAGCTGGTGACCTATCTGATTGGCAATCGCAGTCCGGGAACGTTGTCAGACTGGTTGCAAAAGCAGGGATTAGTTGAGGGCATTCGTGCAGACTCCGATCCTGTCGTTAATGGCAACAGCGGCGTATTAGCCATTTCCGCGACCTTGACCGATAAAGGCCTCGCGAATCGCGATGAAGTGGTCGCTGCCATCTTTAGCTATCTCAACCTGTTACGCGAAAAAGGCGTCGATAAACGTTATTTCGACGAACTGGCGCACGTGCTGGATCTCGACTTCCGCTATCCTTCAATTACCCGTGATATGGACTATGTGGAATGGCTGGCTGACACCATGATCCGCGTTCCCGTGGAACATACCCTCGATGCGGTAAACATTGCCGACCAGTACGATGCCAAAGCCGTTGAGCGACGGTTAGCGATGATGACACCGCAGAATGCGCGCATCTGGTATATCAGCGAGAAAGAGCCACACAATAAAACCGCTTATTTTGTCAACGCGCCTTATCAGGTAGATAAAATCAGCGAGAAAACATTCGCCGACTGGCAGCAAAAAGCGAAGGGCATTGCGCTGTCGTTGCCGGAGCTGAACCCGTATATTCCGGATGATTTCACGCTGATTAAGACGGATAAAAAATATGCTCATCCGGAGCTGATCGTTGATGAGCCTGATTTACGCGTGGTGTATGCCCCGAGTCAATATTTTGCCAGCGAGCCAAAGGTTGATGTCAGCGTGATACTGCGTAACCCGAAAGCGATGGACAGTGCCAGAAACCAGGTCTTATTCGCCCTGAACGATTATCTGGCGGGTATTGCACTCGACCAGTTAAGTAACCAGGCCGCAGTGGGGGGTATTGGTTTTTCTACTAACGCTAATAACGGCCTGATGCTCAATGCCAACGGCTATACTCAGCGTTTGCCGCAGCTTTTCCAGGCGCTGCTGAGCGGTTATTTCAGTTACACCTCAACAGATGAACAGCTGGAACAGGCGAAATCCTGGTACGCCCAGATGATGGACTCTGCGGAGAAAGGCAAAGCCTACGATCAGGCGATCATGCCGGTGCAGATGCTGTCTCAGGTACCGTACTTCTCACGTGATGAACGGCGTGAGCTGTTGCCATCTATTACGTTGAAAGAAGTGATGGCCTACCGTGACACCTTAAAAGCCGGTGCGCGTCCCGAATTCCTGGTGGTCGGCAATATGAGTGAAACTCAGGCGAAAACCATGGCGCGGGATATCCAGAAGCAGCTTGGTGCGAATGGCTCACAGTGGTGCCGAAACAAAGATGTTGTGGTAGACAAGAAGCAGTCTGTCATCTTTGAAAAAGCGGGCAGTAGTACGGATTCAGCGCTGGCGGCGGTATTTGTACCCACCGGCTATGACGAGTACACCAGCTCGGCTTACAGCGCGATGCTAGGACAGATTGTTCAACCGTGGTTCTACAATCAACTGCGTACTGAAGAGCAATTAGGTTATGCCGTCTTCGCTTTCCCAATGAGCGTTGGCCGCCAGTGGGGAATGGGCTTCCTGTTGCAAAGCAGTGACAAGCAACCGTCCTATCTCTGGGAACGCTATAAGGCATTTTTCCCGACGGCGGAAGCGAAGCTGCGGGCGATGAAAGCTGATGAGTTTGCACAAATTCAGCAGGCGATCATCGCGCAAATGCTACAGGCTCCGCAAACTTTGGGGGCCGAAGCTTCTCAGTTAAGCAAAGATTTCGATCGCGGTAATATGCGCTTCGATTCACGTGATAAAATCGTGGCTCAGATTAAACTGCTGACGCCGCAAAAGCTTGCCGACTTCTTCCATCAGGCGGTGGTTGAGCCGCAAGGCATGGCGATACTGTCACAGGTTTCCGGTAGCCAGAATGGGAAAGCAGAATATGTGCACCCGGAAGGCTGGAAAGTGTGGCAGACCGTCAGCGCGTTGCAGCAAACCTTACCCCTGATGAGTGATAAGAATGAATGATGCCGCTGAGCCCCTTGATCCCCTACGCTTGCCCCTGACGGGTGAGCGTCTGATTGAAGCCTCTGCAGGCACCGGTAAGACCTTTACCATCGCCGCCCTGTATTTACGTTTACTGCTTGGACTGGGCGGCTCTGCCGCCTTTCCTCGTCCTCTGACCGTCGAAGAACTGTTAGTAGTCACCTTTACGGAGGCGGCTACTGAAGAGCTGCGCGGTCGTATTCGTAGCAACATCCATGAACTGCGCATTGCCTGTCTGCGCGAAACCACCGATAACCCGCTTTACGCCCGTCTGTTAGATGAAATTACCGATAAAAAGCAGGCCGCACAGTGGCTGTTGCTGGCTGAAAGACAGATGGATGAAGCGGCGGTTTTTACCATCCACGGTTTTTGTCAGCGTATGCTCAGTCTCAACGCTTTTGAGTCTGGCATGCTGTTTGAACAACAGCTGATTGAAGATGAATCACTGCTGCGTTATCAGGCCTGCGCAGATTTCTGGCGTCGGCATTGCTACCCGCTGCCCCGCGACATTGCGCAGGTGATTTTTGAAACGTGGAAAGGTCCACAGGCGCTGCTAAGGGATATCGATCGCTACCTGCAAGGGGAAGCGCCGGTGATTAAAGCACCACCGCCAGCCGATGAAACACTGGCAGCCCGGCACGAAAAAATTCTGGCGCGTATCGACCAGATTAAGCAGCAATGGCGTGATTCCGTTGAAGAGCTGGATGGTCTACTGGAAGCCTCCGGGATCGACAGACGTAAATTTAATCGTGGTAATCAGGGAAAGTGGATCGAAAAGATCAGCGCCTGGGCACAGGAAGAAACCCGAAGCTACCAGCTTCCTGACGCACTGGAGAAATTCTCTCAGCGTTTTCTGGAAGACCGCACCAAAGCGGGTGGAGTAATCCCTCAACATCCGCTGTTTGTCGCGATTGATGCACTGCTGAGTGAACCGCTGACAATCCGCGATCTGGTGATCACCCGGGCATTGTCGGAAATCCGCGAGGCTGTCGCGCAGGAAAAACGCCGACGTGGTGAGCTTGGTTTTGACGATATGCTCAGTCGCCTGGACGCGGCGCTGCGTAGCGAAAGCGGCGATGCGCTGGCGGCGGCCATTCGTACCCGTTTCCCGGTGGCGATGATTGATGAATTCCAGGATACCGACCCACAGCAATACCGTATTTTCCGCCGTATCTGGCAGCATCAACCGGATACAGCGTTGTTGCTGATAGGCGATCCTAAACAGGCTATTTACGCATTTCGTGGCGCGGATATTTTTACCTACATGAAGGCGCGTAGCGAAGTCAGCGCGCACTATACGCTTGATACTAACTGGCGTTCGGCCCCAGGCATGGTTAACAGTGTTAATACGTTGTTCAGCCAGATGAGCGACGCTTTTATGTTCCGCGAAATCCCCTTTAGTCCAGTGAGGTCCGCAGAGAAAAATCAGTCGCTACGGTTTGTGCTGCAAGGGGAAACGCAGCCGGCGATGAGTATGTGGCTGATGGAAGGGGACAGCTGCGGCGTGGGTGATTATCAGAACTTTATGGCCCAGGTGTGTGCGACACAAATTCGCGATTGGCTAAAAGCCGGACACTCTGGCGAAGCGTTGCTGGTCAGCGGTAAAACGTCCAGGCCGGTACGCGCGTCTGATATCAGCGTACTGGTGCGCAGCCGCCAGGAGGCGGCGCTGGTACGCGATGCGTTGACGCAACTGGCCATCCCATCGGTGTATCTTTCTAACCGTGACAGCGTCTTTGATACGCTGGAAGCGCAGGAACTGTTGTGGGTTCTGCAGGCAGTGATGACGCCGGAGCGTGAAAATACGCTGCGTAGTGCGCTGGCAACCTCAATGATGGGATTGAATGCGCAGGATATTGAAGCGCTGAATACTGACGAGAAAGCCTGGGATGTGGTTGTTGAGGAATTTGATAGCTACCGACAGGTCTGGAATCGACGCGGCGTGATGCCCATGCTGCGTGCACTGATGTCCGCGCGCCATATTGCGGAAAACCTGCTGGCAACGGCAGGGGGCGAACGCCGTCTGACCGACATTTTGCATATCAGCGAGCTGTTGCAGGAAGCGGGTGCTCAACTGGAAAGTGAGCATGCGCTGGTACGCTGGCTATCGCAACATATTCTGGAGCCTGACAGTAATGCTTCCAGCCAGCAGCTGAGGCTGGAAAGTGATAAGCATCTGGTCAAAATCGTCACTATCCATAAATCGAAAGGGCTGGAATATCCGCTCGTCTGGCTGCCGTTTATCACTAATTTTCGCGTCCAGGATCAGGCGTTCTATCACGATCGCAGTTCGTTTGAAGCCGTGCTGGATCTCAGCGAAGCGGATGAAAGCGTTGAACTGGCAGAGGCTGAACGTCTGGCAGAAGACTTGCGTTTGCTTTACGTCGCGCTCACCCGCTCGGTCTGGCACTGTAGCCTTGGCGTGGCGCCGTTGGTACGCCGCCGGAGCGATAAGAAAGGTGATACCGATGTGCATCAAAGTGCTCTTGGTCGCCTGTTGCAACGGGGTGAACCAATGGATGCTGCAGGTCTGCGTAGCGCTATTGAGGCGCTGTGCGGTGAGGATATCGCCTGCCTGACGCCGAATGAACCGGATGGAGAGCGCTGGCAGGTTGTACAGCCTGCCAGTTCTACGTTGAATGCAAAAATGCTGCAACGAACGCCAGGTGACAGTTGGCGTGTCACCAGCTATTCCGGTCTGCAACAGCGTGGTCATGGTATTGCACAGGATCTGATTCCACGCCTGGATATCGACGCGGCAGGCGTCGGTGAAACCATTGAGGAATCAGGCCTTACGCCACACCAGTTTCCTCGCGGCGCGTCACCAGGGACATTTTTGCATAGCTTGTTTGAAGATCTGGATTTCACCCAGCCGGTTGAGCCGGTGTGGGTACAAGAAAAGCTTGCGCTTGGCGGATATGACACGCACTGGGAGCCCGTTCTGACGCAGTGGCTGGATACTATTTTGCATGCGCCGCTCAATGAAACCGGTGTGAGTTTGAGTAATCTTTCTGCGCGTGAAAAACAGGTGGAAATGGAGTTTTACCTGCCGATTTCGCAACCGCTGGTGGCCGACCAGCTCGATGCCGTGATCCGTCAATACGATCCTCTTTCGGCCGGCTGCCCGCCGCTGGATTTTATGCAGGTACGCGGCATGCTGAAAGGGTTTATTGACCTGGTGTTCCGCCACCAGGGGCGTTATTACCTGCTCGACTACAAGTCAAACTGGCTGGGTGAAGACAGTTCTGCGTATACCCAGCAGGCAATGGCCTCAGCCATGCAGGCACACCGCTACGATCTGCAGTATCAGTTGTATACCCTGGCACTGCACCGTTATCTGCGCCATCGCATCGCTGATTATGACTATGAACGCCATTTTGGTGGTGTTATCTACCTTTTCCTGCGCGGCGTTGACGGCAACGATCCGCTGCAGGGAATTTACGCCACCCGACCCGATGGGGAATTGATCGCGTTGATGGACGAGATGTTTGCCGGCGCGGCTCTGGAGGAGATGCAATGACAATCCAGAAACGATTGCTGGAGGCAGTAGAGCAAAAACAGCTCCGTCCTCTGGATGCTCAGTTTGCGCTGGCGGTTGCCGGAAACGACAACCCTGCCGTTACGCTGGCGGCGGCTCTGCTCAGCCGTGACGCGGGCGAGGGGCACGTTTGCTTACCGCTTTCCCGGCTATCTTTACGCGAAGATGCTCATCCGCTGTTGAGCGCCTGGCTGTGCGAGGCCGGTGAACCGGAAGATTGGTCGGAATGCCTGCTGGCCTCTGCTGCGGTAAGTCGCGGCGAACAGCCAACACCGCTGGTGTTATATGACAATCGCCTGTATTTGAACCGTATGTGGAATAACGAACGCACGGTGGCCCGTTTTTTCAGTGAGGTAAACCAGGCCATTGAGGTGGATGAGCCACGGTTGATTCGCACGCTGGAAGCGCTCTTCCCACCATCGGAGGGCGTGAACTGGCAAAAAGTGGCGGCTGCTGTGGCGTTGACCCGCCGTATATCGGTGATCTCCGGGGGACCCGGCACCGGTAAAACGACAACGGTAGCCAGACTGCTGGCAGCATTGATTCAGATGGCGGAGGGGGAGCGTTGTCGTATCCGTCTGGCGGCACCGACGGGAAAAGCGGCTGCACGTCTGACGGCATCGCTGGGGGCGGCACTGCGTGAGTTACCGCTGACCGATGAGCAAAAGAAACGTATTCCCGATGATGCCAGTACGCTGCACCGGTTGTTAGGCGCACAGCCCGGTAGCCAGCGTCTGCGCCATCATGCGGGTAATCCGCTGCATCTGGACGTGCTGGTGGTGGATGAAGCTTCCATGATTGATTTGCCCATGATGTCGCGCCTTATCGATGCACTACCGCCGCACGGACGGGTGATTTTTCTTGGCGATCGTGACCAGCTTGCTTCTGTTGAGGCGGGGGCGGTGCTGGGAGACATTTGTGCATTTGTGAATGACGGATTTACCCCGGAACGTGCCAAACAACTCAGTCGGCTGACCGGTAGTCCCATTCCTGCGGGAACCGGAACTCAGGCCGCGTCTTTACGTGACAGTTTATGCTTGCTGCAAAAGAGTTACCGTTTTGGCAGTGATTCTGGCATCGGTCAACTGGCTGCGGCCATTAATCGGGGTGACAAGGCAGCGGTTAAAACCGTTTTCCAACAGGGATTCGGTGATATCGAAAAGCGTACGCTTAATAGCAGCGAAGATTACACCGGGATGCTGAATGAAGCGCTGGCGGGGTATGGTCGCTACCTGGATTTGCTGCGTGAAGGGGCCGAGCCGGACACCATTATTCAGGCCTTCAATGATTATCAGTTGTTGTGTGCACTGCGCGAAGGTCCATTTGGCGTAGGCGGATTGAATGAGCGCATTGAGCAGGCGATGGTGCAAAAACGTAAAATTTACCGATTTGCACACTCTCGCTGGTATGAAGGGCGACCGATAATGATTACGCGTAATGACAGTTCGCTGGGACTGTTTAACGGTGATATCGGCATTGCGCTCGATCGTGGTGAAGGTTTACGCGTGTGGTTTGTATTACCGGATGGCTCTATCAAGTCGGTACTGCCTGGCCGTTTGCCGGAGCATGAAACGACCTGGGCGATGACTGTGCACAAGTCACAGGGTTCTGAGTTCGACCATGCGGCGTTGATTTTGCCCAGCCAGCATTCGCCAGTTGTTACCCGAGAGTTGGTTTATACCGCAGTGACCCGTGCCCGCCGCCGCTTGTCGCTTTATGCCGATGAGCGGATTTTGAGCGGGGCGATCGCCACGCGTACTGAACGTCGCAGCGGACTGTCAGCATTGTTTAATGACGACATGATGTAGGCCGGATAAGCGTCAGCGCCATCCGGCTACAGTGTGCCTGATGGCGACGCTAACGCGTCTTATCAGGCACACTATCTGCCGACAAAAGATGTGCCAGTGAATTGTTGGCCGGATAAGGCATCCATACCGCATCCGGCAATGACCACTACCCCAGATCCGCCATCAATACTTTTGACCGCCGCTGATAGTTGTACATCTCTTTTTTGCTTTCCGGCAGCAGATCGATATCGACTGGCGTGAAGCCGCGCTCCTGGAACCAGTGAATACTGCGCGTGGTCAGCACGAACAGCTTGCTAAGCCCCATTTGTCTGGCCTGCACAGCGATCCGCTCCAGCAAGATTTCGCCACGCGATGAGCTACGGTAGTCAGGATGCACTGCCACGCACGCCATTTCGCCAATTCTTTCTTCCGGGAAAGGGTACAGGGCGGCGCAGGCGATGGTCAGGTTATCGCGCTGAATTATGGTGAACTTGTCGATCTCCATTTCCAGTTGTTCACGGGAGCGACGTACCAGAATACCTTGCTGTTCCAAAGGACGAATCAATTCCAGAATGCCGCCAATATCGTTAATGGTGGCGCGACGGATCTGCTCGGCGCTTTCCATCACGATTTGCGTACCGATCCCATCGCGGGAGAACAGTTCTTGTAACAACGCGCCATCTTCCTGATAGCTAATCAGGTGACAACGGCGCACGCCGCTACGACAGGCTTTAACGGCACCGCGCAGGAAACGCACCGTACCGGAGCTGTAATCACCTTTCTCTTCCTGTGACTCAACACGCGCTTGCGCTTCGTTGGGAAAGAGTTCGGAAACAATATCGCCATTATCGTTAGTCACTCCTTGAGAGGAGCAAAAACCGATCATTTTCTCTGCTTTCAGTTTGATCGCCAACTGGGTGGCAACCTCTTCGGAGGTCAGATTAAAGCTCTCACCGGTTACGGAAACAGCCACCGGACCCAACAGAACAATAGCACCGCTGTCCAGTTGACGGTGAATCGCTTCTTCATCAATTCGACGAATACGTCCGCTATGGCAGTAATCCACCCCGTCATCCACACCCAACGGTTGCGAGATAATAAAATTACCGCTGACCACATTGATGTGTGCGCCTTGCAAAGGCGTATTGTTCAGACTCATTGACAGGCGGGCGGTAATATCAAGCTGGAGCAACCCCGCAGCCTGCTTGACCAGCTCCAGGGTTTTGGCGTCGGTAACGCGCGTATTTTTGTGATACACCGGTTCATGGTGATGCGCGGCCAGATTGGCATCAATCTGCGGCCGTGCGCCATAGACCACGACAAGGCGAATGCCGAGGCTATGAAGGAGACCAATGTCATTGACGATACTGGAAAAATTTTCATGCTCGATGGCTTCGCCGCCCAGCATAATGACAAACGTTTTTCCCCGATGGGTATTGATATAGGGAACAGAATGGCGGAATCCCTGTACCAGTTCGGTTCTACGTTCCTTCACCACGGCACACCCTCATTGCATGATTATTCGTAATTAGTGTATTTTTATTCTGTTTCTGCCCTGTGTGCAAGCGTAATTTTTACCCCAGCCTAAGATTTTCTTCAGTAATACCGCGAATATAAAAACAATGTTTACCCTTTTATAGATGACAGATTATGCGTCATTCGCTAAAGTTTCCGGTCAATTCGGACGTTTTACGTATTACCTCAATATAGATTTCTTTTGCTCGGGAGAAGCATGTCGGGATCCAACTCAGCAATCAGTCGCCGCCGTTTACTGCAAGGTGCGGGTGCTATGTGGCTTTTAAGCGTCAGCCAGGTCGGTCTGGCTGCCGTGAGTCAGGTCGTTGCCGTACGTATCTGGCCCGCGTCCAGTTATACCCGCGTTACGGTGGAATCCAACCGTCTGCTGAAATACAAACAGTTTGCCCTGAGTAATCCTGAGCGTGTGGTTGTAGATATTGAAGGCGTTAATTTGAACTCGGTGCTCAAGGGCATTGGAACGCAGATCCGCCCAGACGATCCCTACATTAAGTCCGCACGCGTCGGGCAGTTTGACCCGCAGACCGTGCGTATGGTGTTTGAACTGAAACAAAATGTGAAACCTCAACTCTTTGCGTTAGCGCCAGTTGCAGGCTTCAAAGAACGTTTGGTGATGGATCTTTATCCTGCCAATGCTCAGGATGTCCAGGATCCTCTGTTGGCATTGCTTGAAGATTACAACAAAGGCGATCTGGATAAACAGGTACCACCTGCGCAAAGTGGCCCACAGCCGGGTAAAGCGGGGCGCGATCGTCCGATTGTTATTATGCTTGACCCTGGCCATGGCGGAGAAGACTCCGGTGCTGTGGGGAAATACAAGACACGTGAAAAAGATGTGGTATTGCAGATAGCCCGTCGCCTGCGAGCACTTATCGAGAAAGAAGGCAACATGAAGGTCTATATGACGCGTAATGAAGATATTTTCATTCCGTTAAAAGTGCGCGTGGCGAAAGCCCAGAAACAGCGTGCTGACCTGTTTGTTTCTATTCATGCTGATGCGTTTACCAGTCGCCAACCCAGTGGTTCGTCGGTGTTTGCACTCTCAACCAAAGGCGCGACCAGTACAGCGGCAAAATATCTGGCACAAACCCAGAACGCCTCGGATTTAATTGGTGGCGTCAGTAAAAGCGGTGATCGCTACGTCGACCACACCATGTTTGATATGGTGCAATCGCTGACTATTGCCGACAGCCTGAAGTTCGGAAAAGCGGTGCTGAATAAACTCGGTAAGATTAATAATCTGCATAAAAATCAGGTTGAACAGGCCGGGTTCGCCGTGTTGAAAGCGCCGGATATTCCGTCCATTCTCGTAGAAACTGCATTCATCAGTAACGTTGAAGAAGAACGCAAGCTCAAAACGGCGACCTTCCAGCAGGAAGTGGCAGAGTCGATTCTGGCCGGGATTAAAGCTTACTTTGCTGATGGGGCGACGCTGGCGAGAAGGGGATAACAAAAAAGCGCTGAGAAGCGCTTTTTTTTATGGGCGACAGAAACAAAAAAACACCCGTGGCAGTGGATTTTCCACTGCACTTTCAGGTGCGCTGATATCCCTTCGGGATGAGCCACTCTCCTGAGCGGTTGCTCCCTGCGGTGCCAGCCGTTCCAGATGCAGAGCCGCATTGCGAAACTGCCCGGACAATACGTCCAGCTTCGTCATATACCACAGTTCACACTGTTGCAGCGTGGTTTCTATGGCAGAAAGATGCTGTACGCAACGATAAATCTGCGGCAGATCCTGATACTGAATATCCAGCGTTCTCAGCGCCTGCTGCATTTTTTCTGTGATCCAACTGAGCAGTGATATTCTGGAATGTACCTGTACTGGCCAGAAGTCAGCCCAGCGTCTGTAGTTCCACGCCATTTTGCCGGAACAGTGCAAGGCTGAGTTTTTCCACCCGACGCCAGTCCACGTCTGGTCGGGCGGGGTGAGTCAGTTTACTCATTTCAGCCTGTAGCTCACCAGATTCCTTATACGTACAGGGATCGCCACCCATGACGAACTGGCTGATAAAACTCACGTTACTTGCCATCAGTACGCTCGCTCCTGCTGTTTGAGATGACGCAGAACAATTCGTCCTTCCGGAGAAAATACGCCATCAAAGCGTATCCAGCCGGTATCGGGAAGCTGCGCGTGGATCAGGTAATTAAGATGCCCCGGACCGGGCTGGGGCAGTAACTCCACCTGTATCTGACTCAGGCGTGGCTCATAACGCAGCAGCGTTTCTTCAATCTGGCGCATCAGGCCATGAATACCCGCAGTCATCCCCTGATGGATCAGGCTGAGATCCGGCAGACCGTAATCCGGCAAATGCGCCAGCGATCCTGCCCGACAGTTGATAATGCGTTGCATATTGTCCATCACGGAAAGGATAAGCTGATCCCGCTCGCTGACCTGTTCCAGCGGTAATTCGCCGCTGAAACTGAACGTCAGCATTTCATATAAGGAAGGTGTCGCCATCGGTTATTTATCCTGAAGGGGGAGCAGTCGCAAATCGCTGCGCATCAGTTCTATGGTGCGGGGTTTATCCGCCTCCAGATCGTCCCTTTTTAACACCAGACGCCAGCTGTCGCTTTTCTCATCGGGCTGATAAAACTGTCCGACGATGGCGATAAACTGCGTGTCCTTGTCCAGCGGAACATTCAGAGAAACGGCCCCTTCCGGTTTTACCCAGACCGTATGCTTCGCCAGCACATCCGCTTCCAGCGTCTTCTCTTCCTGCATAAACAGCATGTCATAATCGGCTTTGTCGAAATTTTCGCGTGTTTTCAGTTGCCAGATATGCACCATCGTGGAAAGCGGCGTATCTTCCGCATCCGTATTCAGGGCGCTGCGGGAAACAAAATCGAGGTGCAGCGTTTTGATCTGTTTATAGAAGATCGCCGTCGCCACCTCTTTTGTGCCATCCGCCACTCTCTGGCCCAGTCCGCAGCCACTCAGTAGCGCCACGACAGTCAGCACACTGACAACGGGTCGTTTAAATTGCGTAAGAAACATGAGTCACATTCTCCCTGTCACGAATGGATGATGCAGGCATTAATCCCTGATAGCGCCCCAGGCTGACCGTCACGGTTCCGGTCACGGGCGCAGTAAAAGAAGCGCGAAGGATACCGGTACGACTAATCTGTACACGCTGTTTTCCCAGCCGGGCAGCAGGCAACAGGCTGACGGGCAGCGTCAGTTGCAGACGGGCCTGACAGCGCCAGCCCAGATAAACGCGCAGCAGCACCAGCAAATCGCTGTGCAGTTGCCCGCCGGGCAGCCAGTCACGCGCTTCTGCGGCATCTTCGGTATACAGTTTCAGCAGCAACTGGCTGTTGACGTCGATGCCGGTACGCCCCAGCAGCGTTCGCGTTTTCAGGCTGATGGGTGAATTCTTTGACATACCGGCAGGGGGCGGGAGAATAACCGGTTGCGGATCGTGAGGCACCACCGTCGCTTTCGTCAGCGGGGCAAGCAGTCCCACCAGGGCCGTGACGCCTTCCGCCGTGCGGGTGGGCAGGCGCATCACGCTGAGCAGGGCCAGAAAACGGGATACTGGCGTGGCGATATGGTTCTCGCTGCCGGGAATACCCAGCCCGATGAGTCCCAGTAGACAACGGGAAATGTCATCCACGGCCCCCGCTTCAAACGACGCCGGGTAGTTATATTTGCGCCAGATGCGGTAATACTGGGTGATAAAGCGGTGGTTGAAAATATCGAGAAACGCCATCACTGCGTCATGTCCGTCATGACGTTGGGTGATGTAGTCCAGATAGGCGGTGGGTAGCGGCGAATCCACGCCGTACAGGCCGAGAAAGGTGGTACGCACCGTGGGTGGCGCGTCGGCATTATCCACGTCACGTTCAACGTTCTTTAACTCGCTGACCGGAAAGCCCATCCCCGGATGGGGGCGAAAGCGCACCGCATCTGCGGCGGGGCTGTCGGTACTGCCCAGCGGCGCTTTCTGCTGGCTCTGTTCCAGTAACTGGCAAAAACGGTAAAAATTGATCCGCGCAATATCCGGGGCCAGCCGGTCGGTCAGCCCGGTACGCGCTGGCTGTGATGCTCTGTCCATTGCAGGCATTTTCCTGTGGGTTGCAGAATTAAGGTCAGTTGAGTGAATAAGTGGATATCGGCATACAGTGCGAAAAAACGGTGCAGCAGTTCGCCAAACAGGGTGATATCGCCCTCTCCGGCAAAACCGTTACTGTCCAGCGTCACCTGAATATCCACACCACGCAGCAAAAAGCCTCTTTCAAAACGCTGTATCAGGCTGTGCTGAACGTCGACAATCGCCTCCAGACGACGGCGGTTCATCTCGCTTTCGGTCCAGTCGTACAGCGCCAGCGTGCCGCGCAGAATTTCGGCGTTATCCATCATCGATAAAAAGTTAGAACCAAGGTGGCTGAGCACCCGCCAGTGGAAGCGGTCACGCGCCGGGGGATAGCAGGGCTGCGTCGGGGCGCACAGGTTGCGCACCCGCAGGACGTTCTGTGAGGCATGAACCGGCGTATCGAGCAGTGTGCTCTGTAAAGCTTTACGGGGAAGCTGCCCGTTGGTGCCGGTCAGGCTTAAAGAGAGCGTTTCATCCTCCAGCATTCGGTCAGTATCAAACGCATCACCGCCCAGAATCAGCCAGGTATCATGCAGGCCGGAAGGACCGCGCTTTACCCGCGTGTGGTAATAGCGTTCCGGCGCATCGTGGCGCAGCATCCCGCCCCGGTGACGAAAGCTGGAAAAGGGGACATATGCCTGACTGCCGGTATGGCGCGAAGAAATAATGTTGTCGACGGAATAAATCTCGGTATGCCCGTCCTGAATGCGCATCGGGCGCATCAGAAACTCGTTTTCCAGCGGCGAAAGGTGTAACGGATCGGCTTCGAGCGGGAACAGGTTGATGACCGGCACGCAGTGCAGGCGAAGATTGTCGGTATTAAACGGCAAATCATGAGGCCAGCTTTCCGCCAGCACCATGTCAATCTCAAAGCCGGTTATCCCTTCCGGCCAGATTACGTCCTCCAGCCCGTTCAGCGCCACGAACATAAACTTCTCGCGGAAGGTGAAATACTCCAGCAGCAACTGGTAGCCGCTGAACGCTGACTCACCTTTTGGCCACAGTCGGTCATCATCCTCAAAGCCCATCGGGGAAAAGTGCGCGTCCAGCACACGGCGTTCCTGCCCCGGCAGACGCAGCCTGAATTGTTGCACACCGAGCGTCAGTGCCCTGTGCAGTGCGCAGGCTACCGGGCTGTCGGCATTGAGATACAGCGGCAGGCGGGATAAATCAATCTGTGACCAGTCGCCGACCAGCGGGCCGCATTCAAAGCGCAGACGGATAACCGGGCGTCCGTCCGGTTCATATTGCAATGACACGTCCGGCAACGTCAGCGGATGCAGCGTGATATCCCGCGTGGCGCTGTAGAAACAGCGGGTTCTGCGCTCGCCAACAGGGCGCGACAATACCTGAAAATTGCTCAGTGTTTCGCTCTGCTTCATTTGCCGGTGATCTGTCGACAGTTCAACCACGGAAAGCGACGGAATGGTGCGCAGGTAGTGAGGCCACAGCAGGCTGACCAGCCCTTCAGTCAGTTCCGGCAGATCGTCGTCCAGCTTTTCGCGCAGGCGGCCCATTAAAAAAGCGAAGCCTTCGAACAGGCGTTCCACATAGGGATCGCGTGCGCCGGGTTTATCAAGATTGAGCATCGCGGCGCGGTCGGGGTAAGCCTGCGCAAATTCTTTCCCCGCTTCACGCAGGTAGCGCATTTCGGCTTCGTAGTAGCGTTGGGTCAGGTCGTCCATCGGAGGAATTATTTTTCCTTGTATTGAAAATAAATGTAATGTGAATATTTGATGAGACTGAAGTTGTATATTTATAAGTTTTTTATTTCTATACCCATTGCATAACATTGCTATATCAAAAAATCTTTATGCCTCTGTTATTTTATTTTTTTCATCTAGTTTATTTTATTAATTTTGGTTCTCAAAAGCATCAAAAGGAGTAAGTTTTTTATAACAAAAAAGACTCTCGTTATTTTTAATTACATCCTCTTTCTTGTTAAAAATTACCGATATTACACACGCATCTGAATCTGATTTAATCATAAATGCGCGAGATCCTTTACGCAAGGGATGTGCATGACTACCCATTCGCCACCCTGTATACATACATCTGTCAGATCTGAATATATTTATAATACCAGGAGAAAACGTTAAAGTTTCTTTTGAAGGAATGAGTTCCGGTTTCATTAATTTAGCGACCTCTTCTTCATCAGGTTCATCCGTGCATTTACTTTCTCCATAAAATAAATAAACATCTTCCTCTGTATTGTTATAAAATCTGACGACAGGCACAGGTTGATACAAAAGAATTGATACCAGAGATACTGTTAATACAAAGATAATTATTTTTCTCATATAATCATCCTGGGTTGTTTATCTTCTCAGGGTTGTCTTCATTCCAGCACCAGTGAGTCTGTTTTGAAACAGATAATGAATCTCCTGATGCGGCTTCAAGCGCATTTATTATATGATTAACGGTTAAAGATTCAGCATGCTTTCCATATTGACGATATAATTCCATACCAATTTTCATACAAGTAATATCGTCGGCTGGATCAGCATTACCTTCTTTAGAAGTTCGCCATTGTTCAATGGTTGAACCTAATAGTAACCAATCCTCTGAGAAACCCACACTTAAACCAACATAGCCATAATGAATGTTGGACCATACATCATAAAAATAATCATTGCCCTTATATTTATGAAAATAACTTTTTGAGTTTGTGCCACTATCAGGAAGTGGTCTGGCAACAGCTACAGATGAAAACATATCCCTAATCTTTGATTTATGATCCCATTTAGCTCCGGTTTTCACCGCCATAAACCAGATAGCAGAGGCCGCTATAACATCAAGTTTTGGTGGTCCTTGTTGCTTTAAATACCATGGAAGTGAATTCCACTCTTTCATTTTCTCAGCGTAAATATCTTCATCAATATAATATCTAATGCTATCTGCCGTACTACTTTTTACATTTACCTTTATTTCTGAAAGGATATACTCCGCAACTTTAATACTCCCATCTGAATGAGGGCATGTTTTTTCCTGTGAGCCTTTATTCTCTTTGTTATCTTCCTTATTTTTTTCATCCTCAGAAGTAACACCTTTCGCCGCCAGTGGCGTATTGTTCTCCGCCCTGCCGCCATCACCGCCCCCCGTCTCATACACATCATCCATCATCGACGCAATAAACCGTGCCTTACACGGGCAACTGCTCTGACTGTCCAGCGTCCCCGCCATCAGCCTGCCGTGAATATCTGTTTCAGGAACGCCGCCGACGATAATAAACATCCCCGGATATTTTCCACAGGTCACTCTGTCCATATCCCGCGCCTGCGGGATACCCATGATCGTATGGTCGTCCGCCCCTTCAATAATTTTTCCACCACAGGTGGTCTTATCGCCCCTGACCAGAAAATAGCCTCTTCCCATTGCCATCAGTCCTTATGAAAAATACTCAAAAATAAAAATTCTGTAATACTTAAGGTGCTGGTGGCACAGCGTCCATTCCTGATGCCCATAAATAATAATCGGTTTCTGAAATACCAGACTTAATTTGTGACGCCAGAATTGCACTCCTCTCAATCTGCGCTTTTGTCATATGCTGGCGCATCAGAGGAGAGAGTACGGTATTGTTATATTTATCCAGCATAATTTCCCTGTCTTTTTCCTGAAAATAGCGATGACCGTCTTTACTGAATGCGATAAAATTGTCTCTGGCAACCAGTGACCACGCACAGGCTGTTTCAAGGTTCTGCTCAACACCCACACCATAAAGATAAAATTCACTCATTCTGATTTGCGCATATTGAGAACCATGCAGAGCGCTCGTTTTATAAGCAGAAAAACTTTCTTCCAGCTCACTCCGTGGTAGAGAACGAATTCTGTCTGGTAAGGTATTTATCTGTTCCTCGTTACTGTCTTTATAAGCAAATCCAGTATCAAACAAAATTGCATCGGCCAGTTCTGAATGGATGTGATAACCGCCCTGTATGGCGTACCGGGTATAGTGAATAAGCTGAGCACGGTTTTCAGGCGTTAGCGGGTTATGGATTAATCCCGTTTTACCTGCGCTCCACAACAGCCTTCCGGTCACAAGATCAGCCGCAAGTGGATATTGCATATCGGCCAGTTCAGTAATAAGCTCGCTGTAATTCCTGTCAAAGATATCAGGCCGCTGGAGACGCTGGCCATCCCGGTCAGCGATACGGTGCGCATGTTTCCTGATAAAATCATCAAGAATGGCGTCATCCCGGAGCTCCACCTGTATTCTGGCATACTGGATCATGGCATTTTTATCCCATAGCCATGCGTGCCGGATCAACTCCAGCAGCGCTTCTTCATCGTCAATCTGCGGGATCTCCGGCGTTATTGCTCGTCTCACCATCAGCCACGAATACTCAACTGTCCATAATTCATTCTGCGGCAGCATGGCTGGTTTAATTAAATAGCTCATCTGAATAACCTTTTTATAGCCATAAAAAGCGGACAGCAGTATTAATACTACGACTGTCAGTAATGAAAAAAAACGTTTTCCTGAATAGCGCATAGCGTGATTAAAAACCCACAGATTAAATAAAATTCAGATCATCATCATTAAACTTACCGCTCTCTACTTTTCTTTCTAGTTCCGCCCCATTTCGATATTTTCTACACGGCCAGAGCTGCCCTCCGTATAATATGGCATACTCTTTATCTTTCGAATATCGGTCTTCAACTTTACCACCAGACCTGTATCCCCACAGCACAAGTTCCCGTTTTCCCAGCCAGTCAATTGCAACCTTGTCATTGAATGTGGCCCGGAATTTCCAGTCCTCCGGATCTGGTGCATAGTTAAAAGAAGCATAAACCATCTGACCGATAACACAGGCTGATGGCTCGTGTTTGGAAAAAGCGCGGGCAATACATTCTTTGCTCTTTCGCTTCTCCAGATCATCATCTTCATATCGCCCTGAACGACAACTGTGCAATACCAGGTGACCTTTTTCCGGGTTCCATATCAGGTTTTCAAGCGTCTCCACCACCTCAGCAGTAATATGCTCTTCCTTCCGGATAGATATCCGATCGGGGTTACTGTGAGCAAAAATATGAATTTCATGCAAATCATACGTAGGCTGACCTGATTTATTCAGTTTACAGATATCATAGAATATGTCTGTCCAGATCTTCTCAAATTCTTTCAGACTCTTAAATATTTTTGGTTCCGTCACTTTCCCTTTCGGATAAAGCATTTCAAGGCGTTTTTTCTTGAACTCTGCCGCTTTCAGCATCTCGGCCCCACCATGTCCGCCATAAGCTATCATCACGTAATAGGGTACAGGACGAGTGATAGCAACCTGAATGACATTAGGCTCTCCGCTGTCACTGGTCTTTTTTGTCACTCCCGTCGATACATTTTTGGTTTCCGGCATCGTCATCAGTCCTTATGTTGCGTATCACACAATACCGCTGCCCGTACCGGATCGATTGTCACCAGCGTTCCCAGCAGGATTTCCATTTTTCGGTTCAGCAGGGCTTTATCCGCATAGCGGTGCGCCCGCAGACGCAGCAGTTTCAGTTGTCGGGCTTTTACCTCAAACAGCAGGTCCGGCTCCCACTGTGTCAGCGTTATTCCCTGTGCGGCAGTATCCAGTTCTTCCAGCAGCAGGAGCGCCATCTCGTTTTTACCGTACTGTTCCGCCACCCGCGCCATCAGCAGCCGCAATAACAGACGCTGGCGTGCCGTGGTGATGCCCGGACGGGGCTGTATCCAGCCCAGCGCCGCCTCCACGCCCTGACTGTCTGCCATCTCCAGCGCTTCCGGCTCCAGCGCCAGTACGTCGTTTGTGGCGTCGTCTGTCGGTACAGCGGCTTTCCCCGCAAGCCATGCGCCGTCTTCCCGCATCATGACCTGCTGCGCTATCCAGTTGCGCGTCACCTCATCGGAGAACGGCGTGCCGTCGTTCCATGCCAGATTTTCCAGCCCCGGCAGGCGTTCCAGCAGCAGCGCCAGGTCCTGACGGATAACCGCTGTCCACCTGTCCCACGGTGCGCCCGCCTTGGCCAGCGCCTGATGCAGATACCACTGGATATCCAGCCAGAAATGGCTGACGCCGGTGCTGAACATCAGGTCGGCCTGCTCCAGTAGTTCCGTCCAGTTCTGCTGGGCATACAGCCGCTTAAGCTGATTGCGTGATTCGGTGCGCGGCGGGGCCAGCCGGGTTTTGCCGTCCACGTCCGGCGGCAATTCATGCACCGTGTCCCAGCGCAGGGTTTTCATTAGCCGGTGCGCCGAAAGCCAGCCCTGAGGCTGTTCGTTCAGATAACGGGCCAGCACTTTCGCCTGGTCGAGCAGGTCACGCCCGGAGGTGATGGTCTGTACCTGTGGCGCATTCACCGGGGATGACAGTGTCGTAACGCTACTGCTGTTTTGCGGCACCACCGCGTTCATCCCACCCGACTGCGCCAGACGCGATTCCAGCGCGTTAATCAGTGGCATCAGGGAAGGGGAATGCTGGTCTTCGGGCCATGCGGCGAAGGAGACCGTCAGCAGATTCAGGGCGGCAATCAGGTTCGCAAAATCCTCTTTTGCCACTTCCGGGTAGCGGGCAAGGCTGTCGAGCATCTTTTCCCCCGCCAGCCACTCCAGCGCCATTTTTCGGCTTGCCGGGCGCGAGGGCAGCAGTTGCGTACCGAAGCGTTCCACCAGCCCGGCTAACAGCGCCAGCCCCTCAGCCAGTCCGCGTTCGCCGTCGCGGTGCAGTCGCGCCCAGATGTAGTAAGTGGCGATGCGCACGTCTTTTGCCTGCGTCAGCAGCAGGGATTCGGCAAGCTGGCAGATGAGGTAGGTATCTGCGCCGGAAAGTTTGTTCATCTCGTCGCGGATACGCAGGAAATCATCGTGATAGCCGGGGTCTTCCCCGACCGGCGTATCTGCCGTCACCGGCAGCAGCCACGTCTGCCACAGCGCCGCCTGTGTTCGCGCCGTTTCCATTGCGTCCCGGTCGGCAAAACAGCTACGGGTCAGCTTTTGCAACAGTTCACTCATCGGCGTCTTCCCCATACTCTTCCGCATCCTTCATACTCTTCCCGGTCAGAAATACCTGTCCCGGCAGGCGGAAATTTTTCAGTTCCAGCAGCGCCAGCGGCCCTTTACCCTGTTCAACCCGCAGCAGGTAATTCAGCGGCAGGCCGTCCTGCGCTTTCCACACCACCTTAAAGGTACTGCTGTCCACCGGCGTCACCTGCGCCTGTTCCAGCAGACGAATAAGGCTCCAGCTTCCCCGGTAATCCGCCAGTATGCGTTCCATCGCCTGCGTGCTGGTCCAGCTCAGCGATGCGCCGGGTTGCCACTGTTCATCCGGCCAGTTAAAACGCTGCCAGCGTTCTTTCTGGTTGAAATATTCCAGTTCCTGCCCGTCAATCACCAGATGCGTCTTCATCACGTCACGGGCCGGCTTTGCCCGCAGTTCAAAATGTATCCCGGCATCGCCGCTGGCAAAGGCGGTATCGGCCACATCGCGCAGGCGGTTCAGGGCGCGGATAAAGTCCGGATTGACCGTCAGTCCCTGCGTGTTCATGGCGTCAGCCACCCAGTAGCGGCCTTCACGTTTCAGTACGCCGGAAAGGTTGGCGGCAATAAACTGGTTGATGCGCCCGTCATCGCGCAGATACTGCGCCAGCAGGGGAAGAGAGGCATCGTTTTGTGAGGCTTTGAACGGATAGCGACCGGCGAAGTCCTGATTCCAGTGGCTGACAATCGCCCGCTGCCACTGGCGGTTCAGGCTATCCGCCGCAGGCGTCAGCACCTGCCGCCACGACTGTTCCACCGGGCGGACGAACAGCGCCTGACCGAAGCCACTCCATTCCTCGCCCAGACTGGCGGCGATTAACCGTCCGTAGTCGCGGGTGTCGGTGAGGTCAACGGTTTTGCCCTGTAAAACCGTCTGCGCCAGTTGCTGGGTCATCTCCTGCGGGTCGGGGGCGTTGGTCACCTGTTGCAGTTTGAGGCGCACGCGGGTGACGCGGGTCAGATACGTTTGCAGGCTGAGTTGCGTATCGCCACCACCGCCTCCGGCCTTATCGCCCAGCAACCGCAGCAGCGGCGCGAAAGTTTTATCCAGCGGCCCGACAGGCACGTCGCCTTCACGGGATTGCTGCGGCGTTTTCTCCTTGCCGTTAAACAGTTCCTGTGCCGATTTCGACAGCGAGTCTGGCAGGCCACGGTTTTCCCTGCCTGTCGCCGCCTGCCATGCGAGGGTATCGGTCAGCGCAATCAGCGGCGACTGACGGGCATCGGCCATCAGCGTCAGCTGGTCGAGAATGCCGGAGAGCGAGTCTTCCTTTTTCCAGCGAATGCTGTTGAGAAACGCCAGCCAGCTTCCGGCAAAGTCGGTAAAGTAGCGTGAGGTGAGACGGTTACGCAGCGTATCCGGCGAGATATCCGCAGAGGTATCCTGCTGGCGGTCGCTGAGTACCCAGTCGATTTCCTCGCGCCGCGCCGTCACCACCTGCTCGATGGCTTCCCTGACCTGTCCTTCCCACGCCTGACGGGTGAACATCCCCGGCACTGTCTGTTCCGTACTGAAAAGAGATTCGGTGAGCGTATCCCCGGTCATGTCCGCCAGCGTCATATCGGCGTAGTTGCGGGACACCTGTTGCAGCACGTTCTGGTAGAGGGTGTTTTCAGCATTACGCACACCAATCTGGCGCAGCAGGATTTTACGCACCGCGCCGGTCAGTTCCGGCGGCGGTGCGGTTTTCCACTGCGGGTGTTCCGGCAGGTTCGCCATCCAGAAGGTCAGCAGTGACGGCAACACGCTCTGCCGCACACCTTCCGGGATATTCTCGTAGCGCAGGCCGTCTGCCATCAGCGTGGTACTGAAAAAGGCAGCGTCGGCCTTTTCCGGGCGGGAAGTCATCAGCAATGTCTTAAGCTGCTTATAGCGTTGTTCACCGGTGGCGGTACGCTGAGGACTGTTGGGCGGCAGGGCGACAAAGGCGTTCAGTTGCTGTTGCAGATGGTCAACGGCCACGTCGCGCACCAGCCGGTTTGCCGCCTGCGCATAGCCGGGAAAGGCGGCGGCGAGCAGTTGCTGGTTACGTTCAAGGCCAAAACGCTGATACCACGGTGCACCTTCGCGGATACGATATTGCAGGCGCTCCAGTTCGCCCTGCAGGGTATGCAGCGCCACCAGTTGTTCTGTCAGCGGCAGGCGGGTATCAAGCGCACGTGCCGTCTGGATACTGGTTTCCTGAACAAGCGTGCGGTTGGCGAAGAACGAGGTCGTCATTCCGGCCCCCCATATCGCCAGCACGCAGACAGCGGACATCAGCGCGGCGCGTAGCCACGGAAAGCCCACTGTACGCCCCCGTGCGTTATCGGCGGTCACGCCCGCCCAGACCGGCGACGGCAGCCACGCATGAGGTGCGGCCTCCGGTACGGCGGTAAGCGGCGGGCTGAACATCAGACCGCGCAGGCGCAGGGAAGAGAATGCGCCGCCTGCCAGCAGCGGTTTCAGGACGCTTTGCCAGTGAGCAATACCCCGCTCTGCAAGGGTATGAGCCAGACGCAGCAGAAAATCATGGCGGTTATCGGTCAGTAGCTGCGACATGCCCTGTTCCGTCAGCGGCAGGGTTTGTGCTTCCAGCATTACAGCCAGTTGTTCCGGGGTACAGCGTTCCGGCAGCAGGCAGCCGACGCTTTGCAGGGGGCGTCCGGTCTGATAATCACCGTTGTCACAGACCTGCCACAAATAGAGTGGGGCCTGGAAACCGAGTCGCTTACTACCGTTTATCAGTTCGCGCCAGCCTTTGTCGAGTTGTGCGGTCTGGCGGCTCTGTTCTTCTGTCAGCGGCCAGATGATGCCGTCCAGCGGACGGCTGCGGCGCAGTTTTTTTAAGGCGGTCAGCAGTGTGACATCAGGCTCCGCTGATGGCCTGCCGCCATATATCAGCACCGTGTGGTCGCCCTCCAGCCAGTGTTGCCCGGTCAGCCCCGGCGCGATGGCTTCTGCCTGTTCAGGCTCGCCGGTCACCAGCAGCAGGCGGACGTTACGCCGCCAGAACGGACCGTAGCGGTCGCGCAGGAAGGTGGTGAGTTCCACCATTGCCGGATGACGGCTATCGGCTTTCTTTGTCGTCACCGCACGATAGTCATCTCCGGCGGCAAGCTGTCTGCGGAGTTCAAAGTTCTGTACGGCAGCGTGGCGGTTGAGCAGATGATAAACCCCCATGATAATCAGAAAGACCACGCCTGCGGCAATCACGCCAGCCATCCAGTACATTTGCTGTGAGCTACCCGGTTCAACGCCCAGCAATGCCGGTTTACGGTGAATAAACGTGCAAAGCGCAACCACAACAGCCACGGTCATGACGATGGCAGGCCCTGAAACCGAACGGGGCCGGAGACGGTTTAATCCCGGAACCACTATGATGCCTCCTGTGGGGAAACGAATGGCGACACCACGGTCGCCCATGAATAATGCCCGTCCTGAACGCCACTGAGCGTCAGTTGGGGGTGTTGTGATTGTATTGCCGCCAGCGTTGCCGCAGCGACGGACAGCCACGGTGCTGCCGGGCCGGATCGCCCCAGAAAGGCATCCAGCTCGTACATCAGGGCTTCCTGAATAAACGGCTGGTTAAGGCTTAACAACGCGGCACGCTGTTCCCTGTCCAGTTCGGCAGTCCATATGCCGGATATGGCATCTGGCTGCACTGGCATCCAGTCCAGCGCCTGTGCAATGCCTGACACCATCATCTCTGTATCAGTGATACATTCAGGACGATGCAGCAGGGCCAGCGGCGTCAGCGCGGTTTGCGTCAGCCGGTTTGCCAGCAACAGCGCGGTGGCGGATTCTGCCGTCCGTTCCGGGTTCTTCGGTTCCAGACGCACGGAAATCGCCAGCAGTACGGCCTTTTCCTGAATAAAGTTGTCCAGCCAGTCGTCCACGGCGGCCAGCCCCGGCTCCGGGGCAGAAAACAGACGGGCTTCCGGGAGTCCGGCTTTTTGCCATTCGTCCTGCCAGATAGTTCTCACGGAGGCCCCTGAAAGCGGCGCATCAATTTCCAGTAGTACGTTGATATGAAAATCAGGGGGCAGCAGAAACAATTGCGGTCTGATATCAATAAAAAGACGGGAAATAATTTCGGATAAACGCCCGGTAACCGGTTTATTGGTTAATACAGGAATGACACTGCGACGCACGGTATCTTCTCCGCGCAAATCAGCGTAAGTATTCAACACCTGCTGACGCGCCAGAAATGCTGTTGTAGTTTCTGCAACGGAATCACCATTCAGCGCGGTTTGTACGGAAAAACTGAGTATCTGCAACGCCCGTCGTCCCCGCAGTGTTTCCTGCAAAATGACTTCTTCGCGACGTTGGTTCCAGGCATCAGCCCGAATGTACTGCGTGATAAAAAACAGCCAGCGAACTGAAGCAACCAGCGACCAGATAAAGGCAGGCACACCGCAGGCCAGCCCCCAGAAATGCGGGCCGTTTTTTGCCAGTTCATCGCTGGCGAATAATGAAGTCAGGGCCACGCCCACGGACAGCATCAGTAATAAGGCTGACAACCATTCAATGTGGGCTGGCGGTGCGGGATAGGGTTCTGCGTCGGGAATGGTATTAAGTCGGACGGGCATTGTAATAATCCATTATTCTGAAATATAAATGTAATGAATATCAGGATATTTAAACTATGTAAGTAATTCACTACCAACTTAGGTGTGCACTAATTAAAATACATCTTGCTTTTTATACGGAGATATCATTTGAAGCTTAATTTAAAACATGCGAATTCTTAAATTCTTTCAGTATTGTTATTAATATTTTTGAGAGTGATGTGTTTTATATTCCTTGCATACATGTTTAATAAACATACCCACAAAAATTAAGCTCACTGCATCGATGAATAAAGAGATTTAATTTTATCTCCATTAATGTTTATATTTTCTTGATTTGTTCTTATTTGAAATATATTTTCACTCCCTCCTTCATAATGAAATCGATTCATGAGTTCCTGTAAAGGGCTCCACCTCCCACGATAAGTCTCACATAACTGCCACGACTTATAGATATACTTCCTAACAATGCCAGAAGTGTTTTTACACTGCTTATAGTGTCTTTCATCCACAATAGCAAAAAAAAGATCATAAATATGCTGTTCTAAGAACCAATTACTATTTACCAATGTGAACTCTACAGTTCCTATATCATATTGATGCTTCGCAGGGAGAAAAGCATAATAGTCATTCAAATTTACTGTGTATGAGAGTTTTTCTCCGGGTGATATTTCTATCCAGTCAGATTTTTTCATCCACAAATCAAATCGGCATGTAATTTTTCTTATATAATCTAACCGTATGTTATTTGTTACGATTAAAAAAGAACCACTGCACAAAGGAGAGTAAGGTGATTCATGGATGTTTGCTGGTAAATTCATCCGATGAACATAATACGAACTATTACTTTTATTATGTAACGTTACATTTGCTGTAATTAATGATTTATTATGTTTTAATTGAAGGTGTGCGTAAATGTCCTTTTGTTCTTGAATTCGCTTACTCTCATTTAAGCTAATTTTATAGTATTGCCCCACATAATAAATCGTTTCAAATGGGTCGGATTCGTTATAATAAGTATAATCAGATAAGGATGCCAATGGGTATATTTCTGGTTTTTTATCATGCCATAATAGCTTACCATAACCATAATGTACATCCGCATTGAATGAGAAATTATCATATGCATATAATTTATTCTTGTGCATAAGAAATAAAAATAAAAATAAAAAACGCGATGTATTTGTTAAGAACATAGATACACTCACTTATGTCAAGCTTAACGATAAATTTATAATTACATATAATAAACGATAAGATTAGCAAATGGATATGAGTAATTAATCTATTTCAAAATAACGTTCAATATTATATGCATTTTCAAAGAGTGTCATATCCTTCTTTTTTATTAATTTATCAGCAAAGATGTCATACTCTTTCGCATTCTGTAGCTCTTTATCAACAGGCATATCCTCTGATTGCATACCGCCATACGTACCTTTGGGGCCATATCTGACTAAATGTGTTAATTCATGGCAAAGTGATGAAACTTTAGAATCCTTTCCTGTCATTGGTTTACATACAAACCGCTGGCCTATTCTTATTGTCACTACATCTACATATTTGTCTGGAGAAACACCTATAATATGATCAGGGGTGACGTTAGCAGTATAAGCATCATTGTCCGTAGAATTTACAAAATTGCCACACTTCCACTTAGTAACATCTTTATCATAGTAATTATCATTACTATCAAGATATCTATCCCTAAAAGTAACTTCTTTGCACTCCCCTTTATCAGCAGATAATTTATCACATATCATTTTCATTCTGTCCACGGCTTCTTGAATAACTGCTCGCGCACTTTTTGTTTCTTTTGTTACTTCTCCGTTCAGTTTAAATTTTATGGTTATTATTTTTTCAGATGGCACGCCAAATATCCTCCTGAATTCCTCTTCTGCTTCATCATTCCAGTGCGTTAACATTTCTACCCTTTTATCAATTACCTTTTTTTGTTCCTCTAGAGATTCCTTCATCATTTTCTTAAATTGATTCGTAACTTGAAATTCCTGTATGCATTGTTCAGTTTTCTGATTTTCACCACTTGAACTACCTCTATCATTACTCATGCACGCCTCCCAATATCATGTCTATATTTTGATTCAATAATCTGACATCAATTGTTTGTTTGGAATCAGTATTAAAATTTTCTGTATACCCATTCTCATCAGTAATACCTTCTTTTTGAGTGCCATCAGAAAAACATGCAATATATTTTGTGTTGGCATAAGGTAGACCATCATCATCAGTAAAAAGGAACTTAGCATTAAATTCCCCGCTCTCAATCACCGGAAACGCCATCAGTTCCGGCGTCAGCTTCGCCTTTGGTTTACGCCCGTAATATCCGGCCTTAACGTTATATTCTCCCGGAGTTCCCGCTTCTATCCCGCAGGCATCCAGCCGGATGTAGCTGCCACCGCCGTTAAGGGTGATTTTCTTCTTCGCGGTGATTTTAATCTCATCTTCCGTACTGGTGATCTCTATCGATTTCTGAGCCAGCAGTTCCATCAGATCGTTCTGCGCCTGTACCGAGATCGCCCCTTTATTGGCAAACAGTTTGATACCCGCTTTGCGTACAAACACGCTCAGCGCCTGTCCCACGCCGATAAACATATCTTTCACCACGCCGACATCGGCGTTGTTGCCTGCGTTGGCTATCACATTCTTTGCCGCCGCCAGTTGCAGGTGCTCTCCGCTGGCAATCGCCACGCCCTTGGGTGCGCTTAGCAGGATCACGGCCTGCGTCAGATCTTTATTGATTGTTTTTCTTGTAAGGAAACTGGCTACTAAAAAACAATTACACCTTATTATATGGTATTTTCAGTCTCGTTTTTCATATAGAGAGCTAATTTTATCCCCGTCAATCTCAACAAGAACCTGATTTGTTCTAATCCTGAATGAATTATTCATATCAATAGTATCAAAGGTATAAAACTCTAAATCTCTAAATAATTTCCTTAAAGATATACCCCTTTCTCCATAATTCGGTAAACATAACCGGCTTTCTTTTAATATAAGTGGCATATTTTCTCTAATATTGCAATTATTGGTTTCTGGAGTTGTTATTGAAATAAGATTTTTGAATATAGATCTCTTTATAAACCACTGTTCATCAACCACGCTATATTCTAATGATCCAATATTGTATATCCGCTTACCAAGGGGGAATTCATAATTATCATTAAGTTTTTGTGTAAGCGAAACCATTCTTCCCGGATAAAGCTCAATCCAGTCATTTCGATCAAAATCCCCACCATAATCAAAACGCCCCCCTAAATACTTTAAAAGTATATTATCTGTAGTTATTAAAAAATACATGCTTAATGCCGAAAATTGTATTTCACGGATGAAAATATGTTTATTGCCGTTATTCTTTAATCTAACCACCGCCAATATGGAATCACGTTCTTTTTTTATTGAAAGATCAAGTGTAACATTAAGAAGTCTTTTTATTTTTATATTATCAGTATCAGAAACTAAGTAGCGAGGGTATTGTTCAGGAAGTGGATAAATGTTTGCTGCTTCGTATTTTTCTCCATCCCATCCTCGTCGTCCATATTCATACTTCATAACTGTTAAATCATTAGCATTTGCCTGAAATGAAATTAAGGAAAAAATCAATAAAACTTTCAAACTCAAAGAAAAAAAGAATAACTCATCTTATGGTATACCATATTAGAGATAGCTATACGGACAACTAATTAACTTTATGATTTAGTTATCGTATAATGAGTGAATATCACACCCATCAATATCAATCACAACTTGATTGGTTCTGATATTAAAATACATCCCCTCATGCCCTCCATTTAAACCAAGTCGCCATAAAAAATATTCAATATCAATTAAGTTCTCATCTTCAGGTTCGCAATAGCTATTATTCTCTTGAAAAATATAATCCCCTCCCAGTCGACTACTACATATGCCAACTCGGAATTTAATTATATAAAATAACGATCTGTATATTTTTTTCTTCCTAATCCATTTGGCATCAGTAAAATAATATTCCAAAGAACCTATATCATAACGATGCTCACCCGGTAAAAAAATATACGCATCATTAAGAACGAAACTAAAGGAGCGTGATTGTCCTGCCGGGATTTCGATCCAATCATGGTCGAAGTTATATTCATCGAACTCACATTTACTGGACAGATAATCAAGAAGTATATTATTTGTAGTAATAATAAATGATTTTCCACACATCGAAGAAATAATACCGCTCCCTGTACCGTCATTATCCAATGTAAGTCTATTCCTATGAACAAAATAAGATTCCTTACTTAAATTTTTAAATGTCACTTTTGCTAATACCTGATGTTCCTTCTTTTTCACTGATAAATAGGCAAAAACTTGATGCAAATCTTGTTCTTTATTATTATCGAACGAATCAAGTATGTAATGGTTTTTTTTATTCTCTAAAGATAACGGATAAACAAAAGGGTAATCTCCCCCATTACGTTTTCCATAACCATATATTGCAGAGAAATAATTTTCACCCGCGAAGGTAAAAAAAGAGCAAAACAAAATGATAAAATAGAAAATATTATTCATCAGATTCTATCTCAAGGTTCTATCTCAAAATATCTTTCGATATTATATGCATTTTTGAATACCATAAGATCATGAGCTTTTACTAGATCTCGAGCATATCCTGTATATCGAAAATTTGGATTAAATTCTTCAGTTGGGACATCATCAGTTCCCATTCCGCCACAATGTTTACCATCGATAAAATATCTACAAAAATGAGATAATTCATGGCATAGAGAAGACACATGAGATTCACGACCAGAAAAAGGCTTTTTCTTAAAATTTTGTAGTATCTCAATTCGTAGCTTCTCTTTATA
The DNA here is from genome assembly GCF_046555775.1 of Citrobacter sp. U14242. Classification (NCBI taxonomy): domain Bacteria; kingdom Pseudomonadati; phylum Pseudomonadota; class Gammaproteobacteria; order Enterobacterales; family Enterobacteriaceae; genus Citrobacter; species Citrobacter sp. U14242. The sequence goes on from NZ_JBKGLW010000011.1 coordinate 206,142, forward strand.
TTTATCAGGAGACAGCCCTATAGTTAGATCATTATTAACGCGAGCTGAACCAGGAGAAATATGGGTATTATTGATAAAGTTACCATATAAGTTCACCCCATTTTGGCATACGCGTGACTCTACAGAAATATTATCACATATCAAAATTAGTCGATTGACACCATATATCATAAAAGTACGTGCATCAACTTTTTCTGATAATTCTTCTTTCACACCCTTCGAAAAATATGTACTGGTAATTATTGTATCACCAGAAACACCAAATATTTTACTGAACTCCTGCTTATCATTTTCAGTCCAGTCCTCCAGATTCTTAGCCCTTTTCTTTAATACACTTTTAGTTGCATTAAAGGCATCGTCCATCATTTTTTTAAACTTATCGGAAACAATAAACTCTTTAACACATTCTTCTTTCTTTTCTGCCGTACCTTTTGAACTACCACGATCATCACTCATTTACCCCCCCCTCAACCATATCAATGCTTTGATGTAATAACCTGACCTCTATTTCCTGCTCTTTATCACAGTTAAAATTATCAGTCTTTCCATTCTCATCAGTAATACCTTCTTTCCTTGTTCCGTCGGCCATAAACGCAATATATCTCGTATTTGCATAAGGTATCCCATCATCATCCTTGAAATTGAACTGAATATTATATTCCCCAGATTCAATCAACGGAAATGCCATCAGTTCCGGCGTCAATTTCGCCTTCGGCTTACGACCGTAATATCCCGCCTTAACGTTATATTCTCCCGGAGTACCGGCCTCTATCCCACAGGCATCCAGCCGGATATAGCTGCCACCGCCATTAATGGTGATTTTCTTCTTCGCGGTGATCCTGATCTCATCTTCCGTACTGGTGATCTCTATCGATTTCTGAGCCAGCAGTTCCATCAGATCGTTCTGCGCCTGTACCGAGATCGCCCCTTTATTGGCAAACAGTTTGATACCCGCTTTGCGTACAAACACGCTCAGCGCCTGTCCCACGCCGATAAACATATCTTTCACCACGCCGACATCGGCGTTGTTGCCCGCGTTGGCTATCACATTCTTTGCCGCCGCCAGTTGCAGGTGCTCTCCGCTGGCAATCGCCACGCCCTTGGGGGCGCTTAGCAGGATCGCTGCCTGCGTCAGATCTTTTACACTCTGCTGCAACAGCGCTATCTGTGATGACAAATCGGCAGGATCCGCTTTTGCGGTTTCAGCATCCGTGGACAGCGACTTCATCTGTGACTGTGCGCCATCCAGTATTGCCATCGCCGGAGCCATTTCGCGCACCTGACCCTGCGCCTTATCCTGCGCATCGGCGCTGATAAAAATCCCTTTCTTCGCCCGCAACGCGCCCCACAGATCGGTACGCAGCTCAAAACCTTCTCCGCGCTGCTGTTTTCCGGCATCCACCAGATGGCCGAGGTTGAGCTGGCTCTTGCCGCCGTACTCGGTGCTGACCTTGATATGCTCTTTGCCGCGCTCGTCGTCGAGGCGGATTTTGTTGTTCGCCGGGGTGCGCAGCACGTTGCGCTTGTAGTTCTGGATGGTCACATGGTCGGTGTGCGCCGAGTCGTGCTTTACCCCAGCGATATACGGTCGGTCCGGGTTGCCTTCCTCAAACGCGATACTGACTTCCGTTCCTGCCAGCAGCGGCAGGTGAAGACCATAGGTATCCCCGGCGTAGGGTCGCGACTGGCGCACCCACAGGCTTTCATAACCCGGTTTCCACGTATCGCGGTCAAAGTCGAGGTTGACCCGGTAGCGCCCATCCTTGTCGATATGGGCGTAGATGTCGTTCTTCACCGTACTGGTGACCCGCGCCGGGAGCGTTCCGGCCATGACGGGGCGGGGGATAAGCGCCGGGCGGTAGCCGTAGCGCTCTGAGTACGGGATGGCGGTAAACGTCAGCTCATAGCTGCGGTCACGCGCCGCGCTGGCCGTCACGCCGGTAATCAGCACGCCCTTGCGAAATACCGCTGGCGCGTCGTCGCCCTGAACCCTGATTTCCAGCCCCGGCATCAGCAGTGAACTGGTGCTCTGACCTTTGAGAATGGCCTGTTCATTCAGGTAGCGTTCGTGGCGGATACGGGCGTAAAACGCGCCGCTTTCCGCTGCCTCTTTATCGCCTTTTTGCAGGAAGTTGTCGGCATAGTGGTAGGCTTCGCCGTAGGTGGTGTTATCGCCCCCGGTGGCGTCATGCTGCTCAGTCATCATCTCCGCCGTGGCGGTGCGGTAGTTGTAGTCCCGCGTGGAGACGCTTTTTTCCACCACGCTGTACGCGGTGTTAAGCCCCCATACGGCTTCCGTTTCACCATCAAACAGCCCTGAAGGATGACGAAGCGGCAGCGTCAGTCCGCGCTCATAGCCGCTCTGGTCGTCGTAAAACTCGACAACTTCGATTTTCAGCCGCGTGTCGGTGGCGAAGCGGAACCAGATACCCACTTCCGACAGCTGGCGTGAGACAAACGTCAGGTCGTCCTCGCCGTACTGCATCACCTGTTCGCGGGCCGGGTATTCGCTTTTGAGGTTAAACACGAAGTCCTGACCGCGCATCTGGTGCCGCCCGCGCAGTATTTTCTCCACGATTTGCGGTACCGTCAGATTCTGGTAAATGGCGTTCTGACGGCTGCGGGCCAGCAGCGCCATACGCGGTTCAAGACGCACTTCGTAACGGGCTTCGTCCTGTGACGAGGAGAGAAGTTTAAAGCCGGTGATGACGCCGTGCAGGGTGCGCAGGGGGGCATGTACCGGCATTCCCTGTACCGGCGATGCCGTCAGGCTGAATGCGCCGTCCTGCATCAGCACCGACTGCGGCGTTATCGCTTTGTCGCTGCTGGTAAACTGGATATCGTAGCGGAACGGGGTACTCAGTTGCTCCCGGCCTTCGAAGGTCAGTACATCCACCGGACTTTGCAGACCGCGAATTTTGAGCTTGTGGTGCGCGTGGTCGAAGAACGGTACGTTCATAAGAGCCTCCATTATTTCTCATCAAATTCCAGCACAATGCCGTCTTCCTCATCCCAGCCAAGCCGCAGTCGGGCAGGCTTATGATGCACGGCCTGCTGCGCCAGCAACTGCTGCTTAATACCGGTAAAATCTGCTGGTTCAGCAGGCTGTCGATATTGCGCGCACCGGTGTCCGGCAGCAGGCAGGCGGCGGTAAGCTGGTCATACAGGCTGTCACTGATTTCCGTTTCCAGCCCATAGTGCTGGTGAAGACGGCGGACAACCTGCGCCAGCTTCATTTCCACAATGGCGCGCATCGCCTCCTGTCCCAGCGGGCGGTAAATCACCGTCTGAAAGCGCGCCATCAGTGCAGGCTGAAAATGGTCTCGCAGCAGGGGGTACAGCAGTTCATGCAGGTCTGCGTCCGTGGCGTCCGGTTTTTCCTCCAGTAGCTGCATAATGGGGTCGCAGCCCAGATTGGCGGTCATCAGAATCACGGTGTTGCGGAAGTCAATTTCCCGTCCTTCGCCGTCGCGCATAAAGCCCCGGTCGAACACCTGATAGAACAGGTTCATTACGTCGCGATGCGCCTTTTCCACTTCGTCGAGCAGCACCACGCTGTACGGGCGTTTGCGAACGGCTTCGGTGAGTACGCCGCCCTGACCGTAACCAATGTAGCCCGGAGGCGAACCTTTCAACTGGGAAACGGTATGCGGTTCCTGATATTCGGAGAGGTTGATGGTGATAAGGAATTTTTCACCGCCAAACAGGGTGTCGGCCAGTGTGAGCGCAGTTTCGGTTTTACCGGTGCCGCTGGGGCCGGTCAGCAGGAATACCCCCTGTGGGCCGTTTTCCGGCGTGAGGCCGGTTTTTGCTACCCGCAGCCGCTGTGCGATGGCGCAGAGCGCCGGGCGTTGCCCGACAACGCGGTTTTCAAGGCTTTGTTCCATACTGAGCAGGTCGCTCTGTTCGTCCTTGAGCAGGGAAGAGAGCGGGATGCCGGTCCAGTCCGCCACCACCGTGGCGACGGCGCGGGCGTCCACATCCAGCGCCAGCAGCGGTGCAAAGCCCTGATGCGTTCGCAGTTGCTGTTGCAGTTCAGTGCTGTCTGTCCCTTCCTGACGCAACGTCATGATCTGCTGCGCCAGTGCCTTTTCCTGCTGATACTGCGCTTCCAGATGCCCGGCTTCTGCCTGTAGCTCATCACGCAAATCGGTCAGTTCCGCCAGCCGCTCCGGGCTGGTTTCGGGATAAAACACGCTGTCCTGCTCAATCGCCTCCCGCTCGATATCCAGCGCGGCCAGACGCGCATGAAGCTGTGTCAGCGGCTCCGGCAGGGTGTCGAGGCTCATGCGGACTCTTGCCCCGGCGGTATCCAGCAAATCAACCGCCTTGTCCGGCAGCTGGCGTCCGGTCAGATAGCGGCGCGACAGGCGCACGGCGGTCTGGATGGCGCTGTCCAGCATATGTACGCCGTGGTGCCGGGCGTAGCGGGCCTTGAGTCCCCGCAGCATCAGGCAGGCGGTGTCATCATCCGGCTCGTCCACTTTCACCATCTGGAAGCGGCGCTCCAGCGCGGCGTCGCGCTCAAAATACTGTTTGTATTCGCTCCACGTGGTTGCCGCAATGGTGCGCAGTTCGCCCCTTGCCAGCGCCGGTTTCAGCAGGTTCGCCGCATCCGCGCCGCCCGCCTGATTACCCGCGCCGATAATGGTATGGGCTTCATCAATAAACAGCAGTACCGGCTCCGGTGATTTCTGTACCGCATCAATCATGTTTTTCAGCCGCTGCTCAAATTCGCCTTTAACGCCCGCGCCAGCCTGTAACAGACCGAGGTCCAGCGTGCGGATATGCACCGTTTTCAGGCTGTCCGGTACGTTGCCTTCAGCGATACGCAGCGCCAGCCCTTCCACCAGCGCGGTTTTGCCCACCCCCGGTTCTCCCACCAGAATCGGGTTGTTTTTACGGCGACGGGAGAGGATATCGACCATCTGGCGAATCTCCGTGTCGCGTCCGAATACCGGATCGATTCGCCCGCTGCGGGCTTTTTCCGTCACGTCTTCAGTAAAGCGGTTAAGTACCGCCAGCAGGGCGTCATCCTGTTTCTCCGCCAGCGTTTTTGCCGGTGCGTCCGCCGTTGCCACCACGGGTTGCGCGGATGTCAGCGGTTCGCTTACCTGCGGCTGACGCGTCGGACATTCATCCGACTGCGCATCCAGCAGGGGGCGCAACCGCTCAAGCTGTACGCGGCTCAGGCTCAGTAATACCCACAGGTCATTACTGGCGGGTAGCATCGGCTTTTCTGTCAGCGCCATCAGCAGGTGCTGGCTGCGGATTTGTGGATCGTCACCTTCCAGTGACGCTATCAGCCACGCCTGTCTGATAAGCGCCGCCAGCGGTTCAGAAAGTTGCGGACGTTCGCGGACCGAGCGGGGTAAGGTGTCCAGATGCGCCAGCAGAGACTGCCAGAGCGTGTCGATATCCCATTCATAGCGGCGGGCAATCACCGTGATATCGCCTTCTCCCAGCTCCAGCAGTTTCAGCAGCCAGTGTTCAATGGTTATCTCCGCATGGGCGCGGGTCTGACACAGTGAGGCGGCAGCGTCCAGCGCCCGTGCACAGTACGGGTTAAGGCGACGCAGTAGCGCGGCGGGGTGATTTCCTGTCATAGACGGGTTTCCTTATCGTGTTCTGTATTCCTGCGATCTGTGTTCAGGCACGCTACCGCCCATAGCCGTTACCTCACTCAGGCCCATCAGGTATCACCAGATTGTGGGTATGCTTTGCTCAGTACCGGTGCCTGCGGCACTGGGAAAAGCACACAACAGAAAGGCAGACAGTTTCCTGTCTGCCGCAGTTATCAGGCGGAAGGACGTTCATTCCACGAGTCGGAATGAATGATGTTGCCGTCTTTGTAAGTCCAGGTGATTTTCTCGTAGCGGAACTCAATGCGTTCCAGGTGGTTATGCTTCTCTTTACCCGGATCTTTGATGTCGTGCATCAGCGGAGCGACTCTGACCAGCTTGACGTTATCCAGCCGGGTGTTGAAATACTCCACTTCCTGACCGGCATCGTTGATGCGGTAGAATTTAAACTCCGCTGTTTTCAGGGTCTGGCCGGTGGTCACGGCCTTGTAGAGATACGGGCTGGAGGCATCGATTTCTTTGGTAAAAATGAACGGCTTATGGGTGCGGGTACCGGTCAGTTTGCCGGTATTGTTGTCGGTCGGGATGTACACATCGTGATCCAGCGCCACCACTTCGATACTGCCCTCACGCTCCTGAACGTCCACGGAACCTTTGATATCCGCGCCGCCGTCATCTTTCAGCCAGAGATAAGCAGGAATAGCCATGAGAATTACTCTCCTTGTTAGTGTGATTGAAGTACCGCCTTCTTCCGACGGTATGTTTTATTTCACGTCCAGACAGGCGTCAGAACGCGGAACAAGACTGATTTCGACGCGCCGGTTGACTGCCCGGCCCTCTGGCGTGTCGTTGGTCGCTGCAGGCTGACTCTCGCCCAGCCCCTGTACGGCAAAACAGGTCGCCGGGATGTCGCTGGTCTGCAGCATCCAGTTGCGCACCGCTTCGGCACGTCGCAGCGATAGCTGCTGGTTGCTTTTTTCGTCGCCGGTGGCGTCGGTATATCCGGCCACGAGGATCAGCCAGCCCGGTTTTGCCCGGATGTTCACCAGTGCGTCCACCAGCACTTTTGTCGAGCCGTCTTTCAGGCGGGCCTGTCCGACGTCAAACAGCGACATACTGTCAAGACGCACGGTCTGAACCTGAAGCGAAGCCGTCACTTCCATTTTTTGCTCAGGCGGACGCCAGTCGCGAATGGCGCGTAATACCGGCTGGCGGATGCGTTCGCCGGGGTATAACCCCAGACCAAGGCGCAGCGGTTCTCCTTCCCGGTAATACCCATCGAGCATGACTGCATCGTCTTTCAGCACCGACAGGTGACGGGCTTTAGTGTTAAATGCCTCCGCCGGGACGGCATAAAACCGGTGCAGATCGTCACCGACCTGCCGTAATAACTGGCGATTCGCCGTGGCTGACAGGCACAGCGCGGCGATACCCGCCACGGTAGTAATGGCCAGCATGGTCACGCAGGCCCGCCGCAGCGGGGTAAAGCCCGACTGATGCGGCAACCGCCGTAACAGGGCATCCGGGAACGGCAGCGCATCGTCTGTGTTGGTGTCCGCGATATCCGGCGTCAGGCCGGTTCTGGCGGTGATCCACAATTGCCACAGGTTGTTATCCACCGCAGGCAACGAGGGGGGTAGCCCCACGGCCATCGCCAGCGGCGGACATTTCGCCTCCGGGCCGTTCAGTTCCGCCAGCACATTCAGATCCAGCCACTGCATCAGGCTTTCGGCTTTCAGCAGGTACCAGAGTCGCTGACTGCGCTCCTGTACGCCGGATTGTGCAATCCACTGCGCGGGCGTGGTGGTCTCTGTGGATGTTGCTACCTGAACTTCGTCGCCGGTACAGATAAACCACGGTGAATTCGCGCTCTCCGGCAACGGCGAGCCGGACAGCCCGCTCCAGAGAAGCCAGGGTACGTTTACGCCCGCCCGACGACGCACCGTCGCCATACTGTGGGCGAACCGTCGCAGCCGTCCGGCCAGAACCGCCACATCCCGGTGTATGCCGGGCATGATGGTATACGCCACGGTAAGCTGCGATGCCCATGCCGGGCGAAGGGTCAGCAGTTGCTCCACCTGCGCCACAAGCTGTTCTTCATCAGGAGCATGCAGATACAGTCCTTCTGAAACCTGGCGGACCGGGCTGTCAGTGAGCAGGTGCGCCGACAGACCGCCGCAGACCAGCACTACCGGCTGCCGGTACGTTTCCGGCGGCAGCGATGACGGCCATACGTCGTCCGCTACGACCTGTTCCTTTTTCTTATGCCAGTACGCCATCACCGCCGCTGTGGCGGCGACAAGAATCACTACCACGGCATACTTCACGACCGCAGATACAGCAAAGAAACCCAGCCAGGTCGTCAGCAGCAACAACAGAGTCCATAACAAAACCGTCTGTTTCAGCGTATTCCTCACTCACCACTCCCTTTAACGCAGGCTTTGCGGCAGCAGTTCATCCACCAGCACGTTCAGCCAGTGGTGCAGTCCCCACCAGACGCCCGCCAGTAGCAGCGCCAGTGTTACCAGCCAGAAAAACGGCGAATGCAGTAAATGATGCTGACGAGCGGATAACGGCACATTCAGCACCGCCGTTTCCGGCAGCACGTCAAAGGGCGCGACCTGCCCGTTGAGCGTCGAAATAAGCTGGTCGCGCTCCGGGGCTGCCGGATCCTGATAACGCCCGCGAAATCCCAGCAGCAGAACGCGGTGAAAGCAGGTCAGCACGGCCTGCGCGGGGGCGGGCTCCTGTAGCACCTGTTTCATCCGTTCGTACAGCAGCTCACCGGCCTGCAGGGTGTTGAAAAAATGCGACTGGAGTGGATCCTTCATCCAGATGGCCTGACCGTCGTCCATGCCGCTACGGCTGAGCACCGTTTCGTCCAGCAGAGCGCACTGCGCGTAAGTAATGTGCTCCACGTTCTCCCGGCTGAATCCGGCATCTTTCAGGCGTTCGCGGACCAGCTCCACCTGCCGCTGGCAGTGGTGATACAGCGCCATACCGTGACGCACGGTGGTTCCCTGACGCAGTTCCACCACCGTCAGGAACGTGTCGCGCAGCAGCGCGTCGATATTGATATCCGTCTCTTTTTTCATGTGCGCAGCACCGCAAACAGTTCAGGTTTCAGGTCGCCCATTGTTCCCGGCGCATAAATCATGCAGCACCCGGACTCCAGCATCGATTTAGCCGCGTCACTGTGCATATCCAGCGCAAAATACTGGTTCTCCAGCCGCAGCGGCAGCGCTGCCGGAACTGAGGTAAGCGGCACCAGTTGAACACCGTTCAGCGCCACGTTGATAAGCAGCGTGACGTCATCAGGCGCACCGATTTTGCAGACCAGCGGTAGCTGATGCAGTACCTGATGCGCAGGCAGTGAGGAACGGACGGACAGGTAAAAATCGGCGTCTTCCCGCAGGCGCGGATCGTGCAGGTCGGCTTTCCAGCGGTTGCCCGGCAGTGACGCCAGATCCAGCGCGATCACCCGTGACGGCAGGCTGGCTTCCAGCAGTTCGCTGAGCAGGGAGAACAGGGGCGGAAAGACGGAGGACGGCGATTCGTGGACATAGGGCGGAACGGCGCTGACGTTATGTTCAAGGGAAAACGTCAGCAGCGCACCGGCAAGCCTCGCCAGCTCCCGCCAGACCAGTTCGGGGTGAACCGCCGGGTAGCGCAGGAAATCGCTCAGCACCGGTTCGGCGGAATTCAGCGCGTTAAGCAGCCAGAACAGGGAGACGTCGGCGACGGCGAAGTCCGCCATACGCTGGTTGCTTTCCCGTCGCATTGCCATCAGGCGCTGGCACTTCGCCCGTAGCTGCAACAGCAGCGTGTCCAGGCGCTGTACCAGCCCGTTATGGGCGTTAAACGCCAGCAACGGCGGAATATACCCCTCATCCTGCGTCCAGTTGCCCTGAACATCCCGCACCAGACGCGCCAGCGGACAGGTGATGTAATCCTGATTGTTATCATGGGCAAAGCGCAGGGACAGTGCATGGCGCTCAACGGCCATGTCTTCACTGTCACTGCCGTAGATATCCTGCACCTTTTGCCATTCCTGACGATAGCGCAGTGGCCTTTCAGCCTGCTCGCCCTGACCGAGATTACCGCCGTTACCATGCGCAAGCGGCAGCGCCAGTAAAACAATCGCGCTGTCGCCCTCCAGCGTGCGCAGGTCACTGGCAGGCGGCAGAATATCCGAGACATCTGAATCGATCTGCGTACCATCAGCAAAACGCAGGCGTACTACCTGCGTTTTCAGCTTTCCGAGCGTCAAGGCATCCCGGTCAAAGAGCACATTTGCGATCCCCCACGGATGGCGAATACAAAGTTGCGCAACGCGGTCATTGTTGAACGCTTCCCAGCGGGCCTGCTGCTGAAACTGTTGAGAAGACAGGAATGTCCCCTCAGCCCACAGTGGTCGACAAATTTTCATACATCACACCACCGCCCAATAAGGCTTTTGCTTTTGGCATCTGGGAAACCAGAGAAAGGTTGACGTCCATCCCTTCAATCTGGAAATGTGGCACGGCAAAGAGTCTGACGCGGAAAAAGCCCGGATTGTCCTCTATGTCCTCGACGATAACTTTCCCGTCACGCAGTGGATGCGAAGCCTGAAGTTCATCGCCCGGATCGGTCATTTCCGTCACCAGCGTGCGGATCCAGGTGTTAAGCTCCAGTTCCAGCACGCGGCGGTCTTTGGTGGTGCCGATATTCTCGCGCTGAATAATTTTCAGGTAATGCGCAATGCGGGACAGCAGGAAGATGTAAGGCAAACGGGCGTTGATACGGCTGTTGGTGGTGGCGTCAGCGGTATCATACAGCGCCGGTTTCTGGGCAGAGTTCGCCGAGAAGAAGCAGGCGTAATCGCGATTCTTATAATAAGAGAGCGGGATAAAGCCAAGGTTGGCGAACTCAAACTCGCGGGTTTCCGGGATCATCACTTCGGACGGAATTTTGACCTGATTGCCGGTGCCGAGATCGTAAAGATGGATCGGCAGATCGGCTACTGCGCCACCCGCCTGCGGACCACGGATCTGCACGCACCAGCCATTATTCACAAAGCTCTTCACCATATTGGCGGCAAAAGCAAACGAGGCGTTTGTCCAGAGGTACTTTTCGTGATCCGGACCTTTGACTTCTTCTATATAGTTAAAGCTGCGTACCGGCACCGTGTCCGGCCCGTACGGCAGACGTCCCAGCACGCGCGGCATCACTAATCCCACATAGCGGCTGTCATCGGTATCACGGAACGACTTCCATTTAATATATTCTGCGCGGTCAAAATAGTTGCCGATATCTTTAATCGCGGCGACTTCTTCCATCGAATTTTTAAGGAAGAATTTCGGCCCGACGGAACCGATAAAGGGCATATGTGAAGCAGCAGAGACTTTGGAAATATTACGCAGTAGTGCAATATCCTGCGGGCTGTTATCAAATTCATAGCTGGATATTAATGAGGCAACAGGTTCGCCACCCGGTGTGTCATATTCCTGAATGTATGTATGGCGATATAAACCACTTTGAATGATTTCCGGAGAATCATCAAAGTCCTGTCGCAGATGTTCTTTACTGATATCCAGCAGTTCAATTTTGACATTATTGCGAAAATCAGTGCGCTGTACGACGAACCATGTGCCGCGCCAGAGCGACTCGACTTTCTGGAATTCCGGATGGTGCATGACCGCATCAAGCTGTTTACTGATTTTCTGATCCAGATCGTCGATATGAAAATCCAGCAGGCTCTTGTCGAGTTTAACCACGTTCTCGCCTGACTTCGCCAGACAGGAAAGCAGAACGTGGATAGCCGCCGTCACGCGTTCATCGGGTGAGGCATCGGCCAGCGTTTCGCTGTTTTGCCATGAATCGATTTCCTGAATGGAAGAGACCGGGGTTAAATTAATTTTATCGAACAGGGACTGATAAACGCCGCCGGACTCAGTGGTGGTAAGCGTTGCAGTTTCAGAGGTGGCATGTTCTTGTTGTACAGACATCAGCATTTCCTTTTTAGGGATTCTTTTTTCTCCGGTTTAACCTAAATATCACTTCGGGTTAAACGTTCTCCTGCGGCGCAATTTTCGCCAGCTCATCACGCAGTTCTGAACTCAACGTCGGGTCTTTCAGAATATTTTCCAGTTCACGGCGAAACGTCGCGTTATCCAGCAGATTAGATTTCAGGTCACGTAGTAAATTGCGCATAGCGAGTAATACACGAAGTTGCGGAATATTTTTTGCTACCTGCTCGGGTTCAAAATCCTTCAGGCTTTTAAACTCAAGCGAGATATTTTGTTCATTACCGTTTCCGCTTAGCGTATCTTCTACCGTTAAATTAACAGCAGGCGAAAACTCAGCCATGACGCTGTTGAAGTTGTTTTTATTGATATCAACCTTGTCCCGTTCGGACAGCGGACGTTGCTCGTTCCCGTTACTGTAATCACCAACGGCAAGAAGCTTGAGGGGTAATTCAACTTTCTTTTTAGTGTTTCCAACATGCAGGTCAAGCTTGATATTAACGCGGGCGGCGGGAACTTCATTCTGAAAACTGTAGGCCATATCCTTTACCTCATCATCCACTTTTCATCAGGAGTGCGAAATAATCACGCGTGTGACTATCGCATAAGGAGTATGACTATATGAAGATAAAAAACAAGAGCAAATATAGAGACGGAAATATCATTTATAAATACCGCGAATAATTACACCTCTATCCTGAAAAAATATTATTTGAAAATACCATCTCATTTTTTGGCGTTTTAATCTGTTAGCTGGGAAGTAATCTGAAGCGTGTATATGCTTGCATGAAACAAAGAAAAATAAGCAGATATGCATCTCAAAATTTTATTTTTCAGAATACAAAAGGACCATTAATCCGCTCAACAATATTTGTCATGTGAATGTATTTTTTGGGAACCAGCAAAAATAATGTTTACGTATAAATTAATATAATGAATGTAGTGGTTGCAATAACATAAAAATAAAGTATGGCACACGCATTAGACATGTGTCATGTAAAGGACCTTGGTGTAATATATTTATTTCAATTTTACAAACTTATTAACAGAGTAATGATTTATTTGTGATATAAAAATCTGATTCATTCAGTGGCAGGGACCATAAAGCCGGTTTGTTTACAGGGTAAAACTTGTGAAATTTTTTTCAGACAAGAAGAGTTTTTCCTTTCCGTGCCAGCGGCGCTGGAGCTCGGTGAGTCCCGGTTAACCGTGGTGTTCGGTACCAAGGCGGACGGCCCCGCGAGACGATTATTCTTGATGCTGGCGTAGTTAGAAAGGCGGCTGATAATGCCCAGTCTGTTGCAGAACAGCGTAACGGCAGACTGATTGACAAATCAGATTTGAAATCAGCAATGAAATACTGGTACAGCCAGGCGTCGGGTCTTGGTTTAACTGGTGCATATTCCCCGCACTCGTTGCGCTATGCGTGGGCGCAGGATGCCATTCGTCATTATCTGGCGCAGGGTTTTTGTGAGAAGGAAGCGCTGGCGATGACGGCGATGGATCTGGAGCACGGTGACGGGCGCGGGCGATATGTGGCGCAGGTTTATGGGCGTAGGGATACTGATTGATAGCCGTTGCCTTGAAAAAATTGAGTTATCCATCAGTTTTCGTACAAAATTATTTGCCCCCAAACAATTTTGGGTGATTTCCTCTTAATAACGGCGCTTACGAACGGTATAGCCTATTAACAGGATTCTGGTACAGCATTGCGGTTTTTTTTGCTGATGATTGTGCCAGTAAAAGGAAAAGGCCGGAAAGGGTAAGGGGCGGTTAAGGGTAACAGCGCCAGAACGAAAAAAACCGCAAGCCGTTGATAGCTTTGCGGTTTCTTGTCTTCCAGGGACTTATACGGACGCCTTAAAATACTGAGTTGGTTGCGGGGGCCGGATTTGAACCGACGACCTTCGGGTTATGAGCCCGACGAGCTACCAGGCTGCTCCACCCCGCGTCACCGTACTGCTTGTATTTTATCAAATTTGATTGGTTGCGGGGGCCGGATTTGAACCGACGACCTTCGGGTTATGAGCCCGACGAGCTACCAGGCTGCTCCACCCCGCGTCACCGTACTGCTTGTATTTTATCAAATTTGATTGGTTGCGGGGGCCGGATTTGAACCGACGACCTTCGGGTTATGAGCCCGACGAGCTACCAGGCTGCTCCACCCCGCGTCACCGTACTGCT
>NZ_JBKGLW010000012.1:0-161869 GCF_046555775.1 Citrobacter sp. U14242
GGCGAAATGCGCCTGGTAAGCAGAGTTTTTGAAATGTAAGGCCTTTGAATAAGACAAAAGGCTGCCTCATCGCTAACTTTGCAACAGTGCCAGGCGGTAATACCTCCTGCAAAAAAGCATGGCCTTTTTCGGTCAATTGCAGATGCAGACAGCGGCGATCGTTATCGCTTTCGCGACGCTCGATCCAACCACGCTTTTCTAACTCATCCGCGATGCGGGTGGCGTTAGTCCGTGACGAGCCAAGTGCGCAACTCAGTTCAGAAGGCTGAATACTGTGGTTTTCCTGAGACTCCAGCGTAATCAACGCCATAAACAACGTCTCGTTAATCCCTTGAGCTTTCAGCATCTTATTGCGGTTTTCCAGCAGCTTGCCCTGCATATGCATGCAAAGACGAGTCAGAAGCACTTCCTGATAAGGGAACTCTTCGTAGCGGCTGGCGCGAAATTTTAGCATTTGTTCAATGGGCGTAAACGAACTATCCATTTGGGTATAACCTCATTAATTTCAGCCGATATAGTAACGACAGTGACAAATAAAGTAAATGTATTATTTATTTAAAATGATTATTTTCATCTATAAGACAAACAGCATTTTCCAGGCTAATCCATAGCCCAGAGCACTCAGTAAGGTCGGAATGATGATGCTGCGGGTCTTATAGAAGCTTGCACCCAGTACCACAAACCCCACCAGCGTAGGCACAAAACGACGAGCGTCGTGCATCACCTCTGGCGCGGTAGACACCACCAGCAGGGCGCAAATTGATGCAATACCGATGGTGTCGAGTAATATTCCAGTGGCTCCGCGTTTTGTCGGGCGTACATTCCCCATTCGCAGACGCAGTGGTAAATAGCGAAAACAGAAATTGACGCAGCCGACCAGCAGACCGAGCAGCAGAACCTCATAGCTCATCAGGGCCTCCCAGCCAGAACGACTGAACGAGTGCGGTCAGGCATCCGCAGGCTATGCCTGCCAGGATGGCTGCCGGGATGGAAAATAGCATCACGCCAGCCAGCGCACCGGCTAATGCTGCCGTGACGCATAGCGTTTGCTTACGCTGGAAAGAGGCAAGCAGAAAACTCATAAACAGTGCCGGGAGCATAAACCCCAGCGCAGCTTCTACCGCCGGGAACCCCTTCAGTAAGCCAGTGCCGGAAAATGCGCCGATAACCGTGCCAAGTACCCAGGAAGCCCAGGAGCATAGCGCGATGCCGATCATCCAGTTTTCACTCCAGCGCCGGTTATCCCGCACCAGCTTCGCCGTTGCAGCGGCAAAGACTTCGTCGGTGAGGCCAAAGGCCCATAGCGCGCTTTTAGGTTTGCTCAGCTGTCGGGCGATACGGCTACGTAAAGATGGGCCGTACAAAACGTGGCGAACATCCATCGCCATGACGGTCAGAGCCGCGACCCACAGTGAGCTGCCTGCGGCGAGCATGGTTGTGATGACAAACTGGCTGGCGCCGGCGTAAATGATGCAGGAGAAAAAAACGCTTTCAACGGGAGTAAAGCCCAGGCGAGTCGCATTCATGCCAAATGCAAATGCAACCGGAATATAACTGATAACTATCGGTAGGCTGTCTTTGAATCCTTCAGTTAACGTTGCAGAACGGAATTCAGACTGGGGAACAGGGCTTTCCATAGGATTATAGGCTTCATTACCGAAATTAAAATAACCTGGCTCAATGAGTTATAACCTTAGCAGACTGATGGGCTCCTTAACACCCTGAGGAGCCCAATCAAAGGTAAACAGACGTTATACGCTTAATTTACGGCTTCCTGGCGGTGAAAACCTCGCCACCAGACCAGCAGGTTGAGTACGGCAACGGTCACACCTGCCAGACAAACGCCAGCCCAGCCAGCATGCTGCCAGGCTGAGGCTGAAATCAGAGAACCTGCTGCACCACCAATGAAATAGCTGGTCATGTACCCGGCAGTCAGACGATTACGTGCGTCCGGGTGAATGCGATAGATCACCGTCTGGTTGGTGATATGTACCCCCTGAACGGTCAAATCCAGTACCAGGATGCCGATAATCAGCATTGGCACTGAAGTATGTCCAAGCCAGATAGCCAGCCAGGAGAGCAACAGTAACAGCAGGCCTGCGGTAGTCGTGAGATGTGATTTACCCTTATCGGCAAAACCGCCCGCCGGACGAGCGCCTAACGCACCGGCAGCACCTGCCAGACCGAACAGGCCAATCATCCCCTCTGAATAGTTAAACGGCGGTGCGGCGAGTAAAAATGCCATTGATGTCCAGAGGATACTGAAGTTGGCAAAGGTCAGGCAGCCAAGCATCGCACGGGTGCGGAGTAATTTATCATGGATAAACAGGCTAAACACGGAGCCCAATAGCTGCGGGTAGTTAAGATGGGTCTCTGATTTCATCTTCGGCAAACCACGCCACAGGGCAATCGCCATCAGCGCCATCAATACTGAGGCCACCCAAAACACGGTGCGCCAACCGCCGAGATTCGCCAGCAACCCTGCAACAGTTCGCGCCAGCAAAATCCCCAGCAACAGGCCGCTCATGATGGTGCCGACGACTTTGCCACGCTTGTCTGGTGTGGCGAGCGTCGCCGCCAGCGGAACCAGGATCTGTGCGACAACGGAGAACAACCCGGTTAGCGCAGTGCCGAGGATCAGCATCCCCAACGACTGACTGCTGGCAGTAATCAACATGCCACCTGCGGCTAACAGTGTCATTGAGACAATCAGCATCCGACGTTCAAACATATCGCCAAGCGGTACCAGAAACAGTAGCCCCGCAGCGTAGCCAAGTTGTGCTGCAGTGACGATAAAGCCCGCAGTACTGGCCGACAGCGAAAAGTTTCGCGCGATGGTGTCGAGCAGTGGCTGGGCGTAATAGTTACTGGCAACGGCGAGGCCGGTCGCCACAGACATTAAAACAATCAGTGCCGGGCTAAGCCCGTGAGTGGGTTTGGTCATTGTTTTCAACTGAATAATGGGTTGCAGAAAACAATCATAACGGAAGTGATTAAATGTTGCTGATTTGTTGGGTGATGGATTGTGCGGTGAGGGGAAGGCGTGTAGGCCGGATAAGGCGCATCGCGCCGCCATCCGGCATTGGTGTGGTGACTGGGCCTGAGAGCGCTATGCTTATCAGACCGATGAGTGGGTTATTTCTGCGCAGCCAGCGCTTCTTTTACCCAGCCGTCGAACTGCTGCTGGTGGGCTTTGATCCAGCCATCAACGTGGCCCTGAACGTCAGCTTCTGAGGCTTTACCATCATGCATCATTGCGTTCTGCGCGTTGATATCTGCCAGTGGCAATTTCATGATGGCAAAAAGTTTCGCCGCAGCCGGGTTTTTCTCCGCCCAGGCCTTGTTCGCGACAATGTGCATGGTGTTTACCGGGAAGCCATAGTTCGCGCCGTTCGGCAGTTTGGTATCGATATCTTTCTGTTCACCGGGCAGAGAAGAGAACGGGACCTGCAGCCAGACGACATCTTTGCCCGGTTTCATCACGTCACTGACCCAGTATGGTGTCCAGGTGTAGTACAGGATTGGTTTGCCTTCTTTAAAGCGGGTAATGGTGTCAGCCATCATTGCTGCATAGTTACCGTGGCTGACCTCGACTGTTTTTTCCAGATCGAACGCTTTGTTCTGGTGGTTAATCACGGCTTCACAACCCCAGCCCGGCGAGCAGCCCATCATGTCAGCTTTACCGTCGCCGTTGGTATCAAAGATTTTGGCGATTTTTGGATCTTTTAGCTGGGCAATATTGGTGATTTTGTACTGCTCAGCGGTTTTCTTATCGATCAGATAACCCTGTGCAGCGCCTGTTACGAATACCCCCTCGCGATAGAATTTTTTATCTCCGCCTGCAGCGGCGTACATATCATCATGTAGCGGCTGCCAGTTCACGGCGGTAAACGTCGCATCGCCAGAGGCAATAGAGGTATAGCCGACGTTGTAGTCGACTTCGCTCGTCTTATTTACGGTGTAGCCCAGTTTCTCCAGCGCACGGCTAACTAACTGCGTCTGGAAGGACTCTTCAGAGATGGTGCTCTGGATAGGTTGTACAGTGATGCCTTTGCCCGGCAGGTCAGAAGCGAAAGCGCTGGTGGAGACAAGGGTGGCAAACGCTGTGGCAAAAATTACGGTATGTCGCATCGTTGTTCCTTATTACACTTCATCCTTCAAGCTACCTCTTAGTTGGCTGCATTCCGGCCCCCAGTCACGTCTACTGGTACGCTCCAAGGGATACATTCGTTTGCCGCCGCGATGCAACTTGAACGATTTTGTGTAAGCTAATGAATTGTAGGCCCGGTAAGCAAGGTGTTACCGGGCAACGGGTGAACTACTTAGTGAAAGGGCGGGTGAGAAGCCCAACCGGACCGGTGGTGTACCAGCGACGGTTACCGCGGCTACGCGAGTCGCGGCCTACGGCCTGTGTCAGACGGTCCAGAATGATGGCGAGGATCACGATCCCCACACCGCCAACGGTAGCCAGACCCATGTCCAGACGACCGATACCGCGCAAAACCATCTGACCCAGCCCACCGACGGCGATCATCGACGCGATAACCACCATGGAGAGTGCCAGCATCAGCGTCTGGTTCACCCCTGCCATAATCGTGGGCATCGCCAGCGGCAACTGCACTTTAAACAGCATCTGACGCGGGCTGGCGCCAAAGGAACGTGAGGCTTCAATCAGATCGGCTGGCACCTGGTTAATCCCCAGAATGGTCAGACGCACGATTGGCGGCAGGGCGAAGATAATTGTCACCACGACGCCCGGAACGTTACCAATGCCGAACAACATCACAATCGGTACCAGATAGACGAACGCGGGCGTAGTCTGCATGGCATCCAGCAGAGGCCGCACAATCTTCGCCGCACGCGGGCTGCGCGCCAGCCAGATCCCCATTGGCAGGCCTATCACCACGCAGAACAGCAACGCGGTTAGCACCAGCGCCAGGGTAATCATTGCCTGCGACCAGGCACCGATAGCACCGATAGCAATCAGTGAAATCAGCGTGGCGGTGCCCATTCCGATACCGGAAATTTGCCAGGCGATCAGGGCAAACAGGATAATTGCCACCGGCGCAGGCATGCCCAGCAGGAGTTGCTGAAAGCCATTAAGTATGTAATCCACCGGGACACGAATGCCCTGGAAGACAGGACGGAAATGGGTGACCACCCAATCGATCCCTTCGGTGACCCAGCTATCCAGCGGGATCAGCGTTTTATGGAATGGATCCATAATATTGAAATGTTCTGGTGCCGGTGCAGGTGCACTGGTCAGCCAGTCTGCGCTAGTGCCGTCGGCAGGTGCGCCTGCGGGCGTCCCCCAGGCATCAGCAGATTGCGCGGCGCTGTCGGCCGCAGGTGTGGTATCCCACGGATTGGTTTGATCAGCCATTGTTTACCCCCTCGCGATCTAAAGCCTGTAGCAGCATGCGTTTTGAAATAATGCCCACATACTGTTGTTCCTCATCGACAACCGGCACCGCGCACGGGGCCTGACCGACATGAGAAAGTAACTCGCTAAGAGGAGTTTGTGCATCCACGGCTAGCGGCTCGTTGATTAATGCCGCATCAATACCTTGTGCCTGGCTTAACGCTGTTTTTAATGAATCGATCGACACCACGCCGACGAATTTATTGCCGCGTTCAATCACGTAACCATATTCGCGATCTTTGTCCTGCAGTAATTGCAGGGCCGAACGGGGGCCGACGCCTGGCGTTTTACGAATTAGCCCTTCAGGGCTACGACGGGATATATCTTTAGCGCTAAAGACCTGGCTAATATCTACGCCACGGAAGAAGGTACGCACATAATCATTCGCCGGATTATTCAGGATTTCATCCGGTGTACCGACCTGTACCACTTCACCGTTTTGCATAATGGCAATTCTGTCGCCAATACGCATCGCTTCGTCAAGATCGTGGGAAATAAAGACCACGGTACGCTGATGATTCGCCTGTAGTTTTACCAGTTCATCCTGCATTTCGGTGCGAATTAACGGATCGAGTGCCGAGAAGGCTTCATCCATTAATAAGATATCGGGATTGATGGCTAATGCGCGGGCAAGACCCACGCGCTGGCGCATTCCGCCGGAAAGTTCATCCGGGTAGCCGTGCGCGTAATTCTCCAGACCTACCTGACGTAATGCATCCAGCGCTTTTTCACGACGCTCTTCAGCGGCAACACCGGCTAATTCCATACCGAACGCCGTATTGTCCAACACCGTCATGTGCGGCATCAGGGCAAAGGACTGGAAGACCATCGCAATCTTTTTTCTGCGCACCTCGCGAAGTTCAGCATCGGAGATTCGGGCAATATCTACGCCGTCTATCAATACCTGTCCGCGGGTGGGTTCAATCAGGCGATTGAGAAGGCGTACCATTGTGGATTTACCCGAACCAGATAATCCCATGATGACAAATATCTCGCCTTCTTCAATGGCCAGACTGGCGTCTTTAACGCCAAGCGATAGCCCTGTTTTATCCAGAATTTGCTCTTTTGAAAGTCCTTTTTCAATATATTTGAACGCTCTCTGGGGATGCTCGCCAAATATCTTATAGAGATTTTTAACTTCTAATTTAATTGCCATGCAATAGAATGATTCCTGTTATTTGTTTATATCGATATATTACCTGATGGAAATAGTGACCTTTTTCTACCCTAACATACTGAGAATCTGAGACAACCCTGAATTTGTTTGTGGCATGAATATTGCCAAACGTCAGATGGCGGGATTTCCCATGATATAAGGGCTGAGCGCGGATGCGCCTTGAGGGATATTTTTTGTAAATGACACTGAAAACGCGCCTGAATTGTTGAAATACAGGCGAATATTGCGGCTGATATTGAGTGTAGATCACCCAATCATATTTGTGTGATAAAAATGTGATCTCGTTAAAATATTAACGCGGAAAATGTAAGGTATTTCCCGCGGAAGGAAACATTAAAAATTCCAGTCGTCATCTTCTGTTTCGACGGCTTTACCCATCACATAAGATGACCCTGAACCGGAGAAGAAATCGTGGTTTTCGTCTGCGTTGGGTGAGAGTGCAGCGAGGATTGCTGGGTTCACATCCGCCATTTCTGCCGGGAACAGGGCCTCATAACCTAAATTCATTAGCGCCTTATTGGCGTTGTAGCAGAGAAAGGCTTTGACGTCTTCCACCCACGGGGTTTTTGCATACAGTTCCTCCGTATAACGAACTTCGTTGTCATATAATTCCATCAACAGATCGAGGGCATAATTCTGTAGCGCTTCACGCGCAGATGGTGAAGCTTGTTCCAGACCTTTTTGGTATTTATAGCCAATGTAATAACCATGAACCGCTTCATCACGAATGATCAGGCGGATAAGGTCAGCGGTATTCGTCAGTTTGCCGCGGCTGGAGAAATACATCGGTAGCCAGAAGCCGGAATAGAACAGGAAGGATTCGAGAAATACGCTGGCTATTTTCTTTTTCAGCGGTTCCTCGCTGGCGTAATGCGTCAGAATTATCTGTGCCTTGTGCTGGAGCGGAGAATTTTTCTCACTCCAGAGGTAAGCTGCATCCACATCTTTGGTCTGACAAAGCGTGGAAAAAATAGAACTGTAGGAGCGCGCGTGCACGGCTTCCATAAAGCTGATATTCGACAGTACCGCCTCTTCATGTGGCGTGATTGAATCCGCCATCAGCGCGGGGGCTCCGGCGATATTTTGAATCGTGTCGAGCAGCGTCAGGCCGGTAAATACGCGGATAGTGAGCTGCTGCTCGGCAGCGCTCAACGTTTGCCATGCCGGAATGTCATTGGAAAGCGGGACTTTTTCCGGTAGCCAGAAGTTACTGGTCAGGCGATTCCATACCTCAAGGTCTTTATCATCTTCAATCTTGTTCCAGTTGATGGCGCTGACGCGAGATAGTTTCATGCTGTTCTCCTTACAGTGCGCATGACACGCAACCCTCAATTTCGGTTCCTTCCAGCGCCAACTGGCGTAACCGTATGTAGTACAACGATTTGATACCCTTACGCCAGGCGTAGATCTGTGCCTTGTTGATATCTCGAGTGGTAGCGGTATCGGGGAAAAAAAGCGTCAGTGAGAGTCCCTGATCAACATGCCGTGTCGCTTCGGCGTAGGTATCAATAATCCTCTGTGGGCCAATCTCGTAGGCATCCTGATACAGGGCCAAATTCTCGTTGGTCATAAACGGGGCCGGGTAGTAAACGCGCCCGGTTTTACCCTCTTTGCGAATTTCCACTTTCGATACAATCGGGTGAATGCTTGAGGTTGCGTGGTTGATATAGGAGATCGAACCGGTCGGCGGAACGGCCTGTAAATTCTGGTTATAGATGCCGTAGCGCATCACATCATCCCGTAGTTGCAGCCACATCTCCCGGGTTGGCAATGTAATGCCGCTCGTGGCAAACAGTGCGCGGACTTTCTCTGTTTTAGGCTGCCAGTCTCCCTGCAAATACTGGGAAAAGTACTCGCCGCTGGCATAGCGTGACTGACTAAATCCGGCAAAAGATTTTCCGCGTTCGCGGGCCAGTTTCATCGATGTATTCAACGCATGCCAGGTGATGGTGTAAAAATAGAGATTGGTGAAATCCAGCCCTTCGGGTGAACCGTAGGCGATTCCTTCCCGCGCCAGATAACCATGCAGGTTCATCTGCCCGAGACCAATGGCGTGTGACGCGCTGTTCCCGGCTTCAATGGAAGGAACGCTGCGAATATGACTCATGTCCGAGACGGCGGTTAAGCCACGCACTGCGGTTTCAACGGTACGACCAAAGTCAGGTGAATCCATGGTATGGGCAATGTTCAGCGATCCAAGATTGCAGGAAATATCATGCCCTACCTGCGTATAGCCCAGTGCCTCATCATAGGTTGATGGACTGTTGACCTGTAAAATCTCCGAGCACAGGTTGCTCATATTGATGCGACCGGCAATCGGATTCACACGATTCACCGTATCTTCAAACATAATGTAGGGGTAGCCAGACTCGAACTGGATCTCTGCCAGTCGCTGGAAGAAGTCGCGGGCATTAATGTATTTTTTGCGCACGCGCGTGTCGGCAACCAGTTCGTCATAGCGTTCGCTGATCGCGATATCACCCAATGCTGTGCCGTAAAGGCGTTCTACGTCATATGGTGAAAAAAGCGCCATCTGCGCATTTTCTTTGGCCAGACGGAAGGTGATATCCGGGATCACCACCCCGAGCGAGAGTGTTTTGATGCGGATTTTTTCATCGGCATTTTCACGTTTGGTATCGAGAAAACGCAAAATATCGGGATGGTGCGCGTGCAGATACACCGCGCCCGCGCCCTGACGCGCGCCCAACTGATTAGCATAAGAAAAGGCATCTTCCAGCATTTTCATTATTGGGATCACGCCGGAAGACTGGTTTTCAATACGCTTAATAGGCGCTCCGGCCTCGCGCAGATTCGAGAGCAAAAATGCCACGCCGCCGCCGCGTTTGGAAAGCTGCAGCGCTGAGTTAACCGCCCGGCCGATGGACTCCATGTTGTCTTCAATGCGTAGCAGGAAGCAGGAAACCAGCTCGCCACGCTGCTGTTTGCCGCAGTTTAAGAAGGTTGGTGTGGCGGGTTGAAAACGACCAGAGAGCATTTCATCAGTGAGCTGCATGGCGAGCGCCTCGTCACCCTGCGCCAGGGTGAGTGCCACCATCGTCACGCGATCCTCAAAATCTTCAAGGTAGCGTTTGCCGTCAAAGGTTTTCAGCGTATAGCTGGTGTAGTACTTCCATGCGCCGAGGAATGTCTGAAAGCGGAATCCGCTGGCGTGGGCGTGGGCAAACAGCTTCACCACGAACGCGCGATCGTAGCGGGCTAAAACGCTTTCGTCGTAATAGCCTTCACGAATCAGCGTTTCCAGGCGTTCTTGCTGACTGGCAAAGACCACCGAATGGGGGCGGACGTGGGTAGCAAAAAAAGCCTCCACCGCCTGATGATCTTTATCGAACTGAATACGCCCGGTTTTATCGTACAGATTTAACATGGCGTTCAGGGCGTGATAATCCAGTGCTGGCTGGATTACGCGTTCTGCGGTTGTCGTTGCCAAAATTCGCTCACTCCTTTTCGAACGTTTTCGATATCGCTTTGCGTACCCATCAGCTCAAAACGATAGAGCCATGGCACGCCGCATTTTTGTGAGACGACCTCACCCGCACGCCCATAAGCCTCGCCGAAATTGCGATTGCCAGAAGCGATCACGCCACGGATTAATACCCGGTTATGAGGATCGTTTAAAAAGCGGATCACCTGACGCGGGACTGCGCCTGCGGTACCGCCGCCGCCGTAAGACGGCACGATTAAAATGTAAGGCTCGTCTACCCGGATCCTCTCGCGTTCATTAAGCGGAATGCGGATGGCGGGCAGCGCCAGACGCAGCACAAAGCGGTGCGTATTTTCGGAGCTGCTGGAGAAGTAGACGAGCGTCGTCATGCGCTGACCACGCGTGGTTCCGGGCGCAGGCGATTGATCATGTCCGGGCGAAATCCTGACCAACGGGTTTCACCTGCCACCACGACAGGCAACTGACGAAAACCTTGCTCGCGCAGGGTATCTGCCAGTTCAGGCTGCAAATCGACATTCACCATCTCAAAGTCAAAACCACGGCTTTCCATTGCCCGCTTTGTGGCATGGCACTGAACACAGTTATTACGAGTGTAAATAATAATACGCATGATTCGTATTTCCATTTAAAGGTAAAAGAGCGATGCATAGTGAACATCGGTTTGTGTGTGTGCTGATAGAGAAGATACTAGATGTAGATGAAAGAAGATTCAACCATACAAGATATGGGAATTTTGGCGGGGTGATGTTCAAGGCGATGCGTGGGGGCGAGGGGGCTTGTTGCCGGATAGGGCTATCCGGCGACCGATAAATTACATGCGCATACCCACCGCCAGGCGGTTAAAGCAGTTCATCAGGCTAATGGCGAACGTCAGATCGCTTATCTCTTTGGCGCTAAAATGGTCAAGCAGCGGCAGATAAACAGCGTCTTCGGCGTGCGTAGAGGCGATATGAGTGACGGACTCAGCCCAGGCCAGCGCCACTTGCTCCCGCTCACTGAAATGGTGGCTAACCCGCCACCCTGCCAGTGCATCCAGTTTGGCCTGTTCTACGCCAGACTTGCGCAGCGCTTTGCTGTGCATTTCAAGGCAAAATGCGCAGCCGTTGATTTGTGAAACCCGCAGGTAAATCAGTTCCGTCAGCGTGGGTTCCAGTGCGCAGTTTTCCAGCGCTTTGCTTGCCTGAACCAGGGCGTTATAGATTTCAGGGCTGAGTTCATAATAGGGCTGGCGTAACATTGTCATGGTATTGCTCCTCATTTGGATGACCTGCAATGTAGCACTATAATGGTCTGCTAAAGAGAGCCATATTTTTACTTAAAAAGCAGACCATAAATGCCGCGCTATCAGCAAATCGCTCGTCAGTTAAAAACCGCCATTGAGAAAGGGGAGCTTAAGCCTGGCACACGATTGCCATCCAGCCGAACCTGGTCTCAGGAGCTCGGCGTTTCACGCTCGACGGTGGAAAACGCCTACGCTGAGCTGGTGGCGCAGGGTTGGCTTACGCGACGTGGGCAGGCAGGAACCTTTGTCAGCGAGCAATTGCGACTGGAAACCTCGCCCGCCACCCCTGCCGTATTCGCCGGAGAAAACGACACACCACAGCTCTTTCAGATGGGATTGCCAGCCCTCGATCTTTTTCCACGCGATATCTGGGCACGGGTAATGGGGCGACGTTTGCGTACCCAAACACGTTTTGACCTTGCAGTGGGGGATGTTTGCGGTGAACGGCTGTTACGCCAGGCGATAGTCGATTACCTGCGAGTGTCGCGCAGCATTGAATGTCTACCGGAACAGGTTTTTATTACTTCGGGTTATGCGGCATCAATGATGTTGATCCTGCGCACGCTGGCAAAGCCCGGTGAAGGGATGTGGGTTGAAGATCCCGGTTTCCCGCTCATCAGGCCAGTGGTCGCGCAGGAGAGTGTGGTACTGATGCCTGTTGCGGCTGATGCCGATGGCCTTGATGTCAGTGCCGGGATCCGTGACTACCCACAGGCGCGTTTTGCCTTGCTGACACCCGCTCACCAAAGCCCACTGGGCGTGGCGCTTTCTCTGGCCCGTCGTCATCAGTTGCTGGAATGGGCTGACCGCGCACAGGCGTGGATCATCGAAGATGACTACGACAGTGAGTTTCGTTACCACGGCAAACCGCTACCACCGCTTAAAAGTCTGGATGCGCCGCAGCGAGTGATTTATGCGGGTACGTTCAGTAAATCGTTATTTCCCGCTTTACGCACCGCCTGGCTGGTGGTTCCGCTGACTCAGGTCGCACATTTTCGCCAACAGGCCGCGCTAACAGCTTGCAGTGTGCCGGTTTTATGGCAACAAACGCTGGCCGATTTTATGCGCGACGGTCATTTCTGGCGGCACTTAAAACGTATGCGCCAGCATTATGCCCAACGGCGTCAATGGATGGAAAGCGCCCTGACAGAGCAGGGTTTTAGCGTGGTGCCACAAGAGGGCGGGATCCAACTGGTGATCGCCGTGGCGGGGGATGACAATGCGTTAGTACGCAAAGCGAATCAGGCCGGGTTGGCGGTTCAGTCCTTAAGCCGGTGGCGCATCACCTCAACAGGTCAGGGAGGAATATTACTGTCATTTACCAATATCCGATCGGCGGAAATGGCGCAGCAGGCTGCATATCAACTCCGGTTGGCGCTGACATAAATTTGCGTTGTTCTTAAGATATTCATCTCACCGTCTGCACTCGTTTATGGACTTTTCTGAAAGCGTTGCTAATGCTGAATCAGGTAAGGTAAGCCCGCAGTAAAAGATAACGAGGAAAATAATATGTATTTACGACCTGATGAGGTGGCGCGCGTACTTGAAAAAGTGGGCTTTACCGTTGATGTAGTCACACAGAAAACATACGGTTATCGACGTGGCGAGAATTATGTATACGTAAACCGTGAAGCGCGGATGGGACGTACCGCATTGGTGATTCATCCCACGCTAAAAGAGCGTAGTTCTTCACTGGCAGAACCGGCCACGGATATTAAAACCTGCGATCACTATCAGCAATTCCCGCTTTATTTAGCCGGCGATACTCATGAACATTATGGTATTCCACACGGCTTTAGCTCGCGTATCGCGCTGGAGCGCTATCTGAATGGGTTGTTTGGCGACGTGAGTTCAAACTGATAACGCGACTGGCGGTGCCAGTCGCGATGATATGTTGCTAAGCTTTAGCCTGGTGGTAGCTGCTGACCTTAAACAGGCGGCGGCAATAATCAAGGAAGTAGCCATATACTGCACCCATCAGCATTGAGACCACGATGTTTGAACTTACCGCAGCCGTGATCTGGTGCCAGTCTGCGCCAACCGTCAGCAGAATAATCACATACACCGGTGACTGGAACGTGACATAGGCCAGTACATCCGCCAGATTTTTTGCCCATCCTGCCTGCGTGGCTTTGCGTGCCGCGCGCATAAACAAATCGCGGTACATACCGTATGGCCAGGCGATCAGGATGTTGACGGGGATGGCGACCAGTCTGGAATACAGTGACTGTTCGAAGCTCATTCCTGAAAGGAATATCTCGATCAACATGTTCACGACAGAACAATAAACAACCATCGCGAACGTGTCTGCTACAGCATGACGCAAGCGTGACTGCGGAGAGAACATGTTAATGCTCCTTGTAAAAAGGGGAAAAAAGGTTTTCAATACCTTTGTTGCTAGTGATTTGTCTTGTCGCTTTCGCGTTTTAATAGGATATCTGCCTGCATAATAACTAGCAACTAGCTTAAAATTTTTATTTATTGCCTTTTTGTCGATAAAATGCTCTGTGATGGTTTGTTTTTTGTTCGTTTTGGCATTTTCGTTGTCATGTAAATTAAAATGATTAAAAATCAATAGGTTGCTTTGACTTGTTTTTCTGAACTTTTTGCGCTCCTTTTTGAATGCTGACGAATATTTCGCATATCTACCGCAACGCCTGTGCGATGCTTGTATTGGTTTATCTGGTGCAGCAGTGGGATATCCCGAAGTCTATTTATTCTGGTTTTTGGCCGAATATAAAATATCGGTGACTAAAGAATATTGTATGACAAGATAAATAATAATAGTGGTTGTCGTTTTAATATCTTGCGACAAAAAAGAGACTGGAAAAAGAAAAAATACTCGCATACAATTTGCCTCGTAATACCGATTTTTGTTTTTGCGTTAAAGAGGTTTTATTAATATGAGTTCAATGTTAAAAAACTTAAATAATATTCGAGCGCTACGTGTCATGGCGCGTGAATTATCCGTTGAGGTTCTGGATGATATGCTGGAAAAACTCCGGGTAGTCACCAAAGAACGACGTGACGAAGAAGAACAGCTGCAGCGCCAACGTGCAGAACAGCAGGAAAAAATTAATACACTGCTGGCGATGATGAGAGCTGATGGGATTGATCCTGAAGAATTGTTGAGCATGTCGGCGGCAACGTCGCGTTCGGTTAAAAAGCGTCAGCCACGTCCGGCGAAATACCGTTTTACGGATACCAATGGTGAAATCAAAACATGGACTGGACAAGGCCGCACGCCGAAGCCGATTGCGCAGGCGCTGGCTGCCGGTAAATCTCTCGATGATTTTTTGATCTAATATCAATGCGGTGAGGGGAACCTCACCGCTTATTTTCAGCAGACGCCGAAATCGCCTTCTTCAGAATATCGCGTGACATCAGCTGTTTTTAGGGTGTATTTTTCGCCGCTTTCATTGCTGGCTTGTACAGCCACAATTTGTTCGTCTTTCACTTCGACAACTTTCAGTTTTGGTCCGCCCATACGCGGTTGCACTACATCGCCAGGTTTAAACATATTGCGCTCCTTTCTTGATCACAAAACCCACCATAGATCACGTCAATCGGCGGGTACAGCGCTGTTTCTTCTATTACCGCTTAATGAGTACGTCGGTTCCAGGGCATTTTGTCGAGCAGTCGCGCCATACCGCAGAAGCCAGTTACACCCGCAAGTACCAGCCCTGCACCGACAAAACCGCTGAGTAAGAAGAAGCCGCTGTTAACGGCGTAACCGAGAATGACGCCAAGCAAGGCAAGGCTGCCTGCGGCAATCTGCACCTGACGCATTAGCGGCAATGGTTGTGAGCTATCTTTCACAACCGGCAGACCTGCTGCTTTCCAGCCGTCGATCCCCCCCTCAAGCAGCCAGACTTGTGCCGGCGCGGCGGCGGCATTCAATTTTGCCGCCGCATTTTGTGTACGCTTGCCTGACTGGCAGTGAAAAATAATGCACTCAGCCCGTAAGTTTGCGGGGAGTGAACCCTGCTCCAGGGTGGATAACGGTGCCAGGTGCGCCGCGGGGATATGCTCGTACAGATACTCGTCAGCGTCGCGGATATCAATCAGCTTTGCGCCCTGAGCCAACAGCGTCTGCGCCTCGTGGGGGGAAATCATCCCAATGGTCATAGTGGTTCCTTATGGGCAATACAGTGTTTTTAATGTGGCGATAAGCGAATTCACGGCCGCATTTTTTATGGAGTAAAGGATGCGCTGAGCATCACGCTGGCTGTCTATCAACCCCTCTTCACGCATTCTTGCCAGATGCTGAGAGGTGGCCGATGCACTAAGACCAGTAACGCGGGCTAACTCTCCCGCGCTGGTACCCGGTGAGCCACAAAGCATGCACAAAATCAGTAACCGTTTTGGATGACTCATCGCTTTGAGCAAGGTGGCAGCCTGTTCTGCGCTGGCCTGCAGTTGTTCAAGTTCAGTCATATGTATTTTAGCATTTCCTAAGTTAAGTTAATTCTAAAGTAAATGCGCGTCGTCCGCCAGCGTAAAGAGCGTAAAGGAGGGTAAAACAGCAGGGGAAGCCAGGCAGAGTTGGATAAACTCACTAACCTTAGATTTCTATGAAATGATTATTTTTTTTGCTTGTAGGGAGTGTGTATGGGTTTCTGGAGAATCGTTTTTACTATTATTCTGCCGCCGCTTGGCGTGTTGCTGGGGAAAGGATTCGGCTGGGCGTTTATCCTCAATATCGTTTTGACACTGTTGGGCTACATCCCAGGCCTTATCCACGCCTTCTGGGTGCAAACACGTCACTGAGAGTCGTCACCGTAGCGGTGCAATCGTGCCGCTTTCCTTACCGCCTGTTCTCCTCTGCTACACTTTCAGGTGCTGCTTGTTAATCATCGAGGTGAATATGGGACTCTTCAATTTCGTGAAAGATGCAGGTGAAAAACTTTGGGATGCAGTTACCGGAAACCATGACAGCGCCGAGCTGGTGAAAAAAGTGCAGGAGCATCTGAGCAAAACCGGTATTCCGGATGCAGATAAAGTGGACGTCCAAATTATCGAAGGTAAGGCAACCGTTTCTGGCGATGGATTAAGTCAGGAGGCGAAAGAAAAAATCCTGATTGCTGTCGGTAATATCTCCGGTATCGCCAGCGTGGACGATCAGGTTACAACTTCTGCGCCGGCGAGCGAAAGTCAGTTTTATACCGTAAAGTCAGGCGATACGCTGAGTGCGATTGCCAGGCAGGTTTACGGTAATGCCAATCTGTACAATAAAATATTCGAAGCCAATAAACCGATGCTAAAAAGCCCGGATAAAATCTATCCCGGCCAGGTTTTGCGTATTCCGCAGGAATAATGATATTCAGATCTATTCCGTCAGTAATTTGCCGGACATGGCGTGCTGAATAATGGGAATTGGCGTCAGCAGATGCTGGCGCATTAACTCGCTGGCGCGTGCGGCATCGCGCGCCAGAATAGCATCGGTCAGCGTTTGATGCTGATCGTGCTTATCTTCCAGCATCTCTACCGACAGCACCGTTTTACGCAACCAGATGAAACGGTATCGTGCCGCCAAATCAAACAGTCGTTCACGCATTTGCAGCAGATATTGCGAACCACAGCCGGCAACAATCGCCGAGTGAAACGCCTGATGGCGCTGATCCCACTCATCAAGCATCTGCTCGCTGGCGTCAACGGCCTCCAGCTTGCCGAGCATATGCGCGCGTGCCAGAATCTCTGCTTCCCAGGCGTCGTCGCCACGCGCGATAGCCAGACCCACCAGCATGGCTTCCATATTGGCGCGGGCATCGAAAATATCGAGTAACTCTTGCCCGGACATCGGTGCCACCCGATACCCTTTCTGATTGACCACCGTGACCAGTCGCTCTGCAACCAGTTGCGAAAGCGCTTCGCGTAGTGGCCCAACACCCAGTTCATAACGTGAGGTCAGCAGGCTCATACGCAGTTTCTCATCAGGCTGATATATACCGCGGATGATATCGTTCTTCAGCCAGCGGTACCCATCAATGGCCGTCGGTTGGGAAATGGCGGTCATGGTCTTACTCCTGAATAAATGTCCCGGCCTGCGCCGGGATCAGATTTAATGCGTATTTTGCAACGGTGCTTTTTGCCACGATAGCAGTTTTTTCCAGCGTGACATAATGGGTACGGTGCAAATAATCGCGATGGCGAGTAGCCCGGTCGAAACCACCTCCAGCTGTTGCGCCGGACGGAAGAGCATCACCACTAATACGAAGACAATAAAGGCGATCACCAGCCAGGTAAGCCATGGAAAGAGCCACATTCTTAGCTTAATTTCACCGCCTTGCGCCAGCAGGATTTTGCGCATCCGTAACTGAGAAATAGCAATCACCAGATAGACCAGCAGTGCGATGGCGCCGGAACTGTCGATCAGAAACTTAAATACTTTGGCCGGCGCGTAATAATTCACGATAACGGTGAGGAATGCCGCTCCGGTAGAGAGTAGTACTGCCACATATGGCGTTTTGCTGCGGTTTGTTTTTCCCATAAAGGCCGGGGCATCGCCGCGACGGCTCAGGGAGTAAAGCATACGGGAGGAGGTATACAGCGCTGAGTTCAGGCAACTGGTTACCGACAGCAAAATGACGCAATCCATGATCAGCCTGGCATATGGAATATGCAGTAACTCCAGCACCGAGCGGTACGATCCCACCTCTTTCAGCCCCGGCATGTTCCATGGGATCAGCGCGACTACCACGAAAATGGAACACAGATAGAAAATGGAGATACGCCAGATGACCGAATTCGTGGCGCGCACGATGTGTTTATCCGGGGTGTCGGATTCTGCGGCGGCAATGGTGACAATCTCTGCGCCCATAAAGGAAAACATGGTAATGAGCATCGCACTGAGTACTGCGCCAAAACCATTGGGCATAAAGCCGCCCTGATCCCACAGTCGTGAAACGCCGCTGACCTCCGCGTACGGATAAAATCCGCTAATCGCTACCGCACCCAGGGCGATGAATGCCAGAATGGCAATCACTTTACACAGCGCCAGCCAGAATTCAAACTCGCCGTAATTTTTGACGCTCAGCAAATTACTGCCGGTTAATGCCAGGGTGATAACCAGGGAAAACAGCCAGATAGGCACTCCAGGGATCCATGAATGCAGGATGATGGCCGCAATATTAGCCTCCAGTGGGATAACCAACACCCAGAACCACCAGTATAGCCAACCGATGGTATAACCAGCCCACGGCCCGATAGCCTTATCGGCATAGGTGGAAAAGGAACCCGTATCGGGTGTGGCGACGGCCATTTCGGCCAGCATGCGCATAATCATGACCACCAGTAACCCGGCGAACAAATAGGCCAGCAGCACAGCCGGACCGGCTTCGGCAATCGCGACGCTTGAACCTACAAATAAACTGGCGCCGATAACCCCGGCAATGGACAACATGGTGACGTGGCGTGATTTCAGCCCGCCCCCTAAATCATGTGATTGTGACACTTGCCCCATCTTTAAACCTCTCGAAAGTATTTCACTTGGGAGAGCACCCCGGCATTCCCGCGCCGGGGCACGCGTATTATTGTTATTGACCCTGTTTACCGGATGGCGGCTCCGCCTTATCCGACCTACGGATTGCGTTTTTTATTGGCAGAATGTGGTGTTAAGCCTGCTTCGCCTCGGCAAAACACTGAGCAATAATGTCCAGACCCTGACGGATTTGTGCCTCTTCAATGGTGAGTGGAACAAGGATGCGCAGCACGTTGTAGTACGGTCCGCAGGAGAGAAGGATCAACCCTTTGTCACGTGCACGCGCAACGATGTCGGCGGTCAGTTTGGCATCAGGCCTGGTGTGGTCGCCGTCTTCGAACAACTCAATGGCAATCATTGCGCCCAGCCCGCGAACATCACCAATCTCGCGGTGCGTTTCCGCAATGGCCAGCAGACCATCGCGCAGGGTTTTGCCCAGGTCGTTCGCCTTTTGCAGCAGGTTTTCCTGCTCGAAAATGTTCAGCACTGCCAGCGCGGCGGCACAGGCAATCGGGTTACCGGCATAGGTGCCGCCCAGACCACCCGGTGGGACGGCGTCCATCACCTCGGCGCGTCCGGTGACGCCGGCCAGCGGGAAGCCACCGGCGATGGATTTTGCGAAGGTGGTCAGATCGGGGGCCACACCCATTTGCTCCATCGCAAACAGCGTACCGGTACGACCTGCGCCGCTTTGCACTTCATCGGCAATCAACATGATCCCGTGTTCGTCACAAATTGTGCGCAGGCGCTGCATAAAGGCCGGGGAGGCGGCGTAAAACCCCCCTTCGCCTTGTACGGGTTCAATGACGATAGCGGCAATATCTTCCGGGGCCGCGTCGTTTTTGAAAATACGGTGGATGCTGGCAATCGCATCGTCATCGCTGATACCGTGCAGCGCGCAAGGGTACAGCGCACGATACACATGACCCGGCATCAGCCCCATGCCAGCAGAGTACGGGTTCACTTTCCCGGTTAATGAGAGGGTGTAGTGGGTACGGCCATGATAGGCACCGCTAAAGGCGATGGTCCCGGTTCGTTTGGTGGCCGCGCGGGCGATTTTCACCGCGTTTTCCACCGCTTCAGAGCCGGTGGTGACCAGCAGGGTTTTCTTGGCGAAATCACCCGGTACTTTTTGGTTCATAATTTCACACAGCTCGAGGTACGGCTCATAGGCCAGCACCTGGAAGCAGGTATGTGACAGTTTTTTCAACTGCGCTTCTACCGCAGAGACAATCTGCGGATGCAGATGACCGGTATTCAACACCGCAATACCGCCAGCAAAATCGAGGAACTCACGGCCTTCAACGTCCCAAACCCGGCAGTTTTCTGCGCGTTCGGCAAAAATCGGGTGGATTTGTCCTACGCCACGAGGAACGGCGTTGCTGCGACGTTGCATGAGTTCTTTATTGGTGCTCATCAGGTGTTCTCCAGTATTTATTTTATTAAAGGCCAATACACATATATTTGATTTCTAAGTAGTCTTCGATGCCGTACTTCGAACCTTCGCGGCCAAGACCGGAGGCTTTAATGCCGCCAAAGGGGGCAACTTCATTTGAGATGATGCCGGTATTAATACCGACGATGCCGTACTCCAGCGCTTCACCCACGCGGAATACCCGGCTGAGATCACGGGCGTAGAAGTAGGCCGCCAGCCCAAACTCGGTGTCGTTGGCTTGTGCAATGACGTCAGCTTCATCTTTAAAGCGAAACAGCGGCGCCAGCGGGCCGAAGGTCTCTTCTTTGGCGACCCTGGCAGTATTGGGCACGTCCACCAGAATCGTGGGCTGGAAGAAGTTGCCGCCCAGTGCGTGAGCCTTACCTCCCGCTACGATGCGTGCGCCTTTATCCAGCGCGTCGGCGATGTGTTCCTGCACTTTGGCGACGGCTTTTTCATCGATCAGCGGTCCGGTGGTGACCTGCGGATCCAGACCATCACCGAGGTGCAGTTTGTTCACCGCCTGCTGGAGCTTGTCGGCAAACTGCTCATACACGCCGTCCTGAACATACAGACGGTTGGCGCAAACGCAGGTCTGCCCGGCATTACGAAACTTCGATGCCAGCGCACCTTCCACGGCTTTATCAAGGTCGGCATCGTCAAAGACGATAAACGGCGCATTGCCGCCCAGTTCGAGTGACACCTTCTTGATATCTTTGGCGCACTGCTGCATTAGCTGGCGTCCAATCTCAGTGGAGCCGGTAAACGACAGCTTGCGTACCAGCGGGTTGCCAGTCAGCTCATTACCAACAGCACTGGCTGAACCCGTCACGACGCTGAAAACACCTGCCGGGATCCCGGCGCGATTGGCCAGTTCAGCCAGCGCCAGCGCGGAGTACGGCGTCTGGCTGGCCGGTTTGAGTACCATCGTGCAGCCTGCCGCCAGCGCCGGACCGGCTTTACGGGTGATCATTGCGGAAGGGAAGTTCCACGGTGTGATAGCGGCGGTAACGCCGATCGGCTGTTTGATGACGATCAGACGCTTATCAGCTTGATGGCCAGGAATGGTGTCGCCGTAAATACGTTTGCCCTCTTCGGCAAACCACTCGATAAATGAGGCGGCATAAGTGATTTCGCCTTTGGCTTCCGCGAGCGGTTTACCCTGTTCCAGCGTCATCAGGCGGGCGAGATCGTCCTGGTGCTCAATCATCAGGTTGAACCAGCGACGCAGGATATTGGCCCGCTCTTTAGCGGTCAGCGCCCGCCATGCGGGTAGGGCGCGATTAGCGGCTTCAATGGCTTCACGGGTTTCATCGGCCCCCATTTTCGGTACGCTACCCAGTTGCTGACCATTCGCGGGGTTGGTCACGGCGAGGGTCTCGCCGCTGTTGGCGTCACGCCAGTGACCGTCAATCAGTGCCTGCTGGCGAAACAAGGTGGGATCGTTAAGTTGCATGATTGCTTCCTGTCGTAAAAAGGTTAACGGGTAAAGGCGGCGTGTAATGTCTCCACGCTACGTGCCGCACGCAGCGTGCGTCCGGGATTGCTCTGGTTTTCCAGCAGGGCGTGAACTTTGCTGACGATATGCGCGCCGATAGGGAGAGCTGACGTTGCCGCCGGAGACGGGGCGTTACAGGTGTGAATTGAACGCGGCGTAGTGACAAACAGGAAATCGTCGATCAGCTTGCCGTCCGGCGATACCGCCTGTGCCCGCACGCCTGCAGGCCACGGCTGCAGATCGTTAAGCGTCAGGCTCGGGCAGTATTTTTGTACCAACCGCAGATAGCCGCTTTTGCACAGCGAATTTTTCATTTCGCCAAGCCCGGATCGCAGATTGTTTTGCAGCACGCGGCGGATGCCGGAAGAGCCGAGGATCTCCAGCGTATCGCTGAGCGAGAAGTCGCGTTTACGGTAGCCTTCGCGTTTAAACGCCAGCACCGCGTTGGGGCCGACCGTGACGCTGCCGTCGATCATGCGGGTAAGATGCACGCCGAGAAACGGCATCGCCGGATCGGGGATTGGGTAGATCAGATGATTAACTATCTGGTTATGTTCTGACGCCAGGCGGAAGTATTCGCCACGGAACGGACAGATGATAAAACCGGGCTCGACGCCGAGCATTTTCACCAGTCGGTCAGCCATCAGCCCGGAACAGCTAATCAGCGTCGCGCCCTCATATTCCTGGCCCTGACGGGTATGCACAATCACGCCTGCTGCGTGCTCTTTCAGGGCGCTGACTTCGGCGTTATAAATAATCTCGCCGCCTTTGGCCTGGAAAATCTTCGCCATCGCGGTGGTCACTTCACGGTAGCTGACTATCCCACTTGAGGGGACAAAAATACCGCCCAGTCCGGTAATGTTGGGTTCGCGCTCGCGCAGTTCTTCGGCATTGAGCCATTCGCGCTCAAGACCGTTGGCGGCGGTGCGATCCCAAAGCGCGCGCATGCGCTCCATTTCCAGCTCTGAGGTGGCGACCAGCATCTTTCCGCAGACGTCATAGCGGATGCCGTTTTGGTCGCAAAAGGCTTTGGTAGCGCGGTTGCCGGCCAGACAAAACTGCGCCTTCAGGCTGCCGGGGGTGTAATAAACCCCGGCATGAATCACGCCGCTGTTGTGGCCCGTCTGGTGACAGGCCGGGCCGGACTCTTTTTCCAGCAGCGCGATTTTGGCGTCCGGATAGACATCAATCAGTTGCATGGCGGTCGACATGCCGATAATGCCGCCGCCAATAATCACAAAATCATACATCCGCTTAATTCCTTCGCGCTTACTGATGGGTCTGGTAATGGTGGGTGGCGTAGGCAAAATAACCACGCTGGCGCATCAGTTCGCGACGCAGGTCAGGATGCGAGGTGAAGCGGTCGCGACCGTGTAGCCAGAACAGGTTGTTGATCAGCAGGAATTTGCCGACTGAAACCGGAACGGAAAGAATGTTCTTGCTGGTTTCCAGCGCATCAGACAGGTCGCTCAGCCAGACGCCTTCTTCATAATCCTTCGGCTGGACAAACTGGTCGATGTAGCGCATCACCGGGCGGCCCTGCTGGTCGACGTCAAACACTGGATGAAACACGTCCTGGCTAACGTTTTTGCTTGGCGGTGCGGCAAAGCGCATGGCACGGCGTGCCAGCGGGTGGGTAAAGTACTGATCCAGATGTTCCCAGTCGTCGAGATGCAGCAGCAGCGAGTTTCCGCCGGTCATGTTCTGCTCGTCGATTTTCATCATCAGCACGTAGTCGGTGATTTCTTCGAGGTAGGTACCGTCGTTATGTAGCTCCATGACACGGTGCGGCTGACGCAGGTAGCTGTCGGAGTTATCAACGTTTTTCACCACGAAGCGCGCATAGTACTGACCGCTCATCGCATCAAAATTGGAGCGCCCGATAAGATGGGCGACGGCTGTCGCCAGTTTGACCATCTCCTCCGCCTGCGTCACGTCATCAACGCCCACGGCGTTGATCAGCAGCGCACCTTCAGCGCGGTCCAGCAGCGTTTTTAGCAGCAGCGGCTGCAACTGATTACCGCACAGATCGTCGAGGATATTCGCCACTTTGAAACGCAAGAAAGATTTGTATTCCAGCGCCTGCACCGGCCACTGCGCGACGGCTTGCAGAAATTGCTCCGTAGTCTCAGCACAGAAAGTCAGCTCCAGTAAGCGTGGAGACTGGGCTGATGGTTTCAGCGTGAAGCCGCTGTAGTGTTGGGCTGGATCTTCAGCGTTCGGTTGTACGGCAGTCAGTGCGTTCATCAGAATCGATCCTCTCAGTAGATTGTCAGGGAGACATGGCGATGCTACGTTTCGTAGCCATAAATTAAAAATATCTACATTTTTGAAAAACGCGCACAGAATGCGCTTGTTTGTTTATTATTTGTGATCAAAAGCAACAAATATTTAACATTATAAACGGTGAGGTTAAATGAAAAGCGCGGAAGATAAACAGGAGAATGTTATTTAAAAACAGAGGATTAATAATACTGCCGCTGATGGGGGGCAGCGGCAGTAAAAATGTTAGTAACCGACTTTATAAATACGTCCGGTTTGAATGCCTTCCACGCTGCGGCGGTAAGCGTTGGCCACCGTTGCCGCTGGCACGCTTTCAAAGCCAGGGAAGAATCCATCGTAGGCTTCAGCAGATTCACTCAGTACGGTCGGGCTAATCAGGTTAATGCGCAAACCGCGTCCTAACTCGCAGGCTGCTGCGCGCACAAATCCTTCCAGCCCGGCATTTATGGTCGCGGCATTTGCCCCTTGGGCAATGGGCTCATGGGCGATAATGCCGCTGATCAGCGTAATAGAACCGCCATCGTTCAGGTAATGTTGCCCGGTCAGGGCCAGACGCACCTGGCCTAATAACTTATCCTGCAGACCCTGATTAAATTCACTGTCGGTCATCGTCGATAGCGGGCCAAAGAACAGATTGCCGGTGGCGGAAACAATAGCATCCACGCGTCCTGTTTTTTCAAATAGCGCCTGTACGCTCTCTTGTGAGGTGATATCGACCTGGTAATCACCCTGCGTGCGGCCCACGCGGATAACCTCATGTTTACGGCTTAACGTCTCTGTGACTGCACGACCCACTGTACCGCTGGCACCAATAATGACGATTTTCATAACCACCTCCGCAATAGTGTGAGCCGCTATTCTTTAATGAAAATGAAATCAGATAAACTGGTTAAAAGTTAGATGATTGCTAACCAGAGGTTTGTAATATGGATAAGCTGCGCGGCATGGAAACGTTTATCGCGGTGGTGGAAAGTGGAAGCTTTACCGGCGCGGCAACGCGACTGGAGATATCAGCGGTGATGGTGGGGAAATATATCGCGCTGCTGGAGACGCAACTCGGTACGCGTTTGCTGGAACGCAACACCCGTCGCCAGAGTCTGACCGACGCCGGGCGCGTCTATTTTGAAGAAGCCCGGCGGGTAGTGGAACAGGTATCGATAGCTGAACGCTCGGTGGAGCGACTGCGTTTGGCCCCGGCGGGGACGCTACGCATCAGCGCGCCCACCTCATTTGGCGCCTGTGTCGTTTCGCCGCTGGCCGCTGTGTTTTTACAACGCTGGCCGGAAGTGCGCATTGAGCTGGATCTGACTAATCGGATGGTTGATCTGGTGGATGAAGGGGTCGATCTGGCGATCCGCATTGGTGATATTCATCAGACGGATGTGGTGGCCAAATATCTGTGCCCGTACCGCATGGCGATCTGCGCATCGCCGGAGTATCTGGCGCGTCACGGTACGCCCCGGACGCCCGTGGATCTGGTGGATCATCTGTGCTTATCCCACACCGTGTGGACGGCGCGTAACGAATGGATACTGCCGGGTATGGATGGTGAGGTCAGATGGAAACGCGATGCGATCCTGCGGTGTAACGATGGTCATGGTCTGCGTATGGCGGCGGTCGCGGGTGCAGGTCTGCTGTTACAGCCGGAAGTGCTACTGGCAGAAGAGCTTGCCAGCGGCAAACTGGTGAGGGTACTGGAGGGCTTTACGCCAGAGCCGCGACCGATTCATCTGTTGTGGCGACAGGATCTGCGCCCACTGCCCAAGCTGACGCAGTTTGTTGAACATGTGCTGGAAGGAACGCAGGGGCTACGCGGAAACTAAAAATGCCGGATGGCGCTGTGAACTGCGCCATCCGGCATTTTGTTAGCCGATATCCACCTGCGGCTTATCGTTGCGTTTGCGGATCAGGCGCAGTACTGGCGGGATCACGATAACCATCACCGCCATCACCAGCAGGACTTTCGCCACGCCGCTGGCCCACAGAATATCCATGCTGCCATTACTGATGGACAGGGCCCGACGCAGGTTCTGCTCCAGCATTTCCCCGAGCACAAATCCGAGAATCAACGGCGACATCGGGAAGTGCATTTTACGCAAAATGTATCCCAGTACGCCGAGGCCGACCATCAGGACCAGATCGAAGGTGGTGCTGTGCACGGCATACACACCGACCGCTGAGACCGCCGCAATGGCCGGAACCAGGAACCACAGCGGAATGGTCAGCATGCGGGTGAACAGACCGATTAACGGGATGTTCATGACCAGCAGCATCACGTTCGCAATCAGCAGCGCCGCGATCAGTCCCCAGACGATATCAGGCTGTTCGGTGAACATTGCCGGCCCTGGCGTGATGTTGTACAGCGTCAGCGCACCCATCATCACTGCCGTGGTGCCGGAGCCCGGTACGCCGAGCGTCAGCATTGGGATAAACGAGCCACAGGCCGAGGCATTGTTGGCCGCCTCCGGTGCGGCCACGCCGCGAATGTCCCCTTTCCCAAAGCTGTCGCTGTTACCGCTGAGTTTTTTCTCCGTCATGTAGGTGATAGCACTGGCGATGGTGGCCCCGGCACCGGGCAGGACGCCGACGAAAAAGCCAATCACCGACGAGCGCAGCGTGGCGCCCACGCACTGCGCGCCTTCTTTGGCGTTGAACATCATGCGGCCCGTTTTACGCACCAGCGCCTGACCGCTGCTGGTATGTTCCAGCATTAATAATATTTCTGAGACAGAGAACAGTCCAATCACCACCACGATAAACTGCACGCCGTCGGAGAGATGGACACTGTCAAAGGTGAAGCGATAAACCCCGGTGTTGGCGTCTACGCCGACGGTCGCAAGGCCAAGACCGATAAGCGCTGCCAGAAATGATTTCAGTGGATTCTGTGCCATCATGCTGCCGAGACAGGCAATGGCGAAGACCATTAAGGCAAAGTATTCTGCAGGGCCGAATGACAGCGACCATTGTGCTAACGCCGGGGCAAACAGAATGATGCCGCCGATGGCGATGAGCGAACCAAAGAACGAGCTGACCGCTGAGATAGAAAGCGCCACGCCGCCGCGTCCTTGCTGCGCCATCGGATAACCGTCGAGGGCAGTCATAATGGCGGCGGCATCGCCGGGCACGTTCAGCAAAATCGACGAGATTCGCCCGCCATATTCGCAGCCGATATAAACAGTCGCCAGCAGGATCAGTGCAGACTCCGCAGGCAGATGCAATGCGAAGGCCAGCGGCAGCAGGATCGCCACGCCGTTGATTGGCCCCAGGCCCGGCAGCAACCCAACGATGGTGCCGACAAAGCAGCCGATCAAGGCGATAACCAGGTTTTCCGGCGTCATTGCCACCGCAAAACCCTGAGAAAGATATATCCAGGTATCCATCGTTTCTCCGTTAACTCAGCCAGGCGCCGAGAGGTAAGGTGACGTCAAGAAGTCGATCGAAGGCATACCACAACAAAATGCCGAGAACCGACCCGGAAATACCCGCTGCCGGGATGGTGGCCCCGAACAGCAGGCCGATCACCACGGTGAGAATGGCTGTGGCAATGGGGAATCCCAGCCATTCAAAACCCCAGGCGTACATAAACAGAATAATCACCATCGTCAGCAGCTTTTGCAGCACGTGGCGACGAGGCCAACTGATGGTGTCCGGGTGGCGCAACAGCAGCGCGACGGCGCACAGCAGCATCAAGCTGATAATGCCCAGCGGAAAGGGGCGTGGCCCGACGGGTTCATAGCTGTATTCGCTGCTGATTTGCCAG
This sequence comes from Citrobacter sp. U14242, assembly GCF_046555775.1. Taxonomy (NCBI): domain Bacteria; kingdom Pseudomonadati; phylum Pseudomonadota; class Gammaproteobacteria; order Enterobacterales; family Enterobacteriaceae; genus Citrobacter; species Citrobacter sp. U14242. The sequence continues at coordinate 27,801 of NZ_JBKGLW010000012.1, forward strand.
GCCACGAACAGCCCGGCTATACAGAGCAACAGCCAGATACCCGCAAAAATACGATCGCTCATCATCAATGCCTCTGCGGTTATTTAGCCAGACCGAAGGCTTTTGCCTGCTCACGGTAATCGGTGACCTGTTTCTTCACGTAGTCATCGAGTTGCTTACCGCTCATGTTGAACTCGAACAGGCCACGCAAATCACGCTGCTTCTTAAATTCGTCGGTCTGCTGGAGCTTATTAAAGGCATCAACCCACCACTGGTAATCCGCATCGCTCACTTTTGGCCCAACGTAGAAACCACGGATGATTGGCCACACGAGGTCATAGCCCTGCTCTTTGGCGGTGGGCACATTGGCTAACTGACCCGGCAGGCGCTGGTCAGAGAACACCGCCAGTACGCGGATTTTGTCGCCGCTGAGATACGGCACCATCTCACTGAGATCGCCGGAGACGACCTGCACGTGATTGCCCATCAGCGCGGTGACCGGCTCGCCGCCGCCTTCAAAGGCGACATAACGCATTTTGTGCGGATCGACGTTGGCTTTTTGCGCCAGCAGCGCCGACTTCATCCAGTCCTGACTGCCGATAGAGGCGCCTGCGCCAATCACCACGCTGTTGGGATCTTTTTCCATCGCCGTCAGCAGATCTTTCAGCGTTTTCCATGGGGCATCGTTGCGCACGGCAATCATGCCGTAGTCGGTGCCCACGCTCGCCAGCCAGCGCACATCATCGACGCCATAGCGGCCAAATTTCCCCTGCGACAGGTTCAGCAGCGAACCACCTGAGAACGCCACCACGGTACCCGCTTCGGCAGGGCGTTGCGCGACGATGGCGTTATACGCCACGGCACCTACGCCGCCTGGCATATAGGTCACGCGCATCGGTTTTTCGATGGCGCCGGTTTCCATCATGCTCACCTGAATCAGCTTACAGGTGAGGTCAAAACCTCCGCCGGGTTTTGCCGGGGCGATACATTCGGTGCGCGAAGGCGCTTGTTCCGCCAGAACAGAGGTACTCATCAGTAACATGCTTGCAGTAAGGGTACGAAGTAATTGTTTTTTCATTGTTTATCCTCACGCCGGAAAACCGGATTTTCGGGTACGGAAGAAGATTTTTGTGATTATGTGAGCCGATGTGTAGCAGTTCGGTTGCGTGATTGTTAAAAAATTAACCTTTCAATTCCCTTTCAATGCGGCAGAAACTTTACAGGATGTGATATGCGTCTCTTATTAGCGGAAGATAACCGTGAGCTCGCTCACTGGCTGGAGAAAGCGCTGGTACAGAACGGTTTTGCCGTTGACTGCGTGTTTGATGGTTTGGCAGCCGATCACCTTTTACATAGCGAAACCTACGCGCTGGCGGTACTGGACATCAATATGCCGGGACTGGACGGCCTTGAGGTGGTTCAGCGGCTGCGTAAGCGCGGGCTGACGCTGCCCGTTCTGCTGTTGACGGCGCGCAGCGCGGTGGCGGATCGGGTGAAGGGACTCAATGCAGGCGCGGATGACTATCTGGCAAAACCGTTTGAGATTGAAGAGCTTGATGCCAGGCTACGGGCGCTGCTACGGCGTAGCGCGGGTCAGGTACAGGGCATCCAGCAATTGGGAGCGCTGGCGTTTCACGATGAAGGTTACTTTCTGCTGCAGGGACAACCGCTGGCGCTAACGCCACGCGAACAGGCGCTGCTGACGGTATTGATGTACCGACGATTGCGTCCGGTCTCGCGCCAGCAGTTGTTCGAACAGGTTTTCAGTTTGAGCGATGAGGTCAGCCCCGAGAGCATTGAGCTGTATATCCATCGGTTGCGGAAGAAACTGCAAGGGAGTGACGTGCGTATCGCGACGCTGCGTGGCCTGGGTTATGTGCTGGAACGCTGCGATGAGGTGGGTTAAGCCTCAGTCGTTGTACCTGCAACTGCTGATGTTTCTCGGGCTACCGCTGCTGTTGTTGTGGGGACTCTCGGCGTTTAACAGCTACGTTAGCGCATTACAGGCCGCGACGCAGGCGTATGACCGGACGCTGCTCTCATCGGCCAGAACGGTTTCAGAGCGGCTGGTCGTGCGCAATAAACACCTGGAAGTCAACGTGCCGTGGGTGGTACTGGACAGCTTTGAACTGAACATGAACGACAGGCTGTATTACAAGGTGGTGGACCCGGCGGGTAAGGTGATTTCCGGCTATGACGATTTACCGGCCATGCCGCCCGCGACCTCGCGTACCCGGCTGTATCCGGCGTTAGCGTGGTTTTATCATACCGAATATCGCGGCGAGGCAATCCGCGTGGCGCGTCTGCTCCAGCCGGTCAATGAGGGCGGGATTGTTGGCATGGCCGAAATTTATGTTGCTGAGACGCTGCAATCACGTCGTTATCTGGCGCGGCAACTGCTGTTTTCCTCCTGGGTGTCACAAGGTCTATTAGTACTCCTGACGCTGGTGCTGGTCGGCTGGCTGCTGCGTCGGGTATTACGCCCGATGCGTCAGCTGTCATCATTGATGGTACGACGTGAACCGGGATTGCTGACGCCGTTGCCAGAGTTGCTGCCATGGTCGGAAACCCGCCTGCTGATTGTGGCATTCAACCGCTACATCGACCGACTGCGGGCGCTTATTTCACGGCAGGAACGTTTTAGCGCAGATGCTTCCCATCAGCTCAAAACACCACTGGCAGTGCTAAAAACGCAGGCGGCAGTGGCGTTGGCGAGCCCGCAGCCGCAACAATGGTATGAGAGCTTACAGGCGATGAGTTCAACGCTGGATAACACCATTCAACTGACGGAAAGGTTGTTACAGCTTTCAGCGGTGAAGCGTAAAGAGCAGGGAGAAAGGCACTTTTCGCCCGTTAATCTGTATGACGTGGTGCAAACCAGCTGTTTTACCCGTCTGGCGCAGGCGCGCAGTAAAGCCATCGATCTGGGATATGAGGGGGAGCAGGAGGCGCTGTGGATTGAAGGGGATGAGGTGCTGCTCGGTGAACTGTGCGGAAATCTGCTGGATAATGCGCTGAAATATACGCCAGTACAGGGCGTGGTGACGGCGCGTTTAGTACGCGAGGGGGAAGCCGTGGTGCTGGTGGTGGAAGATAGCGGACCCGGCATTGATGATGATCGGGTGCATCAGGCACTGTTGCCGTTTCATCGCCTGGATAACGTCGGCAATATCCCGGGCGCAGGGATAGGCCTGGCTCTGGTCAACGATATTGCGCGTCTACACCGCACACACCCGCAGTTGTCGCGTAGCAATACGCTAGGGGGGCTGAGCGTACGAGTCCGATTTTTAAGCATCCCGATCTGATGTCTTTATTTCTTTGGCACAGATTATTCTCAAGAAATTGCAAATAATAAAGTTGGTTATTATTGTTATTTTAACAATAACGGTGTGCGATTTATTGTTTTTATTTGTATTGTGACACCATTAATTAATTTTAACGGTTATCCTGGGAAAAAAGAGAAACGATTTTTTGCTATTCATCATACATATAGCTGCATTCATAGTCTAAGAATTATTATCTGTCAATAACAGTTGTGTTGTAAATTATCATCTTTTTTGGTGGTGATGAAAAAGTGTTCGCTCATAAATTAATGATTAAAATCATGATGATAAAAATGATACATAGGTGATAGTCACACTAATAAACATTATTTTTTACATTTACTGACAAAGTGCCATTGCGTTTTTTAGACTTGTGATATAATTAGCAACATGAAAAGAGAAAAAAACAATTAAATATCAATAAATAATGGGCTGAGATATGCTTAAAAATTCGCTAAAGATTAGCAGTCAAGGATATCCAGTCTTTTTGAAACTGGTCGATTTTATTGTAATTAATATTACGTTAATTTTTAGTGCCCATCTGTTAGGTATGGTGCCATTTAAGACCATTGTCATTCTGAGTATTCTCTTCTCAGTGTTTTTCTTACTGCTTGCTGAATACACAAAAATGTACCAGCAGAAGATAAAAACCATCGGCATACGTAACCAAAAACGGCTGCTTTTTTGTACACTGTTGGCGATATCGTTCAACGAAGTGATCAGCATGACGGTGGCTGAACCGGAGTCACTTGGATACCTGGCAAGCCTGACACCGTCTTTTTTATCTCCTATTGTTTATTGGTATTTCATTCCTTTACCTTTTCTTTATTTTATTCGTTTTTTCATTTTTAAATATTCAACGAAAAAAAGCATTCGTGTGGCGATTATTGGTCTTACCGACAACGGTGTGGCAGCTGAAAAAGCACTGATAGCAGAATACTCCAATATCAAATTAGATTTGGCTTTTTATGACGAACGCGCTTTGTCCCGCTGTGGTGATATCGTGGATAAGATAAAAAGCCCCTTTCGTGGCCCTGTCATTAATCTGGTTGAAGAGGCCAAACAAGGGAATATCGACGAGATCTATATCGCATTACCGATGGTGGCATTACATCGTATTCGTCACTTTTTGGCCATGATGTCAGATACCACGGTAGATACCTATATTGTTCCTGATTTTTATACCTACAGTAACAATATGTCCAAGCTGCGCTCGATCCACAATCTGCAAACCATTGGCATCTTTAGCTCACCGTTTGAAGGGGCCGGTTCATTTATTAAACGTGCGGAAGACCTGATTCTCGGTAGCATCATTATGGTGATGATCTCCTCACTGATGTTAGCGATTGCTATTGGTATTAAACTTACCTCCCGTGGCCCGGTGTTTTTCAAACAAGATCGATACGGCCTGAGTGGACAAAAAATTAAGGTATGGAAGTTTCGCTCGATGCGAGTTATGGAGAATTCCGATACGGTTATCCAGGCCACCAAGAATGATCCACGTGTGACAAAATTTGGTAGTTTCTTGCGACGCACCTCTCTTGATGAACTCCCGCAATTCATTAATGTATTGCAGGGAAGTATGTCTATTGTTGGTCCCAGACCTCATGCGGTTACGCACAATGAACAGTACCGCAAACAGGTCGAAAACTACATGATCCGCCATAAAGTTAAGCCGGGGATCACCGGGCTTGCGCAGATTAACGGTTTCCGTGGCGAAATCGATGCACTTTATAAGATGGAAAAGCGCGTTCAGTATGATATTGAATATATTCAAAACTGGTCGCTATGGCTGGATATAAAAATTATTATTAAAACTATTTTCAAAGGATTTGTCGGTAAGAATGCATACTAAATTAATAGTTATTACCGGAATCGTGATATCGCAGTCCGCATGGGCTGATCTCACACCGAAATCACACATTGGCTTTGCGGGGATCGACTTCCAGGGCAACGTTGCTGTGGATTACGGCTATGATGATAACGTGACTTATCAGCCCCATAACAGTGATGCGATAGGTTCAGCTTTCCAGAGCGCAGCACCTGTGTTTAGTATGATCGGTGAGCGCGGCCAGGATAAGTATTTGTTAATGTATTCAGGTGATTATCGTAACTACTCAAGCGATTCTGCCGATAACTATAACGACCATTTTTTCCGTTTTAACGGTGCCTGGCGTTATGGGCAAATGCACGGCTTAACCTTGAATCTGGAAGATTCAATTGGGCATGAATCTCGCGGGCGCGATATCACAGAGGGCTTTTTGCCGAACCAGTTCCGCCAGTATGGAGTTAACTCTCCGCTGACGAATAATTTTATCAACAGTGAGTTGCGCTATAGCTATGGCGCACCAGATGGACGCGGCAAAGCGGAACTGGCACTGTTATATAAAAAACTGACGTTCGGGAATACCTCGGATGTGCAGGATACCAGCCCGGATTTTTACAATTATATTCAGCAGCAGGAATGGCATGAAAATAGTCTGGTTGCTGAAATTTTTGACCAATACACATCCAGAACGCGCTTTCGCTATAGTTTTATTACTAATCAGCGTCACTATGATAACAACTCAGAAAAAGACAGTAATGAATACTATTTGCTTTACGGTCTGAAATCGCAGTTGACGGGGAAAACCAACGTCGACATGAATATTTCATGGCTGTACAAAACATTTGAAAATGCCCCAAACTCGAATGATTTTAATGGTCTAAACTGGGATATAAAGGGGGAGTGGAAGCCGTTAAATCAGTCAGTCTTCACTGTCCATTCTGCTCAAAGTATTAAAGACCCCTCGGAAGTTGGGGGGTATATTTTAGTGACTGAATATGGGCTTTCTTACCAGCATTTCTGGCTGGGCAATCGTTTTTCTACTTTGCTGGACTACTCATACACCACGGAAGACTATAAAAAACAGAACAAGGATCGACATGATAAAAATGGTGTATTTAGCGTAACCATGAGCTATGACTACACGCCGTCTGTCAATTTTGAGATTAAATATCAATTAGATACCCTGAATTCGAATAAGGATACTGATTCGTTTTATATCGGTCCCAACGACAATCAGGAAGTCATTAGAACGTTGGGTTATGATAATTCTATGATTATGCTTAAAGCTAAGGTTCAGATCTAAAATGAAAATAATAGAACTGTGCGCGTTTTTGCTATTCAGTATCCTGTTGGTCGGATGCACAACGTCCAGGCCACCATTAATGGACGATCCTGCTGCGGTGGCAGAGGATTACCGAATTGGGGCGGGGGATACTGTCAATATCGTTGTTTACGGGGAACCCGAGATGACGATGAAATTTATTGTGGATAAGAGTGGAACAATAAACTTCCCTTATATCGGCGTGCTGGGTTTAAAAGATAAAACACCAGAACAGGTGAATATTGAATTAACTCAACGCTTGCGCAATGGGTATATGGTTAATCCCATGGTGACAGTGAGTATTGCCGAGTTCCGTAAATTCTACGTGTCAGGGGAAGTGAAAAGCCCGAATGGATTCGCCTGGGAGCCGGGACTTACCGTAGAGAAAGCGATTGCTCAGGCGGGTGGATTTACTGACCGTGCAGATCGCAAAGATATCAACATTCGCCTCTCTGGTAGCAATCAGCTACTTGAGAATGTTGATTTAACGCACTCTGTTCGTCCTGGGGATGTCGTGATTATTGGCATGGGGTTCTTCTAACGATGAAACTATCTATAGTGGAAAACGGCAAGCAACGAGAAAACTCCGTCGATTTCTCCCGCTTTGCCAAAGAACTGAAAAAGAACGCCTGGAAAATCGCGCTGGCCGGTATTATTGCCGGGGTTGTCGCATATCCATTAATCAGCATGATGTCATCCAGGTATGTTTCGACTGCCACGGTGTTGATTAAGGCTCAGGCTGATAATGTGTCGCCCTTTCCCCAGGTTGATGGTTTTGATTCAACGCGTAGTGGTTACTACGAAACACAGTATGCATTGATGCAGTCTCGCATTATCCTCGAGCAGGCGGTCCGCGATCTGAAGCTGGATGAAAACCCGGATTTTACCGGGGTGAAGCCTGGCTCTGGTAGTGAGGATCAGCAGCTGAGGGTTGATCAGGCGCTGAAAACATTGTCGAAAGACCTGAAGGTCATCGGTATCCGTACCACTAATCTGGCCTCTATTTCTTATGAATCTTCCTCGCCTCAACTTTCAGCTGAGATAGCCAATGGCGTCGCTCAGGCTTTTATCAACTACACGGTAGAACAAAAGCGTCTGAACGCAGAGCAGGCTCGCAATCTCAACTTTGAAAAAATGGAAGAGATTCAGAAATCGATAGCGAAACAAAAAGAGGAAATGGATAGCTACCTGAAAAACTCTGGGCTGCTGACCTTCCGTGGTATTGATGGTTTTGAAACAGAGCAGTTAAGCATTGTGACCAACCGTCTTGCCGATGCGACCCAACGGCGTGTCGCCGCGGAGTCTGTTTACAATGAAGTCAATAACAGAGGGAAATCTTCAGGCGATATTATTTCGCTGCCATCAGTTTCTGACCATGCGCAGATTCAGGATTTACGCATTGCGCTGATCCAGGCGCAGCGCACGTTGTCGGAACTGCGCAAAGTGTATGGGCCTAAAAGTGCCAATATTTTAAAAGCAGAAGCCGATGTGCAATCAATCCAAAATCAAACGGGTCGGGTACTGGGTGAGCTAAAACTTGGCTTACGTCAGCAGTATTTGGCTGCGCTGGCCGACGAAAAGAATTACCAGCAGCAGGTTGCTGAGCAAAAAGAGATCTTCCAGAAGATGGCATCAAAACGGGATGCCTATAACAGCCAAAAATTGGCGTTAGATAAAATGGAAGATCTGTATAAAACGCTTTATCAGCGGACTCAGGAATTGTCGCTGTCCGGGGTTAATGCGGATGCGGTGCTGTATGATCCAGCCGTTCCTCCGTTAAAGCCGTCTAAGCCGAATAAATCGCTGCTGCTCGTGATGGTGGTGATGCTGGTTGTGGTATTCAGCATCATGTATTTCATCGTCAAAGCGGCAATGGATAATTCAATAAGCACCCTGAGCCGTCTGAAGAAACGTCTCAATGTCGAGCCATTGGGCGAAATTCGTCGATTTACCGGTACTTCGGGACGCGCACAGGTGCGGGATATGATACTGAAGAACCCGCTGAATGCCGATATCATCCACGGTATTCGCACCCGAATTATGCTGGATAACCGGTCGCTGCAGACGGTCGCTATTGCTTCGGCGGAGCAGGGGGAAGGGCGCTCCCTGTTGGCGAATCTGTTGGCCAGCTCATTCAGCTTCGATCAGAAAACGTTGCTTATTGATGCAGATTTCTTCAATACCAACGGCCTGTCTTCTGAACTGGCATCGGCGACTTCTGCAGGTGTGGCGGAGCTGTTGCGGGGTGAGGCTCCGCTTGAAAAGGCACGGGTTAAGATCGCTGAAAACCTTGATTTTATCCCCCACGGTAAGACGACCATTTCCTCTTTACTGATGCTGTCGTCAGAGCACGTTGAACCCGTGATGCGCGAACTGAAGTCGCAGTATCAACGCATTATTATTGACGTTGCTGCGGTCAATCAAAGTCAGGATATCCAACTGATCAAACGCGCTGTTGATGGGGTTATCTTTATCGTGAAAGCCGGGACCGGTTCTGCGGAGAATATCGCCAGCGCACTGGATAAGATTGAGGATAATCAGGGCGTGGTGATTGGCGCCGTGTTGAATGCGGTCGAGGAAAAAAACCTTGAAACGCAGGAAGGGTTGCGCTCATTGAACTTCAATACTGACCAACTGATGACTACGCCAGGTCGTGTATGAGCTTACTGAAGAGCGCTTCTACGATAGCCAGTTCATCAGTCGTTTCGCAGCTGATTGGTGCGCTGTCTATCTGGTTGATCTCACATAAGTACGATATGGCAGAGGTTGGGCTGTATGCGCTCAATTACAGTATCGCGGTGGTGGGGGCACAGGTATGTACCTTTGCCTCCCAGCTTTTGATTCCCAAACAGCAGGATGACGAGCTGGCGCAAAATGTGGTGTTCTGTTTGCTGCAAAGCGCGCTCATTGCATTACCGTATGCCGTCCTGACCGCGTGGTTGTTTCACCAGAACATACTGTTTCTCTATTTGCTGACGCTTTCAACGGCGTGGGCGTTAATATCGGAAAACTTATCGCTGCGGACAGCCAACTTTTATTTTCTGATTTTTCAGCGTATTTCGGTCTCTGTGGTGGTGGTGCTCTCGGTACTGCTCACGCACCAGGTACAGACATTTTACTGGTCGTGGGCCTGCGCCATGATATTGCTGACCGCCAGCTGTATTTTACATTCGTTTGATATTCGCTCGGTGACGTCGCAGCATTTGCGTCCGGCAAGTAATTTGCGATTTTTTAAACAGAATATTCATCACATCACTAAAGTCGGTAGTGCTGAGGTGCTGGCAATGGCGAGCAGTAACTTGCCTATTATGCTGATTAACTTCTGGTTTTCGGCGCTGACGGCGGGGTATTTTTCCGTTGTAAGCCGGTTCTGTCTGGCGCCGGTAGTGATTATCGGTAACGCGGTACGCAATACCATTTTTTCTAAATGGTCCATCGACTTCAGAAATAACACCTTCAATTATCAGGAGTATACGAAGGTACGTATGCTGCTGTTAGTGCTGGGGGGGGTCTGTACCTTAGGCGTCTTTATTTTCTATCCCATTGTGATGCGGCTGGGTTTTAGCGAAGACTGGATTAACTCCATTGAGACGTCGCGCTACATGTTGCCCTATTTGTTCCCGGCACTGGCGATAAGTCCTTTAACGGTGATTGAGCTTATTTTTGGCTCGCACCGCTATTTTCTGCGTATCCAACTTGAACAGTTGGCGATTGTGCTACTGGCGTTTGTGGTCGTTCCCTATTTTTACCATGATTATGCGGCGTCAGTAATATTGTTCTCTTCACTGACATTTATTCGCTATGCGTTCATTTACCTGAAAATGAACAAGCGGGCCAATCTCCTGAAAAACAAGCCGGTGATGCCATGACACTGAATACCGGAAATTATTTACAGGTCTACACATTTATAACGCTGATCCTGTGTGGTCTGGTGCAGTATTTTACCGGCCTGCAATCCGTGTTGTGGATCCCGTTTTTCCTGACATTACTGATGGTGGGATTACTGGTGATGCAGACGCGAGACGGAGCGCTGCGTCTGGATGCACAGGAAACCATTATCCTTGCGCTGTATTTTTCCTTTCTGGTACTGGCGGGAACATCGACCCTGATTCAGGGTGGGGTAACCGTTGCAATTGTGGCCTTCAAAAACGAAATCGCGTTATCGTTGGTGATGGTGTGTTTGCTGTTGGGTTTTTGCCGGGAATCGCAGATATATCGGGCGACACGCTATCTGTACTGGGTGTTCTACGCGCAAATCCCGGTGATGATTTATCAGGTTTTGCTGGTTGTTCCTCAGCGTGTGGCTGTGCGCGGGGAAGATGAAAAATGGGACTCCGTGGTAGGGACATTCGGCGGAGACCCAATGGGTGGCGGCAATACGGCGGCGATGGGGTTATTTTGCCTGTTAATTATGTTGCTGAAACTCTCTGAATATAAGCACGGGCTTACGACGTTTAAATCCGCAGCGCTGCATATCATCCTTGGAATAGGGTTATGCATCATTGGTGAGGTTAAGTTTGTCATCCTGCTGTCACCGATATTTCTGGCATGGGTGTGGATATCGCCGAGCTATGTTAAAGATGTCAGTAAGGTAAATCTGAAGACGTTATTTGTCATTGTGGCAGGAATGCTGGTGCTCATCGGCCTGTCGATTATGATACTGGCCTGGTACTACGCTTCCGCTTTTGGCAGCGATCCGACGAAAGGCTCATTAAGCATTTTTATTGATTCATTGAGCTATATCTTTGATCCGAACTACATCATGTCGACCGGAGAGTTGGGGCGTTTCACAACGTTTCTGTTCTGGTTAAAAAATAACGATCTATGGGGACTGTCGGGCACATTATTTGGCTATGGGCTTAATGCCACAAACAGTGGTAGTACGGTCTCCCCTGGATTTTTGAACATTATCTATAACCTGATTTTAGACTCGACGGCTCTGAGTATGCTGCTGTGGGAAGTTGGCATTATTGGCACGCTGCTGTTTATTGGCTTGTTTGTTTATATTCTGAAAGTGTGCCAGCCAAAACCAGTATTGATGCTTGAGCAGTTGGATAAACAGGATCTGCAGTTACTGAGCTTTGCGCCAGCGTTTAACGCTTTCGCTATCAGTTGTTTAATCAGCTTGCCTTACAGCCAGATATTGATGATTACGCCGATGTTACAGTTCCTGTTCTATTTATCGCTGGGGGCGAGCTTAGTGATTCGTCGAACCGTACTTCGCAGTGCAGGGGGATGGTATGGACAATAAGCCATTTATTTCAGTGAGTATTAAGACGCTCAACGAATCTAAAGGTATTGAGAAAACGATCGACAGCATTCGGCGTCAGTTGGTCGGGTATCCGCATAAAATTATTGTGGCTGACAGTCTGTCGACTGATAACACCCAGCAGTTGGCAGCCAATAAAGGCGTCACGGTAGTGTCACTCACCGATCCGGGCGATCGCTGTTGTGGGGTGGGCCATCAGTTGGGTTATCTGTACAGCGAAGGGGAATATTTATTACTGATGGATGGAGATATGGAGCTGGAAGATGGCTTCATTGACCAGGCTGTTGCTTTTTTGCAAGCGGAACCGGACTATGCCGGGGTGGCCGGTACTGTCGAAATGGATGATGCCGTTAACTATGAATTTAAGTCTCGTAAGCAGCGGATCAATAAAATCTATCCTCTTGGTGATAGCGATCATCTGGGGGGCGGCGGACTGTATCGTCGGTCGGCAATTGAAAAAATTGGTTATCTGACCAACCGAAATTTGCACGCTTATGAAGAGGCTGAGCTGGGTCTGCGTTTAATCGAAGCGGGCTATAAACTGCGGCGTCTGGATATTCCTTACTTCAGCCATACGTCACATACGCTGCCGACGTTTAAGATGCTGGCGCGCCGCTGGACTAGCGGTTATTACCAGGCTCCGGGTGAGCTTTTGCGTTGCAGTTGGGGGAAACCCTGGTTTTCCCAGTCATTTAACATCGTGAAGAATGAGGCGGTATTTGCGCTATACCTTATTCTCTTATTTGTTGCGCTGCTCACCTTTAATATTAATGTGTTTGCCGTTGCGCTTTTACCATTACTGGCATTTGCCTTGTTGAAGATAGTGCAAAATCGCTCGTTAAGCGATGGGTTGCAAAGCGTTATTAATTTAATCGTACGCTCAGCGGGACTGATCAAAGGTATTTTTTATCCGGTACGCGATCCGCTGACTCCGCCCAACAGTAAAATCATTCATGAATAACCGGGACAAGCGCCATGAAAGTATTATTAGTTAACAAGTTTTTTTTCATTAAAGGCGGCGCGGAAACGGTTTATTTTCAAGAACGCGACATGCTGAAACAGGCTGGTGTTCAGGTCATTGATTTTTCCATGCAGCATGAGAAAAATTTCCCCTCTGATTATGCTGATTATTTCGTCAGCAATGTCGATTACCATAAAGAGAGTAATCTGTTGGGGGGCATCAAAACTGCGGTTAACTTTATTCATAACACCCAGGCCTGCAAAAAAATGCTGGCGCTTTTACAAAAAGAACGCCCTGATATCGTTCACTTTCATAATATTTACCATCAGTTGACGCCAGCGTTAATTAAAGTGGCGCGTAATTTTGGCTGCAAAACGGTGCTGACGGCGCACGACTATAAGATTGTCTGTCCTGCATACTCCATGTTACGTGATGGGAAGGTGTGTGATGCCTGTATCACCGGTACCGTTTTCAATGCCTTCCGCTATCGTTGTCAGGAAGGCTCTGCCTCTAAAAGCTTGCTGCTCTCGTTAGAAGCGACCTGGCAATACATTGCCCAAAATTATCAGGCTCTGGATGTGATTGTTTCACCCAGCCTCTTTCTACGCGGCGTGTTACTCCGAACGTTGCCGAAATCGCGAATCGATGTGATCGTCAATGGTGTTGATGATAGCCAGCCCATCGATGAGGTCGTCGATGACGGTTATATACTGTACTTCGGCCGCCTGAGCCGTGAAAAGGGGGTGGCAACGTTGCTGGCCGCTCATCAGAAAATGCGTAACCCGGCTCCACTGAAAATAGTGGGGCACGGTCCGTTGCATGACGAGTTAGTGGCGAAATACCCGGAAGCTGAGTTTCTGGGTTATGTACAACAAGGGGATGCCCTCAATACGCTCATTAAGCATGCCCGAGTGGTGATCCTCCCCTCTGAATGTTATGAAAACTGCTCAATGGCGGTGCTAGAGGCGATGTCTTTCGCGAAACCGGTGATCGGGGCGCGTATTGGCGGGATCCCCGAACAAATACGCGACGGTATTGAAGGGATTTTATTTGAGCCGGGTAATGCGCAGGAACTGGCGAAGGCGATGGATACTCTGGTTGATGACCCGGATAAAGCACGCGTCATGGGCTTACGGGGTCGTGCGCGCCTGAGTGAAAAATATGCGCTTAACAAACATATGGATACCTTACAGGCGCTATATAAAGAACTTCTGAGCAGGCCATAGAATGAGTAAAAAAATAACGGTTTTTGGTACCCGCGGTATTCCGGATGTATTGGGCGGTGTGGAAACCCACTGCCAGAATCTTTATCCGGCGATTAAACAACAGTTTGACGTTGATATTTGTGTTATCGCCCGCTCGCCGTATGTTAGCTACAAACGATCTTCTTATAAGAAAGTTGAGACCTATGCGCTGTGGGCACCCAAAAAACGGTCACTGGAGGCGATTGTGCATTCCGTTTTAGCGGCGTTTAGAACCTGTGTCGACCGTTCTGATATTGTGCATGTCCATGCTATAGGGCCGGGTTTGGTGATCCCATTATTACGCGTGTTAGGTAAGAAGGTGGTTTTTACCCACCACGGGCCTGATTACGATCGTCAAAAATGGGGATTTGTCGCCAAAAAAATATTGCTGCTGGGCGAACGCTGGGCGGTGAGATATGCCAATGAGGTGATAGTGATTTCTGAGGTCATTAACCAACTGATTCAGAAAAAACATGCTCGCTATGATGCGCATTTGATTTTCAATGGCGTCAATAAGCCCCGTCCGTTGTCAGAGCAAACCATTCATGCCACGCTTTCCCGCTTTGGACTCGAAGCGAAAAACTATTTCGTGGTGGTCGGACGGTTTGTGGAAGAAAAGGGGATGCATGATGCCATCTCCGCGTACAAACAAAGTGGTTTGCAACAGCCGCTAGTGCTCATTGGTGATGCAGATCACCCAACGGAATACAGTATTCGACTCAAGCAACTTGCCGCTGATACCCCTGGCGTGGTGATGACCGGATTTTTAAGGGGAGATGAACTTCAGGCCGTGTTTTCGCAGGCCCGGCTGTTTGTTATGCCTTCTTACCATGAAGGACTACCGATTGCGCTTCTGGAGGCGATGTCGTATTCCCTCCCGGCGGTGGTGAGCGACATTCCCGCAAATTTGGAAGTGCAGTTGCCGTCTGAGGCCTATTTTCGGGTCGGCTCATTGTCCAGTCTTGCTGAGAAATTAACCGCCTGGGCCAGCGCAAATAGCGTGGACTATCGTGTATATTTGCAAAATTATGACTGGCAGGAAATTGCCAGAAAAACAGTCAATGTCTATCACTCAATTGATAAAAATATAGGTTAATTTTGACCAGTCCTCAGAATCGCCCCCCCGTCATTGAACGATTTTATGCTCAGCTTGATGCGCATATATCGGAGGGACTGACCCCGGAACAAAAAGAGGGGATCGAGAAAGCGATCGTCGCCAGCACTCTGGCATCAAGACATCGGATCGATATTCGCAGAAGTTTTCCATTTTTCGGCAAACGCTTTTATCTGGTTTTTTTATTCGGCAGAGACTTACGTCAGCGGCATCGTCAGGAGTCGACCTTATCGACCATGTTGCTCACATTTTTGCTGCTGCTAGGCACGCTGTTTGTCACCTGCTGCGTATTACTGACGCTATACATGATCAAATCCGCATTGGGTATTGATGTATTCCAACATTTTCACGTTGGTATCTGGGACTGGTGGTTAAGCCTGAAAGACCGCTAGTGTTAACAAACCTGTGGAAGGCGTCACTGCGATGAAGTGTAAATGGTTTTCTGCGCTGTTGTGTCTGTTCTGTCCGCTGACGGTATTGGCCGCATTAACGACCGTAACCCCTAAAGCATTGACGGTCCCACTGACAAACCCAGGTATTGGGGTAGCCAGTTTTCATCAGGGATATGGTGAAACGCTTGGACTGGCGGATTATCCCGACACAGGCTTTGAGTATGAGCGCTTTTACTGGCGTGACCTTGAGCCGGTCGAAGGCCAGTACAATTTTGCACTGGTTGATGACGCCTTCAGGTATGCCGCGGCGCATCGACCGGCGATGAACGTCGGACTGCGGTTTATGGCGCTTGCTGAGCCGGAAACCGGTTCACAAATTCCCGACTGGTTGATTAAAAAAGGCGTAAAGGGAACCTGGACGCCTGACAACAAAACCTTTATCCCTGATTTAGACGATCCCCTATTTATTGAATATAGCCAGCGCCTGCTGAACGCGATGGGTAAACGCTATGATGGTAACGAGAACCTGGCTTTCGTGGATATCGGCATGGTGGGGTCGTGGGGAGAGTGGCATAACAGCAACTTCCCGATGCTGAAGCCATTGCTGGAGCGCTACACCACGGCGCAGTTGGACCGCTATGTGACGATGCATTTCACGGCTTTCCCCCGTACGCCAAAAATCATGTTGATGAGTGGTGGGCAAAGTCTGGCGAATGCGGTCGCGCGCGGGGCGGGCTGGCGAGCGGACTGCCTGGGCGATCTCCGCGTGTTTTCTGATTCATGGAATCATATGGCGGATGATTATCCTCAACGGCTGCAGGCCGCACAGAAAAGCTCTTCAGGATTTAACGATGCCTGGAAACATGCGCCAGTGAGCTTTGAGATCTGCTCGTACATGCAGGACTGGAAAAATACGTTTCACTATACGCGAGAGGAAGTGCAGGGGATTTTTGACTGGGCGGTGAAGCAACATACCAGTACGATTAACCTGAAATCGAGAACCGTGCCCCGTGAGTATCGTCCGATTGTCGACGAGGCACTGACAAAACTGGGCTATCGGTTTCGCTTAGCCTCCCTGAGCCACGAGTCAGTCTGGGAAGGGGGACCAGAACTCACCCTGACAAGCACCTGGTATAATGAGGGGAACGCGCCGATTTACCTTCCCTACACGCTGGCATTTCGTCTGGTTGATGAGGCCAATAAGGTGGTGGCACAAGGGAATGTCCCTGAAGATATACGTCACTGGCTGCCCGGAAAACACCCACTGAGTTACGGGATGCCGATGCCCGGGACGCTGCCGAAAGGGAAATATGCTATTGAAGCGGCGATTGTGGATAAATCCGGTGCGGCAAGAATTAACTTTGCCAATGAAGGGAAGCTGAACAACGGTTGGTATCGCGTGTCTGCGGTAACGGTGAAATAGCCTGCCATAGTAAGGAGCCTGGGAATCAGGCTCCTTATCGTTAAAAATTAAACGTGATAGCCATCTGGATTGTTTTTTTGCCAGTTCCAGGTATCGCGTATCATTTCATCCAGATTGTAGATGGCCTGCCATCCCAACTCTTTTCGTGCTAACGACGGGTCGGACCAACATTCGGCAATATCCCCGGGTCTTCTGGCCACAATCTTATAATTAATTCGGGTTTGCGCCGCTTTCTCGAAGGCTGCGATCAGGTTAAGTACGGAATATCCGATACCGGTACCGAGATTGATGACTTTGTATGCCGCACCTTTTTCCTGGCAATCCAGTGCTGCTAAATGGCCAGTTGCCAGATCCATCACATGGATGTAATCACGCACACCGGTGCCGTCAGGGGTTGGATAGTCATTTCCATAGACCGACACGCTTTCCAGCTTGCCAATCGCCACCTGAGAAATATACGGTACCAGATTGTTGGGGATACCATTCGGATCTTCACCAATCCTGCCCGATGGATGTGCGCCGACTGGGTTAAAGTAGCGCAGGCAGGTTATGCGGAAATCGGGTTGTGCGCGGGAAAAGTCTGCCAGAATTTGCTCGACCATGAATTTTGATGTGCCATACGGATTGGTGGTGCCACCGGTTGGCGATTGTTCACTTAATGGAACGCTTTCCGGGTTGCCATATACCGTGGCGGATGAGCTGAAAATAAAGTGCTTAACTCCCGCAGCTAACATCTCACGCAGTAAAACCAGCGTGCCGGTGACATTATTGTCATAGTAGGCAAGCGGTTCTTTTATTGATTCTGAAACTGATTTTAGTCCAGCAAAATGAATAACATCGGTGATGTTATGGTTAGAGAAAATAGTTTTCAGAACATCGTTGTTCAGCACATCAGCAATATAAACGATGGGCGCTTTGCCAGTCAGTTCTGCAACCCTGTCCAGGGATGTTTGTGAGGCGTTGGAGAGATTATCGATGACCACAACATCATCACCTCTTTCCAGAAGCGTCAGCACGGTATGTGAACCAATATAACCAGCACCACCAGTGACCAGAATTGCCATACAGTCTCCAGATATATTTTTTACAAACTATTATTGATTCATCAATGCCACCGTCTTAAATAAACGTTATTGGTGGCGTCGGGTAAGGTAAAAATTCCGGTATTTCACCCTGCATTTATAAGATATTTTTTTAAATATAGAAAACAGGCTGAATTTGCTTATCTTACTATCATACACGATATAGTTATCGGTGAAGTTCAGCGTGTGGACGCCCTCGCTTTGGTTGATGCTGGCATTGATCTGCGCAATCAAACGCTCATTAAAGCTGGATGCGTTAAGCGTGATTAACTCTTTGATATAAACTGACTTTCCGTACGTCTCTGGTGTGCATTCCTGGGTGAGGAAATAGAGTTTATTATCAACGCAGTGTGGTGCGCCAGCGCCCCGGGGGTGTTGATTCGACAGGTTCAGTGTGGGCTCTATTTTTTGCCATGGCCCGGTGACATCACTGGCAGTATGGATAACTAACTCATCTTCCATCGTGGTGGATAAAAGATAAAGATTTTCATGTAACGAGACGACGACGTTATCGGTGAGCGCCAGGTCAGGTACTACTACTTTTACCTGTTTCCAGCGCGTAGGGAAATCTATCGACTGGAATAAGATAACCTCTTTCCTTTCTGAAGACTCCGGGATCATGAAAAGCTGATCGTTGCTGTAAAATAAAAAAGGAAATGATAAATGGCATTTTAGGTTATCAAAACCGTCGAGTTTCACATCCTCAAGCTCAACCAGGTTAGCATCAAGGATACGGCAGCGCAGGATACCTTGCGAATTACGAAAGCTTAGTGCTTCATAAAAAACATAAACTTTATTGTCTTTTTCAATAATGAAAGGATCGGCCTGAAAGGTATATTTCTTTTTGAGCTGTTGGGCTCGGGTGCGGTTCAGAATTTCCAGCGTGTTCGTGGGAAAGGTATGCGAACCCTTATTTTTTAGGATCATAATATCCCATGATTCATGAAAAAATAACATATTAATCAGTCTGTTATTTTTCGTTCGCATGCGTAACTGCTCCTTTTTATCGCTTAATCTATTGCGTGTTCCACGACGTCCACACTGATGGCTAGTTTAAAAGCTAGTCGCAAGAGGGGTGTTTGTCTACTGACAGAAATCATAGTGGGAGGATTGCCAGAGCATCCGTGCTCCAGTGCTGATTTACTCGAAATGGACGTGTGGATTATCGGCCAGCGAAACGTAAGTTTTGCTGTTCTTATCCAGAGTACGAATTTCTCCGCTTTCGATGTCGTAAACCCAGCCGTGCAGACGAATCGCGTTGTTACGCAGGCCAACAGCCACGCAAGGATGCGTTTTAATGTTGTTTAACTGGGCAATAACGTTTTCTTCCACCATGGCATTTACTTTATCGATTTCGTTAGCCCAGGTTTTCTTTTCAACCACGGCTTTCGCAGCATCGGCATAGTGCAACCAGTGGGCGACAGCAGGCATCGGATCCAGGGGTTGGCTTTCTGCGATGGCTTTCATCGCGCCGCAGTTGGAGTGGCCACAGATAACGATATCAGTCACGCCTAACGCAACGACCGCGTACTCAATGGTGGCTGACACGCCGCCAGGCTCTGGGCCAAAAGACGGTACAATATTACCGGCGTTACGGATAACGAAAAGCTGTCCTGGCTCTTGCTGCGTCACTAACTCAGGCACCAGACGGCTGTCAGAACAGGAGATGAAAAGCGCTTTAGGATTCTGGCTGGATGCCAGGCTGCGGAAGAGTTCCTTACGTTGAGGGAAAATCTCTTTTTGGAAGTTGAGGAAGCCCTCAATGATATGTTGCATAGCAGTGTCTCTTTTCTCTGTTTAAGCAGGTTATGATGAAGATCACACTTTCCAGTTTAACACCAGCCGACAGAAGAGAAAGACTTTATAGCAGTTCGGTCAATATCTTTGGGTAATTTTGCCCTGACAACGCAGGGCAAGCGTAGCGGTCTGTGTTACATGTTTTGCCGTTTCTGGTATGCCGTTTTTAGTCTGTTCATTGCGTCCACCAGTACGGCGCGCGGGCAGCCAACGTTGAGACGCATGTGCCCCTCTCCGCCTGGGCCATATTGTGACCCCGGAGACAGGCCGAGTCGCGCTTCATGGACAAAAAAATCGCTTAGCTGCGTCTCGCTAAGCGCCATTTTTTCGGCATTCAGAAAGAGCAGATAGGATGCGCCACCATAGACAATCGAGATCAACGGACAGTGCATTTCAATTTCTCTTTTAACAAATGCCACGTTATCAGCCAGATAAGCCAATAATTCCCGGTGCCAGTCACCGCAATGGGTATAAGCGCTATAAATCGTTGCCTGTTGCAGTGAGTGAGTCTCTGCAAGATAACAGTTATCGAGAAAATGATAGAACCGGTGACGCAGTTCATCATTCTTTATAATGGCTATCCCGCCCTGGATCGCCGCCGTGTTGAAGGTCTTGCTGACAGAGGTCAGTACGATTGACTGACTTCCTGCTGCGTCATCGAGGGTAAAAAAGGGCAGGTGTTGCTTACCTGGCAGAGTTAAATCGCTATGTACTTCATCGGAGAGAATGATGACACCGGCCTGCTGGCAAGAGTGACTGATTTTTTCAAGCGTTTCCCGCGACCACACCATTCCACCAGGATTATGTGGCGAGGGAAAAAGAAACATTTTGCACTGTTTAAGTTTTTCGCTGAAATCCTGCCAGTCAAATTCATAGCAACCGTCTTTTTCAATGAGACGGGTCTGGAGTAAATGCCTGCCGCTGGTTTTCACCAGGTTAGGGTAGGGATCATATATTGGGGTACAGGTTAATATATTGTCTCCCGTGCGGGTAAGCGCCAGCAAAGACATGACAATGGTTTTTATGACGCCGGGAACAAAATGCAGCCAGTGCGATTTAAGCTCGGCATCATACTGTTTTGCGTACCACTGGATAACGGACTCTTTCCATTGCGGATAATCCAGGTTATAGCCCTGAACAGGCTGCTCTACTACTGTGCGTAAGGTATTCATGATGGGCTCTGGCGTACCAAAATCCATATCCGCAATCCACAGTGGTAATACATCGCTGGTACCGTACATTTGTTGTAATTGTCCGTATTTGCGACAATTAACATCCCTTGTGACAATAGCATCAAACAAAGACATTGCTAACTCCTGGATAGTCTCTGAAATAAATAATTTAAGCCGCGTAAAATGAACCAATAATGTTTATGCACACGTCATGTACATATCTGGTTGATATAGTAAAATTACCCTGGTGATCGCTGTCTTTAGCTATTTATCACTTTACGATTCTTGTTCAACCCGATTGGTAGTAAGTTCATTAGGCTCATATTTAGCAATGCCAATACCGGTTGCTGCCCACAGCAATGCAAAGATGACGCCGCTGTAACATAGAATTGCCCATGGCAGATAATCAAGAGTTGTCACGCCCAGCATCGTGGCGCAATAAACGCCAGAAGCAGACCACGGAATAATAGGTTCGACAACGGTTCCGGCATCTTCGGTGGTTCGCGAAAGATTCTTCGCAGCCAGTCCACGTTTTTTGTATTCATCTTTAAAGGCATCGCCGCACAATAACAACGGTAAGGTTCCATTGGCGGTACAGGCGCAAATGGTGAACGTCGTAACAATGGTGGTAGCGACCAGGCGGAATGTTGATTTAACTCCTTTTGTCAGTGCGTTAATGACCGTGTGCAGGGAGCCTGTCGCGCTCATGGCACCAGCAAAACTAAAGGCGCTGAAGACGGTCACAAAACTGCTGAACATAGAGATTGCGCCGCCTCGCTCTAATAAGCGTGAGACATCAGATGACAGTGCAGGAATATGATCTCCGGTGAGCATCGCGAGCTTAAAGCCGCTGACCACGGATTCACCGACCGAAGATGCGCTGAATTGTTGAAAAACCAGAGTCAGAATCATTGATACGATAGTGGACAAAAACAGCATCGGGATAGGCGGTTTTTTCGACAGTGAGCCGTACAATACTATAATCGGTGGTAGCAACAACAGAATGTTGAACTGATAAATCTGGCCGATAGCGTTCATTAAATGGGTGATATTTTCTGGTGCGCTGGCAGAGGCATCAATGCCCATACCCATATAGCTATAAACCACGCAGCAAATAATGAATCCCGGTCCGGTGGTCCATAGCAAATGGCCAATATGTGAGTACAGATTTACACCGGCAGCCAGTGCCGCCATATTGGTTGAATCGGAGACTGGTGAGAGTTTATCGCCAAACCAGCAACCTGAAACAATGGCTCCGGCGGCGATGGGCAGAGAGACATTAAGGCCAATGGCCACACCAATCATGGCAATTCCGACGGTACCAATGGAACCCCATGACGTACCGGTACACACTGAAATTAATGCACCCAGCATAAATGCTGAAATATAAAAATACTGGGGATTAATCCACTTCAAACCATAATAGATCATCATCGGGATGGTACCTGATACCATCCAGGAGCCAATCAAAAAACCGATACTGGCGACAATCAGAATGACGGGCAGTGCTTCTGATATTTTATTGCAAATCGATTGCAGAATATCATCCCACGTATAGCCATGAGCAATAGCGATAAATGAAGCGGCTGCCGTTCCCATCAGGATCATAGGTTCGGCGCGAATATTGAATATAAAATATCCGATGCTAATCCCTCCCAGCATGATCGCCATCGGTAATACTGACCAAAAGAAAGAGAGTTTTTTTCTGTAGTGTGAGGTACAGCTATTTTGTTCCATAATTCCATCCCAATCGTTAACGGTTGAACAAGCCAAAGAAATACCTGCTACAGGCCAATCAATAACGGAGTGGCGTAGTTACGTGAGTTGATAAACGAACTCTATTTTATTAACTGTTTCAGGCGATCTGTTCTGGCCTGCTGTTATGATGTTCATATTTCAGCAGTAAAATAAGAGATAGATTTGATAGTCAATTATCCCTCCGCATAAGGTGGATGATTTCGGCGTTGCTGGCTGAGCTTGCGATACTGCTGAGGCGGCATACCGACGTATTTATGAAATGAGCTATAAAATCGACTGCTGGAGCGAAAACCCGCAATCATCGCAATATCCAGAATGGTTTTATCGGTGTCGCTGAGTAATGCCCGTACATGGTTGATGCGCATCGCCGTAATATATTGTTTCATCGTTAGTTGCATTACGCGATGAAAGATACCCATTGCATAATTAGGATTAAGTTTGACGTGATCGGCAATGGCCTCGACTGTCAGCAATTTGTCACAGTTGGCGGCAATAAATTCCAGCATCTGGCTGACGTAAAATTGTGAATGCCGCGAAATGCTGTTCTTCTGGGTCCGTGCCGTTTGGTTTCCCAATACTGTCCGCCAGCCTGAGAGGCTAAACCGCTTGAGCATCAAGGCGATTTCATCAATGGCTAACTGACGAATCTGTTCGTTATCGCTGTTGAGCTCATTTTGCCAACGTTGAACCTCAAAAGCGCTAAGCTGCTGGGATGCTGACGAGGTAATCACCCTGCCGTGCGTCACGTGATTAATCAGCTCTCTATCCAGCGGCCAGGACAAAAATAAATGCATTGGCAAGTTGAAGATAGCCATTTGCTTACAGTGCCCTGCATTCGTGAGCTGATGAGGGGTACACGCCCAGAACAGTGTGATAAAGCCTTGTTTGCTCTGTACCACTTCGTCATTGAACAGGTACTCAACATCACCATCAAATGGCACATTCACTTCAACCTGCCCATGCCAGTGACTGTAAGTCATGGCCAGTGGCTCCCGCAACTCGACATCCATACGCTGATACTCTGAATAGAGTGCCAGTGGGCTACGAGTCTTTTTTTCATAGCTGCGACACATATGGGGATCATGTGGCAGCAGCGGAATACTTTTAGCCATTACGGGTTGGTTCCTGAAAAGTGAATTTGACCATGAGGTAGCGCCAAAGCATGAACATAGCTTAACTGAAAAAAATCACCGTTTTCTCTCCATTTTCGCGAAATTATTCCCAAAAACTCAGATCGCCTGTCTGTCACGTGAAGATCTGAGTTATCGGGAATGACGAGCTTTACATCAGTATTCCCGGTATGCGAAGGCGCATAAATCGGAGTTATAGCAATGGCTTAAATTCACGCCATACCGTACCTTTTTAGAGGTAACCACTGATAAAGGAATCATCATGTCCAGACTCCGTACTTTAGCAACGGCTTTAGTCGCTGTTGCCGCGATGACGATGTGTGCCACGCCTGCATTTGCTAACCCCGGAAACGGTAATGGGAATGGAAATGGTAACAGCGGCAATCATGGTAATAGCCAGAAAGGAAATTCAGGTCACAAAGGCAATCCGCAGTCAGATCAGCGTAAAAATTATGGCAAACCTGATCACGTCGATAGTGACATCAGCTATCACGTGGCAAGGCAATACGCTGTCCGATATGGTTTGACGGGGTATAAGTCACTGCCACCGGGCATTGCCAAAAATCTGGCTCGAGGAAAACCGCTCCCTCCTGGAATTGCGAAGAAGAGCGTCCCCCCCTCCATGTTGAATCAACTTCCGTATTATCCTGGCTATGAATGGCAGGTTATCGGTGACAATCTGGTGTTGATTGCGCTGAGCACCGCGGTCGTCACCGCCATTATTAATGGTGTGTTTGATTAAGACGCTTAGCCGTAACTGCCCACTGATGTCTTATCCGGCCAGCTAAAGCCTGTAAAACGTAGGCCGGATAAGCGAAGCGCCATCAGGCATTGACAGCCCGTGGCGAAAGCAAGGGAAAATCATAACCCATACAGTTTTATTTTCCGGTACAGCGTGGCAATGCTGATCCCTAATTCTGTCGCGGCTTGTTTCTTACCTTCAACGCTTGAACCAAATCGCTGTATGACGTTTTCAATGGCATCTCTTTCTGCTTGTTTACCCTGGTGGGCAAGCTGGCGAGGTTGCGCCATCATTGTGCTTTTTCTGCCATCGGCTGCGGTAAGCAGGTAAGGGGGCAGATGGCTGGCGTTGATCCCGGCGGCTTCTCCGCGCATGACAAAAATGTACTCGATGACGTTGCGCAGTTCACGGATGTTGCCCGGCCAGTGCCAGGCATAAAGGCGGTTAATAACATCATCAGGAAGTTTCTGCGGTGGTCGCTGGTAGCTTAGCGAAAATTCATCGGCAAAATATTGTGCCAGGACGGCGATATCCGCCCGTCGTTCGCGCAGGGAAGGGAGAACCAATGGCACCACGTTCAGGCGATAGAAAAGATCTTCACGAAACTGATTATTCTCGACCATCGCGCTGATGTTTTTGTTGGTTGCGGCAATAATCCGCACGTCAATATTGATGGTGTTGTTAGACCCTACACGGGTGATGGCTTTTTCCTGCAGTACCCTGAGCAGCTTGGCCTGCAAATGCAGTGGCATATCGCCAATCTCGTCGAGGAACAGGCTACCCCCATTGGCCAGCTCAAATTTTCCCACTCGTCCTTTGGGATCGGCGCCGCTGAATGCGCCGCGTACGTAGCCAAACAGTTCGCTTTCCAGTAGTTGTTCAGGGATAGCGGCGCAGTTGATGGTCACGAAGGGGGCGGCTTTACGCGGACTGCTCTGATGAATGGCAAATGCCACAACTTCTTTACCTGAACCACTTTCCCCGGTGATCAGTACACTGGCATAGCTGTTGGCGATTTTACCAATGGTGCTTCTGAGTTGTTCCATTGAGGGGGAATGTCCAATCAGACGTACCTGTGTGTCAGACTCATAGGGCGAGGGGGCAATCGTGCTCAGGTAGTCGTGCGCATCGCGAAAGATAACCATGGTTAGTCGGTCGTTATCCAGCGACGAGAGCGAGATCTGTTTACACAGCACATGGTGTTTTTGCCCTTCAAGCGTCAGCCATGCTTCCTCATCGCCATACAAACTGTCTCCGGTCGTTTCGATGGTCAGGGGTAATCCCTGAACCTCACGGTTAAGTATGCGATCTGCTGAATGGTTGGCATGCCAGATGCGACCCTTGCCATCAATGGCCACAACACCGCGATCCATTGCATCAATCAGGCGACGAAAGGCACCGAGTGTTTCCTGCGCGCGTAAGCGTTCCAGGCATTCGAAGACCTTACTGGAGATCATGACGGCAATTTGCTCTATAAACGTGACAAATTTATCGATCTGGCTAAGCAAGGTGTCACGCTGTATTTGCGTTGAGCAAATAATGCCGATCACCCCAATGACGCGGTTATTGAGAAAAATAGGGGCATTCAAATCCAGCATTTCAGAGCAGTAATGGTGTTTTTCACACAGCTGACATAGAGGATGTTCACCGGGGTTTTTGATCAATACCGTCTCACGGACCTGCAAAACATGCCGATAGATATAACCATTTTTTGCCACGTTCTCATTGAGCATATGTCGGTATTTACCGGTGCCAGCAATGCGCATTAAAGATTCATCAATGATTTCTACATCAGTCCCGGTAATGCCAGAAATAGCATCGGCATAATTGCATATATCATCCTGGATATTGCTCAGTACTGAAATCATGATACTTCTCCGGTAAGCTCTCTCATTTCTCAATAAAAATGATAAATAGGTGAATTATTGCAAAATTGATTTGCGAAAAATCAATCTATTGCATTGTTTTTGTATGTTTTTTTAATTTTATCCTTCGTGATCACACTATTTCTCATTTATGAGAATTTATCAAAATCAGGCGATAAACTAAGGCAGGCTGTTTTTACCTTGTTAGCTTTGGAAATTCCTTAACACATTGAAATAAAAGTATTTATTAAATTAATTCTAAGCATTCCCCCATTTTCTAAAAAACTGGTAAGCATTTTGCTCTTATGAATTACCGATAGCGTAAATAACTCTGTATTACACCGATTACAGGGAATGAATTACCAGGACAATGAGGTTTTATGATGCAGCAAAACTTATCATTTTTTATCAACCAGACGCCGTTTACCGAACACCCTAACGCACCGCTGGCACCATTTAGTCGCCAGGAACTGGTAAAAGCGTTGAATTTTCATCGGTCTATTCCGGGATATGCTCCGACGCCGCTGTATACGCTGCCGGCACTTTCCCAAAAACTGGGCGTAAAAAATATTTACCTCAAAGATGAGTCTCAGCGTTTTGGCCTGAAAGCGTTCAAGGCGCTGGGCGGCGCCTACGCGATGGCATGCCATATCGCGGAATTAGTGGGGAAGGATATCAGCGAATTACCGTTTGATGTCATGACCAGTGAAGCAGTACGCCATGACCTGAAGACCGTGACGTTTGCCACCACCACCGATGGTAACCACGGGCGCGGTGTCGCGTGGATGGCGCGCCAGTTAAAGCAAAATGCGGTGGTTTACATGCCGAAAGGGTCTTCACAGCAGCGGCTGACATCAATCCGCAATGAAGGTGCTACCGCTGAAATCGTGGATATGAACTATGACGATGCCGTGCGCATGACCGCGGATCAGGCACAAAAGTATGGCTGGATCGTTGTACAAGACACGGCCTGGGAAGGGTATGAAAAGATCCCACTGTGGATTATGCAGGGCTACGGCACGCTGATGCTGGAGGCGATTGATCAGCTCCATCAGGTCGCCCCGACGCATGTTTTCGTTCAGGCCGGGGTGGGTTCATTTGCGGGAATGGTGCAGGGAATGGTGACGGCCGCGTGGGGCGAAAATCGTCCGAAAGTGATCGTCGCTGAAGCGTTAATTGCCGACTGTCTCTATCGTTCTGCCCGTGCAAAAGAGGGGGATGCTGTTGCGGTAGGCGGCGATTTACAGACCGTGATGGCGGGTCTGGCCTGCGGTGAGGCAAACAGTATTGGCTGGGCGTTACTGCGTGATTATGCCACCGCATTTGCTTCCTGCCCTGATGAAATCGCGGCGCTGGGGATGCGTATGTTGGGTAACCCGCTGGCGGGCGACCCACAAATTATTTCAGGTGAATCTGGGGCCGTCACGACAGGTCTTCTGGCGCAGTTGATGACCTCCCCGGATTTGGCACCAACCCGTGAGCAACTGGGTCTGGATGAGCATTCCCGCGTGTTGCTGATAAGTACCGAAGGTGATACCGACCCGCAACAATATTTGGATATTGTCTGGGGCGGTCAGTACCCAGGCATCAATAAATAATTTCCTGATTGAGAGCATTAACGGAGAAACACATGTTATCTGCAACCCGTATTGAAGACGTTATTAAAAATTGTCAGGCGCTGATCCAGCAAAAAAGCTATTCCGGTCAGGAAGGTGACGTGGTAAATGCCATAAAAACAATGATGCAGCATTACCAGTTCGACGATATCCATGTTGATAAATACGGCAATATCGTCGGCGGTATTGTGGGAAATCAGCCGGGGAAAACGCTGGTTCTGGATGGTCATATCGATACTGTGCCGGTGAATGAAGAGAAGTGGACCCGCAACCCGTACGGCGGTGATATTGACGATGGTAAGATTTATGGCCGTGGCACCACCGATATGAAAGGTGCTGTTGCTGCGATGATCTCCGCCGTCGGTTTTTTCGGCCAGGATAATCAGCGCAATTTCGCCGGGAAAATTTACGTCGCCTGTATCGTTCATGAAGAGTGTTTTGAAGGCATTGCCGCTCGTCTGGTCAGTGAGCGCTATAAGCCTGATTACGTCATCATTGGCGAAGCTTCTGAACTGAATCTGAAAATCGGTCAGCGTGGTCGTGCTGAAATTGTGGTTGAAACCTTTGGTAAGCCAGCACACTCCGCCAACCCGCAGGCAGGAGTTAACGCAGTGTACAAAATGGCGCAGTTGATCGACAAAATTCGCACCATCACTCCGCCAACTCACCCGGTGCTTGGCCCCGGTATCCTGGAACTGACAGACATTAAATCGTCGCCGTACCCAGGCGCATCAGTGGTGCCGGACTACTGCCGAGCCACCTACGATCGCCGCTTGCTGGTGGGCGAAACCAAAGAAAGCGTTATCGCTCCACTGGAAAATGCACTTGCGGAGCTAACCGCCCAGGACCCGCAGTTCAAAGCCCGCGTCTCTTACGCAGTTGGTAAGGAGTCTTGCTATACCGGAGCCACCATTGAGGGTGAGCGTTTCTTCCCTGGCTGGGTTTATGACGAGTCCGACGAGTTCGTGCAGGCCGCTCTGGCTGGCGTTCGCGAAGCGGGTTTCTCGCCAACGATTACTCAGTACTCATTTTGCACTAACGGCAGCCACTACGCGGGAGAAGCGGGGATCAAAACCATTGGGTTTGGGCCGTCGCGTGAAAATCTGGCGCATACCATCGACGAGTATATCGAGATCGATCAGTTGACCGGATCGGCCCGCGGCTATTACAGCATCATCCAGACACTCTATCGCCGTTAAAAAATAAAGATAAATACCTCTTACCTTACAGGTGGTGCTGCTTCGTGGCACCACAATGGAGAATAACGATGAAAACCATTTTTAAAAACGGAACTGTGATTGATGGAACGGGTAATCCAGGCCGAATTGCCGATGTAATGGTTGATGAAGGGCATATTGTCGAAATTGGCCAAATTGATGTGGGTGTCAATGAACAGGTTATTGATGCAACAGGGAAAATTATTTGCCCGGGCTTTATTGATACGCACACACACTCTGACCTGTCAGCCATTATTAATCCTGCGCTGTCAGCGAAAATCCGCCAGGGGATTACTACCGAGTTGCTGGGGCAGGATGGCGTAGCGTTGGCACCATTGCCGGAGGAATATATTCCGGCATGGCGTAAAAATATTGCCGGACTGGACGGCGACACCGACAAAATTGACTGGAAATATAAAAACACGGACGGCTATCTCAACCTGTTGGCATCCCGACATCCGGCAACAAACCTGGCGTATCTGGTGCCACACGGTAACGTACGTATGGAAGCGATGGGCCTGGATGGACGCCCTTCCACGCGTGAAGATGTGGCGAAGATGTGTGAAGTCCTTGAGCGTGAGCTAAAAGCCGGCGCGTTTGGTCTTTCTACAGGGCTTATCTATATGCCGTGTGCTTTTGGTGATACCGCTGAAATGATTGAGTTGTGCAAGGTCACGGCGAAATATGACGGGATCTTTGTGGTACACCAGCGCAGTGAGGCTGACGATATCATCAGTTCAACACAGGAACTGATCGATATCGCTAAAGCCACCGGCGTCTGGCTGCATATTTCACATATGAAAGTCTGTGGGAAGAAAAACTGGGGGCTGATTGACCAGATGTTGGGCATGCTGGAGCAGGCCCAGGAAGAGGGGATCCGTATCTCTTACGACCAGTATCCGTACGTGGCGGGAAGCACCATGCTCGGCGTGATCCTGCCACCGTGGGTCCACTCCGGCGGGACGGACAAATTACTTGAGCGTCTGGCCTCGCCTGAATTGCGCGCCAAAATGATAGAGGATATCCAGCAGGGCATTCCTGGTTGGGATAACTTCATCGATTTTGCCGGTCTGGATCAGATTTTTGTCACCAGCGTCAAGACAGAGAAAAATCAGGATGCAGTTGGTCTGAACCTTGTTCAACTGGGGGAATTGCGCGGTAAAGATCCGTACAACGCCACCTTCGATCTGTTGTTTGAAGAAGAAAACGCCGTTGGCATGGTCGATTTTTACGGCACTGAAGAGCACGTCATTAAGTTTCTCTGCCGGCCAGAACAGAACGTGTGCACTGACGGACTGATGGGTGCGGGTAAACCACATCCACGTGTGTTTGGCGCCTTCCCGCGTGTGCTGGGTAAATACGTGCGTGAAGAAGGATGCCTGAGCTGGGAAGCGGCAATCCGCAAGATGACAGGCAAACCCGCTGAGGTGTTGGGTCTGCAGGATCGCGGGTTACTGAAGGTAGGGTATGCGGCGGATATTGTGATGTTCGATCCCAATACTATTGCGGATAAGGGGACATTTGTTGAACCTAATCAGTATCCGGAAGGGATTGAAATCGTGATGGTTAATGGACGCATTGCCTTAATTAATGGCACGGAAAGTTATGCCTGTAGCGGTACTGTTATCAGAAAACAATATTAATAAATAACGCTAAACACGCATTGATCTATCGCGACCCTTTATGGCCGCGGTAGATCACTACACCCCAAGGACATCACAATGAACCTACAAACATCTTTACCTTCAGGTAAACCTAAGACCTGGAAAGCAAGATATACCGTCCTGACATTAATCTGGCTGGCGTGGCTACTCTCGTTCCTCGACAGAATGGTCATGAGCGTTTCGTTGCCTTATATCGGCAAAGATTTAAATCTTGATACCACCCAACAAGGTTTAATTATTAGCGCCTTTTTCATTGGTTACGCTGCGTTCCAAATCCCCGGTGGTTTACTGGCGGATAAGTTTGGCTCACGTAAAATTATGGCCATTGGTATTGCCTGGTGGTCTGTCTTCACCAGCTTAACCGGTGCGGTATTAACGCTGCCGTTGATGCTGGCTGTTCGCTTCTTCTTCGGTATTGGCGAAGGGTGCTTCCCGTCAGCTTCCTGGAAAATGATTTCCACCTATTTCCCTTCGAAAGAGCGCGGTCGGGCTACAGCAATTCAGTCAACGGTCAATACCTTAGGCCCCGCACTGGCGGTGGTGGTCGCTGCAAGTATTATCGGGGCGTTTGGCTGGCACATGGTCTTTATTGTGCTGGGGATCCCGGGCCTGTTTATTGCTGCAGGTATCTACTTATTTACTCGTGACAACCCAAAAGATCACCCTGCAATTACGCAACAGGATCTGGCCGATTTAGCTGCTGACGATCAGGGGGGCCTGCAAAACACGAGCGCTATCGCGTTTAAAGACGTGCTCAAGATGCCGGTGCTCTGGCAGATGGCCAGTATCTGGTTCTTGTTTGATATCACCTTCTGGGGGTTTTCAACCTGGTTGCCAAGCTATCTGATCACCGTGCGTGAATTCTCACTGGCGAAGACGGGGGTGATGGCGGCAATTCCGTTCCTGTTTGGTGCGGGTGGGACATTAATCGGCGGATATTGCTCAGATAAATTCAAACCAATGCGCAAAACGTTGTATGTCGTGACGTCGGTTATTGCGGCGGGCTTCTTGTACCTGACCTTCAGCGTGAGCAGCGCGGATATGGCGGTGGTTTATCAGTGTATCTCTGCGCTGTTTATGTTCTTTGCCATGGCGACATTTTGGGGCATTTTAATGGATACCATCCCCAGCAATATCATGGGGCGGGCTTCCGGTATCGTTAACTTTGGTGGTCAGATGGCGGGAGTCGTTTCTGCGCCGATTATTGGCTGGCTGATCCAAAGCAGCGGCGGAAGTTACAACAGTGCATTTATCTTTATGATCGCTGCACTGTTATGTTCCGCTGTGGTGACGCTGACTGTAAAAGGTTCGCATGCTGTAGGTGCAATACCCAGTAAAGCCTGATTAGCGTCAAACGCCTGTGGCTCTGCTGTTCCAGAGCCACAGGATCTCTGGTGATACTGTTAAATTAACCCTTTAATCGTTCTCTCTAAGGAAAACAATAGCGTTTTTTTTAAGCTGCAAAAATAAGATACCTTGCTGTTTATATACCTCTTTGGTGAATGAACTACATTTAGAACAATCATCCCGCCTGGTTGCGCTATTATTTTACTACCCAGTTCCTTAAACATCTCCTGATTGCCAGTGAGCCAAATTGTTATCACCCGAAAGTATGAGAAAGTATATTTACTGATATATTAACTCATGCCGCACCGATGCATCCGGTGGCTTGTTTAGCGATCGCGCTGATAATATAGAGATATAGAAATAAGTGTAGGGTAATTTTATGTAGACATAAAACTCATGAGCAATAAGACATGAGCAACTTATTGAAAAGTAATGTTTGTTTATTGATGGGAAATGTAGAATATATATAAATATGTCACTTTTCAGCGTAGCGGGTATCTGGCCTCAGAAATCTGACAATTTCGGATTCTGCGGCTTTGCGAAACAGAGCCGCAGACGATGTGTTGAAAAATTAAGGTACAGTGCGGGGATGTTTACATAGAACTACCCGATATAATGGGTTCATCAGTTTTACATACGATACTCGATCATCCCACTCTTGCTGGCAACCCAGTCATAAAGGCGCTGACCGCGGAGGTTTGTTTCATGTGTGTGCCAGTATAATCTTGAAGCATGGCGCTTGCGGGCGTGTTTTTGAACATACTCGATAAGCTGCTTGCCGATGTGTTTGCCCCGGGTTTCTTCACTAACAAATAAGTCTTCCAGATAGCAATAATCAGACTCCGCCCATGTTGAGCGATGAAAGAGATAATGCACCAGACCGACAATTTTACCGTCGGATTTTGCGACAGCACAGAAAACAGGCTCCACAGGATTGAGAAAACGCCCCCAGGTTAATTGTGTGACCTTGTCTGAAATTTCAGTACGATAAAAAATCTGGTAATTTATCCAAAGCGGTAGCCAGCCCGCGTAGTCTTGCTGGGTGACGGGTTCGATGGTAATCGGCGCGGTTGTGTTTTGGTTACTCATAGGTCTCCTGATAATTTTACTAAGAGTGGTTTTCTATGGCGATTATCCTAAATATTGCTCAAGCCACCGCAAAGAGACACTTTGCATATATTTCCAGGATCCACTTTTAACGTAAGAGTGAGCGCAATGAAAAAAAATAGTGCACCTTTATTTCAGGAGCTTTTTTTAGAGCAAGGCGTTATTAAGGAACAGGTGTACCATGCGCTACGCAACGCAATCGTAGAAGGCCGTCTGCCGCCCGGTACAAAGATCCCCTCAACCCGGGGATTGTCCGAGATGATGTCAATTTCACGGAACTCGGTAATTGCGGGTTATGACCGTCTGTTAGACGAAGGGTATATTCAGACGCGAAAAGGCGCTGGAACCTTTGTCACGTCAAGTCTTCCTGACCGAAGCATCAGCGGTCTCTATCCTGAAGTGCCGCAAGGCGATGAACTGCCCGCTGACGGGCAGCTAAATGCGGATATCGTATCCGTTCGTGGTTTATGGTCTGGCGATGTTGAAGGGCGTGAAATGAGCCGTCTGTTCGCCGTCGGTGTTGGCTGTACCGATCTCTTTCCTCATTCATTATGGGGCAAGTTACTGGGACGAGTCTGGAGACAATCCCGGCATCAACTCGGCTCTCATACCAGCCCCTGCGGTTTTTATCCCTTACGGAAAGCAATTTGTCACTACGTGAAAACGACGCGAGGGGTTAACTGTAGTGAAGATCAGATCATTATCGTAAATGGTATTCAGCAGGCGTTAAATATTACTGCCCGGGCGTTGCTGACAAAAGGAAATGATGTTTGGCTGGACGACCCCGGTTATAAAGGTGCGCGCGGGGTATTTATGTCAACAGGGGCAATTGTGAGACCCGTGCCGGTGGATAGCGAAGGAATGCATGTTCAATACGGCATCGATCATTTCCCTCATGCGAAACTGGCCTATGTTGTTCCTTCCGATCAGTACCCACTTAGCGGGGCACTCAGTTTATCCCGACGATTTGAGCTACTGGAATGGGCTCGGGTTAACCGGGCATGGATATTTGAAGATGATTACAATAGTGAATTTCGTTATGCCGCACGTTCTTTGCAAGCCTTGCAGGGATTAGATCAGCATCAGCGGGTAATATATTCGGGGACATTTTCAAAAATGATGTACCCAGAATTTCGTTTAGGTTTTTTAGTTGTCCCGCCAGGATTAAAAGAACAGTTTATCGTGACAAAATATTTTTCCGATATTGGCTCCAGTTATCTTGAGCAGGCGGTACTGGCGAGTTTTATTGAAGAAGGATATTACGCCAGCCATGTGCGACGGGTTCGTAAGGCATGCTACGAGAGGCGAACGGCGTTGGTCGATGCTATTCAATGCTATCTTGCCGATAAAATGACCGTCCAGCCTTCTGATTCTGGGGTGCATATTGTCTGCTGGTTGCATGACGGGTTGACTGGCGATGAGGTCGAACAGAAAGCCAGAACGCTGGGGATGGGGATTCAATCATTGAGCCATTATTATCATGGGGATATCTCCCGGCAGGGGATTTTGATCGGTTTTGCGAATCACCCGCCAGAGGTTATTGTTGAGGGTATTCGTCGTCTTGCCCATGCCATGTAGCGTCGCTTTAATGCTGATAGCGATGCGCGTAATAATGTCATTAATGGCAGTATTTCTTATTTCCATAACCGTTGCATGACCGGCATTTTTTAATTGCGGATAAGCCATACGGTGCGGGTGTTCGGTATAGCATTGTCATGTGGATCTGTTAAAAACATCCATTGTGGTTCTTTTTACCCCGTCAGATGTCTCTTACTCTGCAATCATTTGACACTCTATTATGAGAGGTAAATAGCATGTCATCCACGTTTAATGAATTCCAGCAACCCGTTGGTTTAGGGTTACCTGACTGGCAAGGTGCGCAATTTCCCACGGCTCAGCACATCACCGGTCGTTATTGCAAACTTGAGCGTATTAACGTCGAACGCCACGCAAAGGCGCTTTATGACGCCTATTGCGATACGTCTGACTCTCGTGACTGGACCTATCTCGCGTCAGGGCCATTCGCGACCTTTGACTCTTTCTTAAGCTATTTAACGACGATTGCGGCGCAGACCGACCCCATGCATTTTGCCGTAATCGATTTGGCCAGCATGCAGGCTGTCGGCACGCTGGCACTTATGCGCATTGATGCATCGAATGGCGTAATAGAAGTGGGTTGGGTGACCTATTCATCACGCATGAAACGTTCACGAGTTTCAACGGAGGTCATGTCGCTGCTGTTAGACTATGTTTTTGAGGTGCTGGGGTATCGTCGCGTTGAATGGAAATGTGATGCACTTAATGCGCCTTCTCGTGCGGCAGCAACGCGCTTTGGTTTTACCTTTGAAGGCATATTCCGTCAGGCTGTTGTCGTACACCAGCGTAATCGGGACACCGCGTGGTATTCGATCATTGATAGTGAATATCCGACGCTGCGCGAAGCGTTCACTCTTTGGCTTGATGAGCGTAATTTTGATAGCGAAGGACAACAGATTAAGCGCCTGGCAACATTGATAAATAGTGAAAGCATGACGCCATAGGTGCCCGTTCCGCCATAACACGCCGACAACGTTATATCCGCTCGCGACACCTTGCCGGGAGCGGTTTTCTGCATTAATACATCTCTTCTACTTCCTCGGCCAGCAGCGCTACCATCTCTTTACCATGACTGATAATCTCTTTTTCGCTCCACTGCTTATTGCGCTTCATCAGCGTGAGCATCGCCAGAAGTTTCAGACTGTCGATCTCTTTACGAGCCAGGCTGGCTTCAAAATGCTCTCTCTTTTGCTGGGGTTGGAAATTACTTAGCCGCGAGTTTTTACTGTGGCTAATCAGGCAGAGATTCCCAAAAGCATGTAACTGCTCTTCATCCATTTTGGGATGGCCATCTATAGGGTGCTGAGGATAAAAATGTTCCACCGAGCTTCTGAAGGTAAACTCAAAACGGCGGGCAATATCGTTACTCGTGTTTTGTTTTTTCCAAAGTAAATAGTCAAGATAGTTAAAAACAAAGTTATTTTCGATAGTCCCGAATCGTAATTTAGCGTTGATAGCCTGCGACCAACGTTTGTCGCAGATGATCTCTGGAAGAAAATCATCATCACCAAAAATCATATTGTAATATGATGCAGCTTCACCCGGGGCTAAAAATCGCATAAAGACAAAGCGGCGAGCCATGTTCTCAAGATATGCCAGGTAGTCTCCGGCATCAATTTCATCTTCCGGGCTGTGTTCATCAAACAAATATGTCAGCGCACCATTGAGCCAGTGTTTATAAACCAGCGTTGGCGTTGAGACATGGAACGCTGATAGTAACATCAGGACCTGGCGGTTTATATCCTCAAACTCTCCCTCGTTATTATCAAAGGTATTAACATAACCTACACTTTGGGGTGAGTATTGATATAAGCGTTTCAGGCTCCATCCGTCAGTGCCCTGAGTGAATTCTCGCTTAATAATATAACGATCAAAAAGATATTTGCATTTCAGTAAACTATAAATGAAAGTTTTTGCCGCAGCGATTGGCTTTTCCTGCTTCAGCAGGCGTGACTCAAATTGCTCAACGAGTTGCTTGTCATCAAGTGGCACTCCCTCAGTTGTTCCCGGGTCTCTGCTGACAAGACGGAGTACATGAAGAAGGAAATTTGAAAAATTTATCACGCTGTTAAAACGCTCCGAGCCTGCGCTGTCTTCTTCTTGCTGGAGAGTACTGTCCAGACGAGTGTCACACAATATTTCTTCCAGAGTTTGCCCCTGGCGTTGATGTTGTGCTTCTGTCGCGTCGGTATCTGGAAATGAGCCAGCTTGATCCAGCAATTCAACCAAATTGGAGAAACTGGTCGGATTAAATTGATGTATATGCTTTTTGCCAAACAGTTGTTGACGTTCTTTTGGCGTAAAACCGTATTGAATGTAACGTTCCATATTCGAACACGCGTCCCATACCCTGGCCAGAGTATCAAGACTTTTGTGTCGCTCTTTGGTATTCCTGATCCCATTCAGGACATTCATCAGACGCGCTTTGACGATTTCGTGTTTTTCGAGTTGTTCGCCGCGATTGTTCATCGCCTCAAAAAAATGATTAAGATCGGTATCGGCTGGCACTTCGATACGGGAAATCTGCACGTGATTGAACAGATACTTGCAAAACACCTTCAACGCGCGGCCTTTAAGCTGAAGCTCAGTCAGCGCTTTGCCGATCATCTCGTAACCTCTGATCAAACCTTCGTTATAATCGTCACCGCGCATATGTTGCACATCTACGCCTTGCCATAACTTTTCGAAGGTGAGGGAAGAGACAGGGCGACTTTCGAAAGTGAGATTGAGTTTTTGATACCACTGCATATCAACAGATTTATCTGCGTGGCATTTGAGCCAGTTAGCAAGTAGGGAGAGTGTTGTAAAGCGTTGTTGCCCGTCAATAACTTCATAGCAGTCATCACCCCGGGAAAACACCACTAATGTACCAATGTAATAAGTCTGCGGGTGCCTGGCGGAAGCGGATTTTTTCTGATAATCCAGCACATCCTGTAAAAGCTGGGTAATTTCGCCCTGGCCCCAGGCGTAATTACGCTGGTACATTGGAATCAAATATTTTGCGCGGTCGCTAAGTAAATCGTTTATAAAAAAAGGCTGTACGTGGGAATTACTCATAATATCTCATCTTCCTGAATAGCATGATTAGTTCATCTTCAGTTCCATTGCGATTATTTTTATTATCCTGGATGCCGAGCGTGCGCAGGGGGAAAGCATGGAGATCTTTGGGGTGGCGTGCATCGCGGATAGTACGTAGTAGGTTGTTATGTAGCACATAGTTATCGACGGTAGCTAATTGAACCACCTGCTGACCGATACGGCAGGTATATGCCCAGATAAAGCATTTTTCTATCGCCAGAGACAGTTCCTGAGTCCCGAATTTATCAATATAAAAAATCAGAGCGCAATCGAACATCGCCCGGACATAGCGATCGCCAGTGCGGGTGCGCCTGACATAGCTGTTCAGGGTGTATAGAATATTGCTTGCGCAGGGTTCCAGCACCTCATTCAATAGAGTAATTGGCTTATTCTCATCAGCATCTTGTTTTCTGTTGATAATAACGGCGACCTGCTTTTGATAATGTTCGGCCATTTCAAAGAAACGGCGGCCATTGATGATCATCTGATCCAGACTGAAGGGGAAACTTAGGTTCTGACCGTCAATTTTGCGTTGGTATTGACTGTTGTAATCATCGACATAGTGGTGGGCGATCCGCAATGAACCCACATACGGGTAATGCGCGATCTGAGAAATATTGATCCCTTTAAACAGGTCAACTTCACCTTTGCCAAAGAAGCGGGCTGATTTACCCTCTGCCCACTGACGAACCCGGAACAGGTAATTGGCAAAGAGCGTCGCCAGCCTTTCGCTAGGCAACCTCTCCCAGTGAGCGACGGCTTCGGCTTTTAGCCCAGCTTCATCAGAGGAAAACTCACGTAAGTGGAAGGCTTTAAGTAGATCGTGGGGAGCCAGATCTTTACCGCGTGCATTTTGTGAATCGAAGAACTGAAATGCTTCTGAAACGTCATTCAACACGAAAGTGACAACTTCGCAGCGGTTCAGCATAAAGTCGATAAGTTCTTCGCTGAACTCGGTGCGTTCAACAAGCCTGAGCAACTCCAGGTAATTACGTCGAAGATTGGCTTGTGAATCCAGACTGGCAAAACGTTGACGTGCCATAAAAGCATCGACATCAGGTTTGAGTTTGGTAAGTTGCTCGACCAGGTCTTTGCGTTTGAGGTTGTGCAGGCGAGTTTCTGTCAATGCTTTGACTGCCAGCATTAAGGTCAGGGTTCGTTGTTGACCATCAACAATATCCAGCCACGTTTTTTCTTCTTCCGAGTGCTTATGGAAAACAACGGAGCCTAGTCGATAGGCCGTTTTATCGCGGTGTGATCCCAGATCGGCGAAAAGGTCGGCTATATTTTTGCTATTCCAGCGATAAGGGCGCTGGTAACTCGGAATCGCTAATTGCTTAACAGAAAGTAATTGACGAATGGGGATGACCTGTTTATCAAGCTGCTCCATCATGCCTCCTGCATGAATTTAAAATGGAGAACAGCTTTTTATTGTCCCTGAAACATTCTATTAATGCAATCAATGATGGTCTAACTTATTGTTATTTCTTGACTAAAGCTAAATTTTCATGGTGTGTGGTTTTTTATTTTTTCTTATATTCTCTAAAAGCTTACCATTATTTTTAGATGTTATGGTTATTCTTTATTGTGCCATCCGTTTTTCATTTTTTGTAGATATATATTTGAATAGGATGTATTAATTTTATTTTATTCGTCAATTGAATGAATATAAGCAGATGATATGTTGTCCGGATGCTGTAAATGAAAAAATTACCGAAGTTACGAGAACTTGCGTCTGCCACGGGTAATCAGCGTACCGAAACCTGCATTTCACGGGTTGCGATGGTGCAGAGAGTAATCTCTGAACACCGCCTGTCTGCGGTTTATGAACCGATGGTTAACATGGTTTTGACTGGTCCTGAACGCATGATGATTGATGACAGAACGCTGCAATATAATTCAGCTCAGAACAGTTGAAATGTTACCTGGGCAGAGTGAAGTCATCGCAGCGCGAGTGATATGACTGGCGACCTGTTGAGACCATGGTACCATTACAGACTGTATCATCTACCTCACTACACACATCGGTCTGCCAGATACTGGTTCGGGGTGTATCTCCGTATCCACGCTGAATACTGTTCTCAGCAATCCAGGGGTCATCACCTCTTCTGGTGTGCCTTGCGACATAACATGTCCGTTCGCCATTACCACCAGATGGTCGCAGTACCGGCTGGCCTGATTAAGGTCGTGCAGTACTGCGACCACCGTTTTCCCCTGAGCCCGGAGTTCGCCCATCAGCCGCATCAGTTCCACCTGGTGATTGATATCGAGATAGGTGGTTGGCTCATCGAGTAGCACAACGGGCGTATCCTGCGCCAGGACCATCGCCAGAAATGCGCGCTGTCGCTGACCGCCTGAAAGATCGGTTAGCCGTCGGTCGGCAAGATGTTGGATCCGGGTCTGGCTCATAGCATCATGGACCCGCGCATTGTCTTCAACGCAGAGACGCCCCCAGAGTGACAACCACGGGTTGCGACCGTACGAAACAAGTTCCTGAACGGTTATCCCCTCGGGAGTTGAATGGTGCTGGGACAGCAGCGCCAGCCTGCGGGCTAGCTGGCGTGATGAGAGCGTGTTGATAGCAATATCGCCGAGAAATATGCCACCAGACTGCGGCGTTAACAGTCGCGAAAAACAGTTTAATAACGTTGATTTCCCGCAGCCGTTAGGGCCGAGCAGGGCGGTTGTCTTCCCCGCTGGTAGGGTTAGTGAAACGTCATCAAGCACCTTGTTTGTACCGTAACAGACCGTCAGATTTTCAGTTCGTAATGTCATTTATCGCATTCTCACAAGCAGCCAGACAAACCATGGTGCACCGATAATGGCGGTCAGCACGCCAGCCGGAAGTTCCAGAGGAGGATGAATAATTCGCGCCAGCAGGTCGGCAACCACCAGCAGCAACGCACCTGTCATGGCTGAAACGGGCAGCAGCCAGCGGTGACGTCCACCGGTAATGCTGCGCACCATATGCGGCACCACAAGACCAATAAAGCTAATTGGGCCGCAGACGGCCACGCCGGTCGATGTCATGGCGATGGCCAGTAGCAAAGCCTGGAGCCGAATACGCGACACCGACACACCGAGCGTGGTGGCGCGCGCATCGCCCAATGCCAGGAGGTCGAGATCGCGGCAAAAACGCAGACTCAGCGGCAGAAACAAAATCAGCAGCGGGACGGCAATCTTCACAAAGCTCCAGTCACGCCCCCATAAGCTGCCGGTCAGCCACAGCAGGGCGCTGTTCACATCCTGCGGACGCGAAAGCATCAGATAATCCGTCAGACTGGCCCAGCAGGCAGAAAGCGCAACACCCGTGAGCGCCAGCTTCATAGGCTGGCTGGTGTTCGCCAGCATTCTCAGCAGGATCAGGCCTGCCATGCCACCGGCAAAGGCCAGCAGCGGCAGAATAATCACCGGTAGTGATGGTAAGAGAAGCAGTGCGCCTACAGAGGCAAGGCTGGCGGCATGGTTTACGCCGAGAATATCCGGTGAAGCCAGAGGGTTACGTACAATCCCCTGCACCAGCACGCCTGCCACCGCGAGGGCGGCACCGACAAGCAGCGCCAGCAGCAGTCGCGGCAGGCGGTACGCCGTTAATACGTAATGATATTCGCGCCCGGTCTGCCAGTCGGTCAGCAGGGCACGCCAGGGAACGGCGATCACCCCCATTTGCAGCGATAGAACCGAAAATCCTGCCAGCGCGAGGGCGATGAAAACGACGAACGCAATTTTCATCCACGCCTCCTGACCAGCCAGACAAAACAGGGTGCACCAATCAGCGCCACTACTGCCCCCGCGGGCAATTCGCCAGGGAAGGCCAGCGCTCGGGCCAGAACATCAGCCAGCAGCAGCAGCGTGGCGCCCATAAGCATGCTCATCGGCAGGACCTTGCGCTGATCGAATCCCACCC
Organism: Citrobacter sp. U14242; assembly: GCF_046555775.1. Classification (NCBI taxonomy): domain Bacteria; kingdom Pseudomonadati; phylum Pseudomonadota; class Gammaproteobacteria; order Enterobacterales; family Enterobacteriaceae; genus Citrobacter; species Citrobacter sp. U14242. The sequence continues at coordinate 69,733 of NZ_JBKGLW010000012.1, forward strand.
AGAAGCGAGCCAGATGCGGCATCAGCAGACCGATAAACGCCACAGGACCTGCCACGCTGACGCAGGTACCGACCAGAAGCAACACCAGAATATTGATAATAAAACGGAGCTTCGGCAGATTCACCCCCAGCGTGCGGGCAGTGCTGTCACTGACGTTAAGCAGGTTCAGTTGATTAGCCAGCAGCAATACCACCGGTACAGCAACCACCACCATTGGGAAAAGCTGCCAGAACTCCTGCCAACGTGCGTGGGATACGCCTCCCGCAAGCCAGTAAAAAATGCCGTAGGCGTGATCTTCCGTCAGCAGCAGGGTGATGCGGGTAAGGGCCATACAGAAAGCCGAGAACGCGATGCCCGCGAGGATCAGTTTGTTTCTGTCCTGGGTGTGGCGAAATCCACCACCTGCGGTCATCACCATCAGCCAGCTTACGCCGCCACCGCAGGCGGCGATAAAGGCGATGGAGTAACCCGTAACGGGCGCAGGGCTGATAGCGCTGGTAAGCGCCATCGCCAGCGCTGCGCCGCTGTTAATACCGAGTAGTGAAGGGGAGGCCATTGCATTATGCGTCAGGGTTTGCAGCAGCGCTCCCGCCAGAGCCAGGCTTGCGCCGATCAACATGGCGACCAGGCTTCTCGGCAAACGAAGGTTTTGCACCAGCGCTTGTGGAAGCGTCGGCGTATGGCCCGGTAGCAGGGCGTGAATGGCGTCAACGCCGGAAACAGGAATGGCCGAGTAGCAAAACAGACTCAGCCAGAAGATAGCGATAAGCGCGACAAGGGGAAGCCCCCACTGTAGCGCTGGATGTTTGAAAACTGTCATTTCACATCGGATAAAGGCTGGTGGTGAAAGATTTTTACCGTGTCGCTGGCAATGCGCTCGGCTGCGAAAATGCCGCGCATCCGCGCCCAGGCGTTACTGTCGACCGATGCAGTCTGCTGTTTTTGCGCCGCAGTTAACATCTGCCACAGTGGGTCTTGTTGCCAGCGTTTCACGATGCTCTCTTCGCGATAGTGCGCGACCAGCAGCCATGCAGGATTGAGAGCTAGCAGCTGTTCCAGACCGATGGACGGCATAGACGAACCCGCCATCGCCGCAGGCACCGTCAGCCCCAGAGAGGTCAGGACGCCCCCGGTCCAGGTCTCCTGCGTGTGCAGGTTGAACTGCTGCTCCCGGGACGTACCAAACACCACCAACGTGCCTTTTGGCAGTTGGCTGGCCCACGCTGACATCTGTTGTTGGTGTTGCGCCAGGCGTGACTGCATCTGTGCCTTTTTACCCACGATTTCACCGATAATGACCGCAGACTGAAGATTTTCAGCGTAGGTTTCATTGCGGGACTTGAGCAGCAGCACCGGTGCGATTTGCTGTAAGGCGCTGTAAATACCTGCATGGCGGCTGCTGTCGGCAATGATCAGATCCGGTTTCAGCGCGCTGATGGCTTCTAAACTCGGCTGCGCACGCGTGCCGACAGATTGCCAGGGTTTCAGATGGGCACGAACCTCTGGAAGAATGCGCATGGCATTGTTATCGTCGGCAATGCCGACCGGACTGACATCGACAGCGGCCAGTGCGTCCGCGAACGACAGTTCCAGCACCACTATCCGTTGTGGCGTTTTATCAAGCGTAAAGGTGCCATGTTCGTCATGAACCGTGGCGGCAAAAGCATGGCCGGTGAGCAGCAGAGCGGCGAATAGCGTGCGTAATGGTGTGAACATGTAAATTGCCTGCGTCGGGTGGCGTTTCGTTTGCCCGACCTACAAATCAGCATGCAGGCCGGGTAAACGGGGTTTAGAACTTCAACGAACCCTGCATATACAGCGTGCGCGGCTGGCCTGCGTAGATGCCTTTGTTGTTGTCGTCGTAAGAGCGGGTGAAATACTCTTGGTCGAAGATATTTTTCACGCCGAACGCCAGGTTCAGGTCTGCCATCTGCGGGCCAAAGTCATAGGCTACGCGTGCGCCCCAGAGCATAAAGCCAGGGATGCGACCGGTACTGCCGTCAGCGCTCTCTTTAACGGTGTTGGCGTTATCTGCAAACTGGCTGGACTGGAAATCGCTATTCAGGTTGAAGGTCCAGTTGCCCGGCTTATAGTCCACGCCCAACGTACCTTTGTGTTTCGGTGAGAACGGCACCTGGTTGCCGTAGGTGTCGCCTTTCTCGCGAATCTCAGCGTTCACATACGCATAGCTTGCGTAGACTGAAACGTTGTCGAGCGTTGGCGTCAATGTGCCGAGATCATAGCGAGCCTGAGTTTCCAGTCCGGTATGGCGCGTTTTACCGCGTGCGGTAACGGTGTCGTTGGTTTGGTTGGAATCGTACTGATTATTAAAGTTAATCAAGAACAGCCCCATTTCCGCCGTCAGCGCGCCATCGTCGTATCGGGTTCCGAGCTCCCAGGTTCGCGCTTTTTCCGGTTCCACATTGCCGCTTTGCACAGCCTTGCCAATTTGGCTGTACTGTACGGTGCCGAATGAGCCTTCAGTGTTTGCATAAAGATTCCAGCTATCAGTCAGGTGATAAAGTACGTTTAGCGCCGGAAGTGGGGCGTTGTAGCTTACTTCCTCATGTGTGCCTTTGATGGCGTTGTTCTGGTATGACTCGATATGTTCAAAGCGCATACCCGGTGTGATAGTCCAGTTGCCAATGTCGATTTTGTCATCCAGATACCAGGCGTGCGCTTCGGTGCCGGAACGAGTGTCGCGATCGTAAGGGCTGGCACTGGACGGCAGTTGTCCACTGCTGGTGGCAGTGTAATAACGCATTTCATGCGTCGACTCGCTCACATAGCGGTATCCCAGGCCCACTTCGTGCGCGGAAGGCCCCACCATAAAGCTCTGACTGTAGCGTGGTTCAATGCCGCGTACCCAGTAGTTACGCGGTGAAAGGGTGAGGCGTTTGCCCTGTTCCAGGTAGCCGCTGCGCAGGGTTTCAGTGTAGAAGCCCTGAATATTGAATTTATGCTGGCTGTCCGGCTGGAACTGATAGCCGAGGCTTGCCAGCTTGCGGCGCCCCCAGAAGCGATCATAAGGGCGCGTGGATTGCCAGCTGTTGGCGTCGTAATCCGCGCGAGACAGGCCGCCGGGCATGTCGGCTTCACCGTCGTAGTATTGCAACAGACTGTTGAAGGTATGCACTTCGTTTGGTGCATATTTGCTTTTCAGCATCAGGTCGTCGATGCGGGTCGCGCTGTGTTCGCGCCAGTCGCTTCCACGTGTACCGGAGTAAAGCAGGGCGGTACCAAAACCGTTATCCGCCGTGCCGCCCACCATCAGGTTGTGCGTTTCTTTTGGGTTATTTTGTGAAGATGTTGGGCTGAGCTGGCCTTCCACGCCGGCTTTGATGCCGAAGTCTTTCGGAATAGCGCGGGTAACAAAGTTCACCACACCGCCCACGCTCTGTGGCCCGTAACGCACCGCGCCACCGCCGCGAACCACGTCGATGGCGTCCATATTTCCGAGTGAGACGGGCGCCAGTGAAAGCTGCGGCTGGCCGTAAGGGGCAAACGGCACGGGAATACCGTCCATCAGTACCGTTGAACGGCTGGCCAGGCGCGGGTTCAGGCCGCGAATACCAAAGTTCATCGCCAGATCGTGGCTACCGGTGCCGTTGTTTTCAGGGGCGGTAACGCCAGGAATGCGGTTCAGTACCTCGCGCATGGATGTTGCGCCGGTTTTGGCGAAATCCTCGCGGCGGATAACGTCACGTGCGCCGGCATGCTCGAATACGTCGTTTTCGCGCGCATCCCCCAGCCAGTCGCCCACCACGGTCAGGGCATCTTCTTGCGGTGTTGGTGCGGGCTCCAGCGTCCAGCTGTCATTACCCAGCGGTTTCACCTGCAGGCCACTACCGTTCAGCAGGTGTTGCAGGCCGGTTTCGACGTCGTAGTCACCGTGAAGACCGTTACTCTGTTTGCCGCGCGTCAGGTTGGCGTCAACCGACAGGGTAATTCCGCTGAGCGCGGCATACTGATTAAGGGCTTTGTCGAGCGAACCCGGTGCAATATCAACCTGCGCTGCGAAGGCGGATAACGACAGCCCGGCCAGCGGCAGCAGGCTCAGGCGAACGGCGTTAACCAAAGGTGTTGTTTTGCGAAAAACGCGTAAAGGCGTCATACCTTCTCCATCATCATTTTTGTTGTGTTCAGTTATGAGTCGAATGAGAAGGGGAAAAAGGACAATCGAAATGAGAATTATTTTTCTTACAATGCAGAGATATTTATCCAGTATCGCGTAACTGACTGAATTTTCACTGGAAGAGTCATGGCAATAACATCCAGTATTGCATCAGTATTTTTCAGCGGGAAAGTGCCACTCAGGCGTAACCCGGCCACAGCCGGATCGCAGCGCAGCACGCCGTTGCGATAACGGCTCAGCGTGGCAATCACTTCACCCAAAGGTTTATCGCTGAAGCTCAGAATGCCCTGCGTCCAGGCAGCGCTTTCATCATCCGCTGAGGCTATTGCACCAAATTCAGATGCGCTAAACTGCAGGCTCTCGCCAGCGCTGACGATGCGTTTTTCCTGCGGACGATTTGCCAGTAAAACTTCAACAGCGTGTTGTTGAACGACAACGCGTGTGACGTTGTCCTGCTGGTAGACGGTAAATTCTGTGCCTAATGCGGTGAGCTGGCCCTGGCGGGTCACAACGCGGAAAGGTCTTTGCTGCGCGTCTTTTTCGGTGGTAATAGCAATTTCGCCGTACCAGAGATGGACAACTCGTTGACGCGTATCAAAACGAACGTCCACGGCGCTTTGTGTGTTGAGTGTCAGCAGCGAGCCATCTTCCAGCCGCTGATGGCTGACCGCGCCTTTGGCGGTGCGGTAATCCGCGCGCAGACCTTCACCGGCTTCAGATTGCCAGAGCTGCCAGCCGCCGCCCACGCCGACCAGCAGAAGTAGCCCTTTCATGACATGACGACGGGTAAGGCGCGTATCGTGCAGCGCCCGGCTGGCGACATCACCCGGTACGCGGCTGAGCTGGCTGCGCAGGTTTTCAACCTGTTGCCAGGCCCACTGATGATCTTTGTCCTCTTCGTACCATTGTTGCCAGCGCGCTTCTTGCTGTGGGCTGACACGCTCGCCGCTCAATACAGCATACCAGTGTGATGCCGAGCGCAATGCCTGGCGGCGAGAATCGGTGATAGAAGCGTTCACAGGCCGTGCTCCAGACGAAACAGCAGACAATGTTCGATAGCCTTTGCCATATACTTTTTCACCGAGCTGACGGAGATACCGAGCTTCAGCGCGATCTCGCTGTATGTCAGACCATCCAGTTGCGAAAGCAGAAACGCTTCTCGTGTTTTTCCGTTCAGTCCGTCAAGCATGCTGTCGATGAGTTGCAGGGTTTCGAGCTGGCTCTCGCGTTCCTCGGGGGAAGGTGCGAGCGCCTCCGGCATAAGCGCCAGCATCTCCAGATAGGCTTTTTCCAGCGCGTTTCGGCGAAACAGGTCGACCATCACCCGTTTGGCGAGAGTGCACAGAAAGGAGCGCGGATCGCGGATCGTCGAGAGCGAGTCGCTGCCCATTACCCGTAGAAAAGTGTCCTGGGCAATGTCATCTGCATCAAAGGCGGACTGGAGTTTGCGCGTCAGCCAGCTTTTCAGCCAGCCGTGATGTGCGCCATAAAGCGACTCGAGCGTAAAGGAAGCAGTGGTAGTGGCGTGGTCAGACATGCGGAATGTATCAAAAGTTAATTATCACGCGATCATAGTAATATGAGAATGGTTATCATTACAATTGTAAATATGATTGTATTACGTTGAACTTCTTAATGCGTTGTTATTTATAAAAATGTTATGAGGTGGATATCAGAGGGGAAGGGGGAGTCTGCTTCTGGCATGTGACGTTGGACTGACATCTGACCATGTCTGCTGTGAGCGTGGCGCAGACGAATGCTTTAAAGCATACTTAACTCTTTAAAAGTAAAGCGTTTTTTGGGTGGGCGAGAGCAGAGCAGCTGTTACTTTTCGGGAAAAGGTGAGTTGCGGATCAGGAAATGCTCAATCGAGTCGATTAAACCGGGAGCTAAGGGGAGCGCAGGTTCAGCGTATGACGCGATATTCGCTTTGCGATCGTCCGAAGTCACCTCTTTCATAACATGGTTCATATTGGGCAGTATAACCAGGGACGCTTGAGGATTCGCGGCCTTAAGCAGTCTTGCATCCGTTTCCTCCACCTGGAGATCGCGTTGCCCTTGTAGCACTAACACGGGTTTGGAAATACTCGAAATGAGATGACCCGGATTATATGAAAACGCATTGATCAAAAACCCCTGAACAGCAGGATTAAAGATACTTTGCAGTGCTGGGTGAATATTCGTAATATCGACTCGCCGCCGATGCTCCAGAGCATCAATTATCGGCAGAGCCTGCTTTAATAGAATTTCATTTTCCGGATTCGCGTTAAGTTGCCCCCTCAACACCTCGCCCATCGGCCTCCCGGGCGTTGCGATAAGAACCACGCCGCACACATCCTCTTCTTGAGCCGAGGCAAGTGCGACTACGCCCCCTTCGCTGTGCCCTAAAACCCAAACACAGGGAGTGTGCATATGATGTCTAAGCACGTCTACCCAGGATCGAACGTCGTCAACATAGTCAGCAATCGTCACCGCATTGGCATCCTCTACGGCCATTGCGCTAGCGAACATTCCACGTTTGTCGATACGAAGCGTCGCAAAACCTTTGGCAGCCAGGCCTTCAGCAAGAAGTCGGTAAGGGGATGCATCCACACCAAGCGGGTTATTTCCATCCCGATCGGTTGGCCCGGAGCCAGGAACGATAAGAACAACGGCTGTTGGTTTTGAATTCGGGGTGAGTAACGTGCCTTTCAAAGGGCCTTTTGGCCCTGCGGCATCCAGGACAGTTTCGGAAAAGGTTACCGGTACTGCCGCCAGACTCACAAATGGGCAAGCGCTCAAAAGGGCAATTGAGGCGGCAATATTCATCGGCGATGTTCCTGTAAAATTCAGTGTACCCGTCAATTTATATTATAAATATGGCCTGCTCTCCATTGATCAATACATCAGCGGCAATAGAAAAGTCCTCTGCTGGCACAGAACGGAGGTACTGGATGAGTTTAAAGTCTGCTGTGAGTGAGGAGCTGATATTCTTGAACAACGCATTGTGTCGGATTACAGTGAGATCATTGATTTATAAGTGAGTCGAATCAGAACAGTAGCCAATGAAACAAAAACTTCGCAAACGTAATCAAATCTGGATAACTGATCGGTTCATGGGGTCAGTCCATACAGCTGGTAATCGGCATCTTTGAGTTTAGCTGCTTTGATTTCAGTATCGGTTAGAGGCTTGGTTTTTCTTGCCATTATTAGCTTCCACGCTTTTGGGCCCAACAAAGACAATAGATAGTTTTGTTGGGCCTATTAATGGGCCTAAAAGGTTCGGATTTAATTAGTTGGCATCAGACTTCGCGGGATAAAATGAGGGTACAAAAAAGCCCGCAGGGCTTGCGCCGTGCGGGCTCTTAGGACTTCATCGGATGACTCTGGTAATCACCGATGGAGAATTTTGGTGGAGCTGGCGGGAGTTGAACCCGTGTCCGAAAATAGTTAACTAATTGTTTTAATTATATTTGTATTTTGCCGTGAGTTTTGCGGCGCTTTTGCGTATCTTCTCCAGTCCTTTTGTAGTCCATTTTTCAGGCACTATTCGAGGAGTAGTAATACAGACAATTATAAAGAATGATGCAGTATCGTTTCATCAGGTTGAGTAATCCCAATTGTATGTATTCTACCCAAAGAAACCTTGTTTAATAAATTTAGTATCCTCATAGGATCATCGCGGATAGAAGTTTTCTTTACTAAAAAACCCTCAAGGTTTCTAAGGTTAAATTTATTGGATGATGTTTCCAATCGATCAATTAACCCTTGACGTCCTCTGGCCCGGAAACCTCGCATAATAACTGAATATCTGATATCTAGTTGCAAGAAATCCTCACGCTTAATTTCTGGTAGATGTTTTAATACAAAACAATACAGCGTTGTTATGCCTTCATGTATTTTCATCCTAATATCATCTTTTTTTGCCGCCCCTTCTTTAAACTCGACAAAATATAAACAATCATTAGCGATAAATAGAGCGTCAGGGGATTTTTCCTTTCTTCCGTCAGGATGACATACGGCTAGATTATAAACCAGATCAAAATTAAATCCTTCCTCATCGGATAAAATAAATCTTTTGGCACCATCTGAATTGTAGCTTAAGTCTGAAATAGACAGCATTGCTTCGGGATAGATTTCCTGTAGTTTGTTGTATATTTTTTGTGCATTAGAAATCATCGAAATCATCCTCATTAAGATGATGTAAAGGTTCAGCAAGTAAATCGATAGCGTAAGATACATCGCTAGTGATATTTACAAAATTACTCAGTGAATCATTTGGATGTTTTACAGCCAAATAAAAGTTATTCTCAATTCTAAGTTTATCCGAGTAATGCTTAAGAGCATCAATAACATAAGGGCTGTGGGTCGTTATAATAATATCAACGCCAGCTTTAACTAATTCACAAACTAATTCACAATATAAAACTTGCCACTTGGGATGTAAGTTCACCTCAGGCTCATCTAGAATTAATAAATTGTTAACCTTTGCGTGCCCTCCTTTCACAAGCATATCAAGTATGCCTAAGGATTTAACCCCAGAAGCAATGTTAGATGAGGATACAAAGTAACCATCTCGATTCAGCACAAAATCGTATTTTTCGCTATCATATGAAATGTCACCTTTAAATGCTTCATTGATTCTTGATGAAACGTTAGTATGAGCATTATCTTCTGTTACGCCAAACAATTCATGAAGAGTATATAAGTTATAAATCGAATCACTAAGCTTATTACTCAGATCTTTTATGTGTAATGGAACAGTTGCTCTTCCTGTAGAAGCATTTTTCAACTCAAATAAAGTTTTCGACATTTGCGCTAGATTATGGAACTGCAATATAGCTGGAGATTCTACGTAAGTAGAATCGCTATAACCTAATTCATCATTGAATTCAAAATGGAACTTTGCATCATTGATCCAATTTATTTTGATTAATGGTGTTGCTCCATCATTTACAGTGACTGTAGGTTTTAAATGTTCGGGTTGACCTTTTGGTACAATTTCGGCTCTGAATTCTGAGAAAAAAGCCTTGCTAATGGCTCTAGTCATTGCAGAGTATTTATCGTCGGATTCTTCAATAATACTTCTGATTTTTTCAAGTTCAGTGCTAGCTCCTGCAAACATGAGTTGAGGAATACTATTGTTTTTTAGCATTTCATTTAGAATGCTATATCTTTCTTCTAATGCTTGATTAACATCTAATTTGGCTTGTGAGATGAATTTTTTTGGATGAAATAAATCTCTAATCTCAGTGTTTGTAGTGAGATTTATTGTTCTACGAATAAAAGAAAAATAAAGGTTTTCGGCGATTGCAAGTAACCTTGCATCCTTATCTTCTTCTAAATCGTATTCATAACGTGCAATTGCTTTAACAATTGAGAAAAGTATTTTACCAACGGTACTTTTACCTGTATCGTTTTCGCCGGTGATGACCGTAAGTCCACCTATGTGGACATGTGCATCCTGGATTGTTCCAAAATTTTTAACTTCAATATCCATAAGAATCTCTTCATTCTGATTTTGATGTCATTTTAACATTTATGAATACTCAAAGGATAGTCGACCCTCACAGTATGCGAAGACCGCATACTGTGAAAATACTCGTTCTAAAAGATAATGTAAGTATGTCAATGGTTTTTCATTTTAGATTTGCAAGAAGAATTTCCTTCATAATCAGAAAGATACATACCATAATGCCTAAATAACATCTCAGGGCCTTTGTGACCCATCTGGCTGGCTAGCCAGAATAGATTGGCCCCGCGGCTGATATGGCTTGTGGCGAATGTATGCCTAGTCTGATATGGGTTTCTGTATCGAATACCTGCCTTTCGCAATGTCGGAACCCATGCTTTTTTTCTAATTGCGTCAGCACTAGCCCATGGTTTGTTACTCTTTGGATCTTCGAATATCGTTTCATCCTTCATAAAAGTGAACAGTTTCTGGCTGGCTAAAGCTACCAATGCCTCTTCAGTCAGTTCTACTTTCCGTGTACCGGCCTTTGTTTTTGTTCCTTTGATGACGCCAACTACGCTGGCGTTCTGAACGTGGGCTGTCTTCCCTACAAAGTCGATATCACGCCAACGAAGAGCACACAATTCGGAACTACGCAGCCCTGTTTGTATCGCGAACCGGAAAAGATTCTCCCACTGCTTATTGCCAGCAGCAGAGAGCAAAGCATCAACTTCTGCTGGTGATAGCGGATCAACCACATAACTACTTTCTGCTTCAGATTTATCACTTTGGTATCGTGAGGCTGTTACCAGTGATACAGGGTTAATCTGAAGCACACCATCCGTCACCGCTTCATCCAAAGCTGAGCGTAGGAAGGAAAGTTGGTTTCGAATAGTCTTCAATGTTGTTTTCTGGCTCTGGATCCATGTCTTCAATGCGGCCGGCGTCAACTCACTTGCGGGAAAAATATGAAGTGATGACAGCGCGCTTCGGCACTTCTTATATCCGCCAATTGTTGAAGGGGATAGTTTCCTCGTTTCGCATATCACCAGATACTCGTCCAGGTACATCTTCACCGTTTTGCCTGTGGCAGCGTTGCCGAAAATTTTTAACCGGGTAGAACGGGGAAAGTATTCTGCATAAACAAATGTTCCCCTTTCGATCTTGTTGTGGATTTCGCCGAGTGTGCGCTCGGCGTATTTGATGTTTTTAGGGGTTACGTCCAGATTAGAAAGGGGCTCACGGCATTTAACCCCTTTATAAGTGAAAGTAATATTGATGGTTTCGCCGTTGCGGTGTTTCCTGATGGTTACGCCGCGCGGGAGCTTAGGCGATTCTGTCGTGCCCATTTTGCAACCTCACTAAGATCAATCCATCTTTCCTTAACGCCGTCGACCTTTAGCACCTGAACCCCTTCACGCCATACTCCACGTTGCACTCGTTTGTTGATGGCATCCGGGGTTTCGCCTGTCTCTTTGCAATAAGTTGAGATGGGAACACAATCGAGGCTCAGCATATATTTCTCCATTACCCCGGCTGCACCCGGGGAAAATTTTAGCTGTTGCTGGTGGTTGGGATTAGTTTCTGCCAAATCGCTGAAACATATTTCGCCTGGTGGCGGGCATCAGCCAGTGCGTTATGTGCTACCCCATCGAATGGCATATCTCGTTTTGGATCGAAACCTACAACTCTGCCTAATGTGACGATGGTTCTGACGTCGTGATCGTTCCAAAATTGCCACGGACAAACCTGGCCGGCGCGCTCATATGCGCCGCGCAATATAACGTTGTCGAAAGTAGCTCCATTGCCCCAAACTTTTAAATATTTTGGGTTATCAGAATGCCGATTAATGAAATGGCTCAGTTCAGATAGGGCAGACGATATCGGCATCGCATCATCAACACAGATTGCTGATCGCGCTTCTGAGCTTTGTCTTAACCACCACAGAATAGTGTCACCATCCGGCACCGCTCCCTGCTCCATAGCGCTTTCAAGGTTAACGGCGGTGTAAAACTCCTGACCCAATTCACCGCTTTGCGGATCGAAGAATACGGCACCAATGGAGACGATAGGGGCATTCGGTCTTTTGCCCATAGACTCAAGGTCGATCATTAAATTGTTCACGTTAAATATTCTCCTGTTTTGGTGCTGCTTTAAGCATTGCGGCGCGGCAGGCGTTCCATCCCCTGACTTCAGCGATTGCAGCTACAGCGTCTATGGCATGCATTTTCGACGCCTCTGGCATCGGTTTTTCATCCGGCACTACTGGCGCTGACTGCGGGGCGGCCCAGAGCTTATTGACGCCATCCGGCAGATTATTAAAATCAAACGTACTGCCCGGAATCCTGCCAGCCTGAATCCAGTCGTCTCCGTCAACCTCGATGAAAAATACTGGCTCTGCGTTCCTCGATGCTAGCACCTCATCAATCACATTCAACATATCACCGAGAATGTAAGCTCTGTTCCCGCCGTTTGAGTACTGGGTATCATGCTGCAGGTGTTCGCGTATCTGGTGCAGGCGCTCGATTGATACAGGACCGTGAGCCGGGTGGTTTATGCTTTTAGTCATTCCATGCCTCCAGCTCGTTCTGGATTTCATCGTCGACCTCGTCATTTGTGGCGTCCTCGTTCAGATAGTCGCGCGCCTCTTTGAGATACTGTTCACGGCGTTCGTGGTACCAGGCAGAGAACTCCGGCGACCACTCTCGATTAGCCCCCTGAAAATCTACCATCGCATTATCCTCTGCCATACGGTCTACCATGCAATCAGCGGTAGTCAGGGCACATTCCCGGATGTAACTGCGAAGGTGGTACTTACGCCAGTACGGACTGTGTTTCGAGTCGCAGAGGCCTTTGAATCTGACGGTCCAGCGACGGATGCAACGTGCGTTCAGAGATTTACTCATTGTGCAGCTCCCTGTCTGGCTGTGTTCAATAGCTGGTTAAACATCATGGTTAAGCTGTTACTGCACCCAAACGGCATATCGTTAATACGGTATGTAGGAATACCATTGCGAATACCAGACTTCACGATCCGGCCAGTGGTATAGAGTTGCGATAATGCGCCAGCGACCGCGGGTGTCTTTTTGTTCATACCTTTGGCGATTTCACCGCTGGTGGTATTCGGATGATCCTGGAGATATTCAAATACGGTCATGGCGTTTTACCTTTACGTTCCTGTTCCAGTTGCACCAGAGATTCTTTTAATGCTGCGAACGTAGCTTCCAGTCTGGTGGCGACTTCGCGCATAAGCAGTGCATGCTTTGGTGGTAATTCAGCAACGGAGGCAAAAGCCTCCGCAACGAGTTCTTTTACCTTCATGCGGCGCATTGGCGCAGCTCCACCAGTTCGTTAAAGCGATTCATGAACAGGCCATAGGCTTGACCAGGACGGAGCGGGATAACCTGAACGAGATCAGAGCAGGGAATACCTTCGAGAATTTCCCACTTCGAACCGTCATCGATTTCCAGATCACGGCGCTCGGTGGCTAACATGGTTAGATCGGCATATTTCACGACAACAGCTTGTTCAAGAGAGATACCGAATTTAAAGCGGATAAGACCATCAATATAAGTTTCCATGCGCTGGTAGTCAGGCAGCAAGGCTTTGAGCGGGGCTGGAATATCCTGACAATATGCCTCCGCAGCGTCGTGCATCAGCGCTTCAAAGGCGAACTCTGGCGGCACAATTTGGCTTACAAGCACAGAGTGTTGGGCCACGCTGTAGAACTCTGGGAGATGCCCAGCGAATCGACAGATGTTGGAAAGAGCAGTCGCGATATCCTCAACATCGATATCGTCGATTGTGGCGGTCAGGTAGTTAAATTTTTTACCGGATAATGTCTGAATGTAGCTCATTATTTTCTCCATATTGGCGCGCTGCACCGCGCAGATTTTGGTTGCACGAATCCCTCGCCGGGTGGCGATAATTAATGGAATTACGCTTCAATAAATCCCCGCGGCGCCGGGGATTTAATGCAGAGCAATTAGGCTTTGAAGTTACCGATGAAAGTTTCCACTGATTCACCTTCGAACTTGCTGATCAGCAAATCGCGGAATTCGTTGGCGATCTCTTCTTCCTGGGCTTCAAGTTGGACGATGCGCAGAACAAAGCAGGGTTCATCGCTGGTCAGTAGGCTGTTACGCAAGTTAAAGCGGCGTTCGCCCAGACCTTCATACGGCACACATTTGAACTCGAACGCCACAGGCATTACGTCTTTGCTGCTTGCTTCAACGCTTTGCATCAGCGATTTTTTACCAGCGAAATCACCAGTTTCATGGTCCTGCTGGGTTGCTTGTTGAATAGTGATACGACGTACAGCCTGAGCCGCCTGGGAAATCTGCATCGTATTACCGTCGGCATCAAACGCCAGAAGGTAATCGCTCCAGTCTTCCAGCCATTCAGCGATTTGCTTTTGCTTCAGACGTTGACCGTCGATCTGCAGTAGGGCACGGAACGGGGCGGTTTTCTTCAGGGTGATTGAAGCCACGTTATCGGCGTGACCGGGTTTATCCAGGGTGCCGATGTTGAACACTGAACGGGCGGTCATGTTGTCAGCGTCAATGAAGCAACGAGCTGGCTCACTGTCGCTGGCGTAACCTTTAGAATAACGTGCGAAGTCGTCAATACTGGTTGTGGTCATTGCGCCACGAAAGCGGAAACGCTCCAGAGAAAAGCGCTCGAGGCTTTCAACGCCAGTACCCTCTGGCAGTAATGCGGTCGGGCAAGCCAGGCCATGAATATCATTCAGGTGATAACCGGAAAGAACCAGGTCTTTGACCTGCTTGAAGGTACCGCTGTCTAACTGAGACATAAAAATTCCTTATTAACTGATGATCAAAGTGGTATCAGTGAGTTTGTTGTTGCGGATCACTGAGCCGCTTTAAGCTTTCCATCCACCGCGCCAGTGATCCCGAACAGCTGACCCTGATCTTCCTGCAGGATGGTGAGCTTCCCGCCTTTGTTGACCCACATCGGGGTTTCGGTTGTGTCCTCTTCGGAGGCTTTACCACGCGGTGTAGGGGTGCTGTAGTTCAGCTTGTGCTTGATCTTGACGCGCTTCTCTTCAACGGAATTACCCATGCGCTCAAAATCAAATGTGAGGACTACTTTGCCTTTGTTGCCGTTGTTCAGAACGCCAAGCGCGGTGGTGTTAAGTGCTGCCGCGATTTTGTTCATGAACACGCCGGCATCCAGTTCGCCAAGAAAATCTGGCACTACGGTCATGCGGTCATTACTCATGCTTTTACCCTCGTGAAGGCGGCTGCAACCGCCGAACTTTCTCCATACACAACAGAGAAAGGCACCTGCATTGGTCGGCGGCTTGCAGAGACCGCTTTCTTTTGCCCGGGTGGATTGGGTTATGAGCCCGTCGCCCGGTGATGCCCTTTTCTGTAGTGCCCTGAAAAAGGCTGGCGGTTACCGGACAAACGGGAAAACACCGGGCCGCCAGAACAGGGAGTTACTTGTTATTGCTTTGGCCTGCTTTTAACCACATCAGGCGCGGTGGTAGGTATCTTCGGGCGGGGTGCTAAGGGGGTGATTAGCCCTTGCCCTTAACACTCCTGTTGGTTTTGGTATTCCTGGCTTGGGTATCGCCACCAGCTATAGGAATTTGACTACGAGTTGCGGTTAATCAGGCCGCGCCTCTGTTACCCCTCCCGAAGACACCTGTCAGCGAATCATCCGGTTATTCATATGCCACCGGCGGCTACTTCGTGGGCGTCCTGCCTGTTCGCTGTTTGTTTATTTAATGTAGGATAACTTACAAAGAAAGGTCAAGAGGAAATGTTGGATAACTTACATTGAAGGGTGAAAAAAAACCGGGATAACCCGGTTTCCTTATAAATCCATTATCACTTGTCTTACTAATCCGACCAAACGGCAGTTGCCGTTTACCTCGAGCATCCTGTAGTTGGGATTGAGAGGTACAAGGTATTTAAGCGGACCATCAATGACGAATTTTTTTATAGTGGCTTCGTCACTTCCCATTAGCTGAGCAATGACAATTTTACCATTTGCTTGGCTGGCATCTCCAAAGTCAGGTTCTACGACGACGAGAGAGCCCTCCGGGATGCTTGGTGCGCCATTTGGGTTAGTCATTGAGTCACCGCGGACTATTAGTGCAAAAGCGCTCTCTGAAACAGCTGCTGAAGTGTAAACCCAGTCTTGAATGTCTCGTTCCGTTATCGCACCACTATTGGCAGTCCATTCCCCGGCTTGCACCCACGTTAAAACGGGAACTGATCTAATTCCGAATCTCTGCTCTGGGTTCATTGTTGGCGGTTGTTGTTTCCCGTCATCCTTACCCTCCAGCAACCACTGCGGTGTCTTTTCAAGAGCAGCAGCAAGCGCCTGAAGGTTCTCACCGCCAGGTTTATAGTCACCAGATTCCCAGCCGGTGATCGTGACGCGGTTTACCCCGACAAGCTTTGCCAGGACAGATTGCGTCATCTTCAGCTCTTTTCGTCTGCTTCGGATTCGATCATTCATTTTCATGTAGGCAATCCTACCATTTTCTAATGTAGGAGTGCTTGACCATTTTATGTAAGATATCCTACTATCTATGCACTGCATGACCTAACTCCAGAGGGAAAAATGAAAAAGAATGACGTTATCTCTTACTTCGGTGGCGTAGGGAAAACCGCCAAGGCGCTGAATATCTCCCACGCATCTGTATCGGGCTGGGATGAAGTTATCCCAAAGGGGAGGGCATTTGAGATCCAGGCGCTGACGAAAGGTGATTTGAAAGTTAACCAATCCCTTTATGAAAAGCGTAGTCATTCGGCTGCGTGATTAAAACCACAGAAATTAGGGGACAACCGTGGATAAACAACACTGGAAAGTAGAGCGACAACCAGCTTGGCTGGTGGCTGCAATCAAAAGAACGATCGCCGAAATGTCGGGTGGGTATGCCGAAGCAGCTGAATGGCTTGGTCTGTACCGCGCTGGAAAACTCTCAACGGATGCACTCTATAACCGACTACGTAACGAAGGTGATCAAATTTTCCCGCTTGAGTGGGCGATGGTGCTTCAGGATGCGAGCGGTACTAAGTATGTCACCGATGCGATAGCCCGCCGTAGTGGTGGTGTATTCGTTCCGCTGGTGGAAGTAGATGATCTTGATAACGGCGATATCAACCAGCGTCTGATGGAGTCAATCGAATGGATTGGCAAACACTCGCAGTACCTGCGTAAGGCAACCGCCGACGGGGTTATTGATCCGGCAGAACGTGAGCAGATTGAAGAGAACAGTTATCAGGTAATGGCTAAGTGGCAGGAGCATTTGACGCTGCTATTCCGTGTTTTCTGCGCGCCAGAAAAGAGTGACGCCCGCGAGTGTGCAGCTCCGGGCGCCTTGGCGAACAACTCTTCGAGTATGGAGAAATAATCCGCATGAGCAGTTTAACGGCTTTTAACCGTCTACCGCAACTCAGGATGATCCCGGTTTCGGGTACTCCGTTGTTTCGGTATGAACGCAGATTATCAAACCGCTGGGTTCCGTGTAACCACAGTAGGGCGGTTTCAATTGTGGGGGTCTACAACCGGAGGGCAAAACGCCTGTGCGCGAACTTAACCGAAGGTTCAAAGACCACCGCGGAGTGCAAGTCCGTGTTATCCGCTGGGAGCCAGAAACACAGCGCGTTATCTATCTGCGTGATGGCTACCCACACGAATGCTTCAGCCCACTTGAGCATTTCAGGCAAAAGTTCAGGGAGATAACGGACGATCATGAGCACTAAATTAACCGGCTACGTATGGGATGGTTGCGCGGCGTCGGGCATGAAGTTGTCTAGTGTCGCGATCATGGCTCGCCTTGCTGATTTCAGCAGCGATGAGGGAGTGTGCTGGCCGTCCATTGAAACTATTGCTCGCCAGCTTGGCGCAGGGCCGAGCACGATCAGAACGGCAATCGCAAAGCTTGAAAAAGATGGCTGGCTCACGCGTACACAGCGCCGTAATGGTAACCGTAATGCTTCGAACGTTTACCGCCTGAATGTGGCGAAACTTCAGGCTGCCGCATTTTCTCAACTGTCAGATTCTGACACGTCAAAATCTGACGCATCAAATTTTGACGCCTCAAAAGCTGACCCGTCGAAATCTGGCAAAAATGGCGGTTTTGACCCGTCAGAATCTGGCGGGGATCCGTCAGTAAAATCAAAACAAGATCCACAAGTAACTTCAAAACCCTCTTGTCCGGTTGCGGCGCAACCAGACCCTGAAGTCGTGATTACTGACCAGGCAATTTTGGTTTTGACCCATTTGAACCAGATCAGCGGATCCCGGTATCAGAAATCAAAAACATCCCTGGAGAACATCCGTGCCCGACTGCGTGAGGGATACAGCGTTGCAGACCTGCAACTTGTTATCGACCTGAAGCATGAGCACTGGCACGAGAACGACGAGCAGTACCAGTACATGCGCCCGGAAACGCTGTTCGGCCCGAAGAAATTCGAGAGCTATCTGCAAAGCGCTACCCGCTGGGAGCAGAAGGGACGGCCTAAACGCGCTGACTGGGGCGCGAAAAAGCGCGATGTGATGGCTTTTGGTCCGGTTGAAACAACGATTCCAGAGGGGTTCAGAGGATGACGTTAAACAAATATTGCCAGGCTCTGGCGGCACTGCGCAACAAACCAGCCCACGAACTGAAAGAGGTTGGCGATCAGTGGCGGACACCGGATCTGCTTTTTTGGGGTATCAACGCGCTATTTGGTCCATTAGTTCTGGACTTGTTTGCTGACGACGACAACGCGAAGTGCCCGGCATGGTACACCGCCGAAGATAATGCACTGACACAGGACTGGTCTGAACGTCTGGCAGAACTGGGCGGTGCAGGTTATGGCAACCCACCGTATAGCCGTTCGCAGTACCACGAGAAACAGGCGATCACCGGCATGACGCACATCATGAACTACGCAGCAGCCCAGCGCGAAAAGGGCGGTCGCTATGTATTCCTGATAAAAGCTGCGCCGAGCGAAACGTGGTGGCCGGAAGATGCCGATCACATTGTATTCATCCGCGGGCGCATTGGGTTCGATCTGCCAGTGTGGTTTGTACCTGCTGACGAAAAACAAAAACCCACCAGCGCGTTTTTTGCCGGTGCCATAGCTGTATTCGATAAGTCATGGCGTGGCGAGCGTTTCAGCTATATCAACCGTACAGAACTGGAGGCAAAAGGGCGTGCGTTTATGGCTTTGGCACAATTTGCCACCAGCAAACCTCAACCAGCAACGGCCACACCAACAGTAGCTGGTAAGCCAGAAACAGAGTTGCCACTCACCCAGAAAGATATTTTTGATATCAGCGGTGTCGAAGCGTGGGCATGTGTTAGAGCTGCGTTCGGCGATAAAGAAGAATACACATTCAGTGAATCGAAGTTTGGGCATACCTGGGCGGCGGATTCTGTCGAATCACCTGAATTCACTCAGGTATCACCATTAACGATCGACAAAGCGAAGCTGCTTATTAGTGAGAGCATTTTGTTCGGTGTGGATGAGTGGCTGTTGTCGATTGAATTCGATGACGCTGCTGCGCGCCTGGATATGTCGGAACGTATTCGCACTGTTGCCCTTGAAGCATCCGGTGAATATGGCATGAACAGTGCTGATTTCATTGCAGCTATGGGAAGCCTGGATGTTTCCAGTTGGTCCAATATTCGCCACATCCGCATGCACATCCGTGAGAAAGCTAAACCAGTGGCGGATCCGCTTCCCGAGTCCCGTATCTGGCCGTTGGAGGTTGGAATTGTATTCGACCAGGTTGATGGCGCTGACATGCTGAATGAATCACAGCAGAACAAACTGAAAGCCAATATCAATCAACTATGGCTGGAACGAACGGCCACCAGCGAAATCATTACTGCAGCTTCTGAACTTGTTCGCAGTATGAGGGGAGAGGCCGCGTGAAACTGATCCTGCCTTTTCCTCCGAGCGTGAACACTTACTGGCGCGCCCCTAACAAGGGGCCGCTGGCCGGTCGTCACCTCATTAGCGCTGATGGCCGTAAATACCAGAGCGCTGCCTGCGTGGCGATCATTGAGCAATTACGACGCCTTCCAAAGCCATCGACTGAACTTGCAGCGGTAGAAATCACCCTGTACCCGCCGGATGCGCGCCGCCGGGATATCGATAATTACAACAAAGCCCTGTTTGACGCGCTGACGCATGCGGGTGTCTGGGAAGACGACAGCCAGATTAAGCGCATGCTGGTGGAATGGGGACCCGTTGTGCCGAAAGGTCGGGTAGAGATAACGATCAGCAGATATGAACCGGCGGGTGCAGCCGCCTGATATGGAGAAAAGTATGAGCCAGTTAATCGTGAATGGTGTAGTAACAATGTCCAGCCGTGATATTGCGGATCTGGTTCAGAGTAAACACAGTGACGTGAAACGCTCGGCTGAGCGTCTTGTTGCAGCGGGAATTTTAACCGCGCCGTTGGCGCAGTTCGATTTTGAGCACAACGGCAATGTTTACCAGGAGTATCGTTTTAACAAACGCGACTCTCTGGTGATTGTTGCCAGATTGTCACCTGAATTTACCGCCGCGGTCGTCGATCGCTGGCAGGAACTGGAAGAAGGGCTGAGTGTCAGTGTTCCCCGCTCATTGCCGGAAGCGCTTCGCCTGGCTGCTGATTTAGCCGAGCAGAAAGAGCAACTGACCATCCAGCTGGCAGCCGCGGCGCCAAAAGTGGAGTTTGTTGATCGTTATTGCTCTGCAAAAGGCTCCATGTCATTCCGGCAGGTAGCCAAATTGCTTAACGCAAAAGAAACTGAGTTTCGTCTGTTCCTTATCGAACGCAATATCCTGTATCGCCTCGGCGGCACACTTACCCCCATGGCGCAGCACATTTCCGCGGGAAGATTTGAAGTTAAGACCGGAACATCGAGCACATCCAATCACGCATTCAGCCAGACGCGTTTCACTGCCAAGGGCGTACGCTGGATTGGTGGTTTGTGGGCTGAACATATTGCGGGGGGGCAGGCGGCGTGAGGGCTTTGTTAACTCCTGAAGTAGCCCATCGTATGGGGATTGTGTTGTTTCGGCCCGGTGCGGAACTGATGCATCTCTTCATGCGCGGTCGCGTTCTGCTCGAGCCTGAACCAGAAGAAATGGCGTCATTCAGTACCGGGGCTGTTCCGGCAGCCATTCAGCCGCTGGCTGATAATCCTGTAATGCGGCAGGTATTCGAGAATGAACGGGTTATTCAGCGTGCCGGCGGGCTTCCTTCCCTTGAGCAGTGGCTGAGTTCTCGGTTTGAATGCCAGTGGCCCCATTCATCGTGGCACGACAAGAACTTCACAACAATGCGGCACCCACCAGGAAGTATTCGCCTGTGCTGGCATTGCGATCACACTTTGTCGGGGCAGCATACCGAACAGCTTGCAGGTATAGCGGCCGGAAACCTGGTATCCTGGATTCTGGAAGTCATTCGGCGTGATTCTGGTTTTCCCGAGTCTCATATCCTGACGCTTCCGGAACTGTGCTGGTGGATGGTCAGAAACGACCTGGCTGATGTTATTCCGGAAAGCGTTGCGCACAAAGGGCTGCGCCTTCCGGATGAGAAGATCCGCTCTGTCATGAGGGAAAGCGACATAGTGCCTTCCTCGTCAGCAACCAGACTCGTGCAGGAGAAGGCGAAGAAGATCCTCACGCTCTCTGTTGATCCTGAGTCGCCAGAGTCTTTTATGCTCAGGCCAAAACGTCGCCGCTGGATAAATGAGACGTACACCCGCTGGGTTAAAACACAACCCTGTGAGTGTTGCCGACGGCCAGCAGATGATCCGCACCATATCGTAGGGCACGGTATGGGTGGTACAGCAACAAAAGCCCATGACCTCTTCGTGATCCCTCTGTGCAGAGAGTGCCACGACGAGTTACACGCCGATGTACCGGCATTCGAGCAGAAGCATGGTACGCAGCTTGAGCTGCTACTGCGTTTTATTGATCGGGCGCTGGCGATTGGCGTAATTGCGAAAGCTTAAGTGTATGGAGCGCAAAGAAGCATGAATCAACAAGACCTGAATTTTGTAAGAATAGAATTGCGCCGCGCGCTACCTGACCTCTCTGGGGGAACAAAAGGGCAGCTTGAGGCTTTCAGTGAACACCCACCAGCAGACAAAAATGCCACCCCGCGCCGTGGAATTCATCTCGTCGAACTCGAAGGAGAGAAGGGGCCACGCTTTGTTAACTCGCTTTCCGCGCCACTGTATGTGCTGGAAACACGCAGCCGCCGCAGGCCAATGCCGCCGATAAAAGATGCGGAATTTGAGTCAGCGCCGTGGCGTAGGGCAGTGTCCGCGCTTAGTGGATACCAGCAGGCCTGGTTGCGGTACTGCTACGGTTTTGACCTTAGCTATAAGCACCAGGTGATGATGTGTGAATACGTCTGGAAAACTTATCAGAAATGCCTGGGTGAAAACTCGCTTCAGGAGCGCGTAGTTAAGAAACTGATAGGCCTGGTATGGCTGGCAGGGCAGGAAATTGCCGCAACCAGAAATAATGAAACCTATAAAGACTATGCTGGTGCAGCACTGGCCCGCATGGTTAGCGTTGACCGTTCGACATGGTTGCGTGTCTATTCAGGGCACTGGGCTGGGTTAAAGACCGCTTTTACGCAGCTTGATGAATCTGCATTGGCCATGGCTCTTGAATACTATGAGGAAGAAGAAGCCCTCAAAGTGGCAGAAATGTGAAGTAAATTTCACTATCTCCTTCAAACACGCTTGCAAAATGCAACAAAATAAGCCATATTTAAAGCATGTTTGATATGTTGCCAAAGTTTTATAAACCCGCCGATGAGCGGGTTTTTTTATGGCAAATCAGCCATGCACGGCGCATAAATACGCTGGCGGTCGCAGAATGGAATTCTTCTCTTGCTGGTATCACCAACCAGAGTTATCTGTATGTCACGCAACTAATTTTAGGTAAAAGACATGCTAAATCAGGAAGATATGACAGAAACGGCAAAGGCTGTTTTCAATGAATTAAGCGATAAACCAGCAACGGCTGGGGAGATTGCACAGAATACCCACCTCAGCCGCGAACGTTGCCAGCTCATACTTACGCAGCTGGTGATGGCGGGGTTATCTGATTACCAGTTCGGATGTTATAAGCGCCTCCAGTAATGGGGGCTTTCTGCTGTGGAAATGGGCGGCTGGTGGGTGTTAGCGCACCCGGCCAGCCATCAGCTCATGCTTTCAGGTCACAAGCTAACCAAGGCCCACTGCTTTAGCGCAAAAGCAACGTGAGCCTATCAGAGTTACGCTTACTGATCTATGAAAAATACTGTAAAAATAAACAGTGTTGAGTTAATCAACGCTGATAGCCTGCATTACGTCGCTACCCTCCCGGATAACTCTATTGATCTGATAGTTACGGATCCGCCGTACTTCAAAGTGAAGCCCAACGGCTGGGACAACCAATGGAAGGGGGACGAGGACTACTTACGCTGGCTTGATAGCTGTCTGGCTGAGTATGCTCGCGTTCTTAAACCTGCTGGCAGCATTTACCTGTTTTGCGGTCACCGACTGGCCTCAGATATAGAGATTATGATGCGTGCCCGGTTCAACGTTTTGAATCACATCATTTGGGCAAAACCATCGGGCCGTTGGAATGGATGTAATAAAGAAAGCCTGCGTGCGTACTTTCCATCTACGGAACGGATTTTGTTTGCTGAGCACTATCTTGGGCCGTACACAGGTAAAGAGGATGTTTACGAAAGGAAAAGCACAGAGCTAAAGCAGCACATTATGACGCCGCTGATTGATTACTTCCGTAATGCCCGTGAATCACTGGGTGTCAGCTCGAAAGAAATAGCTGAGGCAACCGGAAAGAAAAACATGGCGTCACACTGGTTTGGTGCAAGCCAATGGCAACTACCAAATGAAGTGGACTATAGAAAATTGCAGGAACTGTTCACGCGGATCGCTATCGATAAGCACATTCAGCAGAAGCTTGAACATCCTCACCACCAGCTGGTAGCTACCTATCAGTCATTAAACCGCAAGTATTCAGAATTGCTGGAGGAATACAAAACCCTCCGGCGCTGCTTCTCTGTTTCCGCTCTTGTTCCGTATACCGACGTATGGACGCATAAGCCTGTTCAGTTTTATCCAGGCAAACATCCATGCGAAAAACCTGCCGATATGCTGAAACAGCTCATTAGCGCCAGCAGCAGGCCGGGGGATATTGTTGCCGATTTCTTTATGGGCTCTGGTTCAACTGTGAAAGCAGCAATAGAACTTGGCCGTCGGGCGATCGGCGTAGAACTGGAGGAAGACAGGTTTATACAGACCACCGAAGAGGTGGAAAAACTGAAAAAATCATAACGATCACCACGCTTCCCCGTTGCTGTGGTGATCACCATCTTCAGGCACCGGGAATCATCCTTAATTTTTACTTGAACATAAGAGCCCGGTTGCCTGATCCCCTTCAATCACACACAGCGCCATCCGAACTATCGGAGGTGAGGCTATGACCAGAATGAGCACCATTTACAGCAGACTTTCATATGGAACAGGAACCACGCTTACCGGCTGCGGTGTATCAGCGAAGGCATACGCCGAAACAGCTAAAACAGCAAAAGAGGTGTCCTGGATGTTGGCCGACAGAATTGCAGGGTTAAGCCTGAGCGACTGGGCAATTATTGTCGGTATCGCATGCACGGTAATCACCTGTGCAGTGAACTGGTATTACCGAAAAAAGGAAAGGGAGGACCGGCTTAATGGCAATGTCACCAAAGCTGAAGAATAAACTGAGCGCAGCGGTCGTTGGTTTGATTCTTGCCGGGGCTTCCGCGCCCGTTATTCTCGATCAGTTTCTTAATGAGAAAGAGGGTAATAGCCTTACGGCATACCGCGACGGTGGTGGACTCTGGACCATTTGCCGTGGCGCCACGATGGTTGATGGTAAGCCAGTAGTTCAGGGCATGAAGCTGTCTTCTGAGAAATGCGCCCAGGTAAACGCCATAGAACGCGACAAAGCGCTGGCGTGGGTTGAGCGAAATATCAAGGTACCACTGACCGAACCACAGAAAGCCGGGATCGCGTCTTTCTGCCCATATAACATCGGCCCCGGAAAATGTTTCCCATCTACGTTCTATAAGCGGATCAATGCGGGCGACCGTAAAGGAGCCTGTGAAGCGATCCGCTGGTGGATTAAAGACGCTGGCCGCGACTGTCGTCTGACCAAAGGCCAGAAAAATGGCTGCTATGGACAGGTAGAAAGACGGGACCAGGAAAGCGCTTTGACGTGCTGGGGGATAGACCAGTGAATAGAGCCCTAGTCTTTGTAGGGATTGCAGTTGTAACTATTATCGCGGTTCTCTGTGTATTACTGGCGCGTAGCAGCGCGACACTGGCAAGGACTCAGAGTGATAACCGGCTTTTGCGCAGTGATAACGCGCTGCAAGCGACGTTAATAACCACTCAGGCATTCAACTTCAACCGGTTTAACCAAGTTGCAGAAAGCGCCAGTCGCTTAAATTCGCTGATTGATGCGGGTACCGAAAAGACCGTCATCGAATACCGGGAGATACTCCATCGTGAAAAAACCTGTGATCTTCCTGTTCCTGCTGATGTTGCTGGTGGGCTGCTCAACTACGCGAACCGTTTACGTGCCAGCGCAATGCACTCCGATTCCGGGGACGCTGACACAGCCGGTGATAGTCCCGTTGCCTCCCACGCGCTGACGTACTGCCAAGCCGTTCTGTGGATTAACCCTTTACTGTCGGCCATTGAAAAGGCGAATAATCAGTTGATAAGTATAAGGGATCTTGAACGGAGCAGAGAATTAGAGCTAAGCAAAGACGTGAGACCTAACGTGCGGTTTTAACACTTTAAGATTCACATTTTGTAAACTTTTGCTATATTGCAACTGATGCCAACAGCCGTTTCCCTATTAAAATAAATTGTTATCGTGTTGGCAGTTTTTTTATGACTACACGGAATGATGTTATGTCAGAAGTTGCAGCGGAGCTAGCCGAGCAGACTTGGCCTGAATTTTATCCAAAAGGTGTTCCTCCAAAAACGGCTGTAGATGCCGAGGGTGAGTTTTATCGTTTGGTTAGAGCTAACCCCCCGACTCCAAATTGTTTCCTTTCTACCCATGAAGAGTATCCGAATAGACATAAAAAATGTCGCGGAGAAGCTCTTCAGTGCGTATATGGCACATCGTTTTTTTCTGAAGAAAGAGGTGCTACAGATGCAAAGGCTAAGTTTCCAGCGGCGTTAGGTGATCGTACCGTCGCTAAAGGTAACGTAATGCCATTCATGGGGGTCATGAAAAAGACTTTTGCGGATCCTGCTCACTATACAATATGGCTTACGGTAAATAGTTCTATCCATGAGCATTTTGCTTGTTTAGGAGAAGGCGCATGAGTAACGTTTTTCTGCCTAATACAATGATGGGGACCCTGCGCTATAAAAGGGTGTATGAGTTTTTCGAAGAACCTCGATTCTTTTCAGCAGAAAATGAAGTTAATTCATTATTTGTTGTTTATTGGATTGGTGAGGACGAGGACGCCGATAGCTGGTATGTAATCCCTGTATCTCCGACACGGTTGGAGTTAATTGAAAGAAAAAGAATTGATTTGCGTTCAGTTTTAATTGATCAGGAACAATCATTTTTCTATGAAGTACGTGCCCCTTATGATCGGGAGGTTGCGCCTACATGGAGTGTTAAAGGCGTAGATGCCGTCTATGAAAAGGCTTTGCCAGCTCAGGGACTGTTTATTAGCTCTGTGGTTCCTGTTTTAGAAAATGGTCGAATCGGTGAAGCAATTAAGTATTCAACACATGAGATTCATTTAGAAAAAAGCTCAAAGAAAAGTGCTGGAAATTTGGTGCTAAGTCACGTTTCGAATGTGTGTGATAGCTTTAGTGCGTTATATGACAGTTTACTGGAGTTTAGCGGTCTCAAAGACAAGCTACGTCCAGTTGATGCTCGTCCAGGTTCGTTCATCCTTTCATTCCAAGCTGAAAAGCTGAACGCCTATGAAGAGATTTTACGTGATTTAAGCACTCTTATTGAGCGTCGTGCTGATATAGTCGATTTCATACAAAACAATGGGATAGATATCCAAGCCTTTTCTGATTTGCTTCAGTCTATTGTATCGACTGGAACAAATATGGAATTAAAAAGCAATCAGACAGGTGAGGTTATATTTCTTCTGACTAAAGCAGGAGCTGAGTTCTATCTTAGGGTAATCAGTAGGATGTCTGCACTTGCAGTTAGTGGTCATCAAATTCCGCAGGCAGATACTTTAGAAAAAGTTTTTAAAGTAGTTGAAGTCAAATGGAGTGGTGAGCCTTGTACTGTAGAGAATACAGGTTTGCAAGAAAGACACGTGTATTATTACCTACATGCTGCAAAAGTTTTAGGGTTGCTGAATGCTAATGGCAATGTAACTGCGATGGGGCAAAAGTTAATTCAGTCTGGACAAGAGAACCAATATAAAATTGCTGCGAGATGCTTTGAGGTGAGCCATATTGGTTGGGCTTGGATTAACTGGTCAGAAGTTGAGAATTTATCTCAAATAGATCCAGATACAGCTGAGAAATTTTTACTTGAACAGTGCAATTCATTAAGTAAAGACACTATAGCCAGAAGGTCACGAACTCTTAGACATTGGGGCAAAGAGCTTAAGGAAAAATATACTCCGCTCTAATTCCAAATATATAGTATCGCAATTACACACCCCGCTAATGCGGGGTTTTTTGTTGATAATTCCTATCATTTGCGCGGGTCCTCTTGGCGATTCTGAACACCGAGGGGGCGAGGACACGCGGAAAACGGCTGGTTTTTTGCATTTTATCGGCATCATCATCATTCCCTTAACTTGTTGATATTTCAGTCGTGAAATTATTCACGATGTCGAAATGGTTAAATATTGTTCATCATCATGGATAACGAACTGAAAAACCTTCGCCTCAACATCAATCAACTTGCAGCGGTGACCGACCTTCATCGTCAGACGATCTCCAGCAAGCTGAATAACGTTGAGCCTGCTCCGGGCAGTAATTCTCGTCTCAAGCTTTATTCTGTCGTGGATATTCTCCGGGAACTGCTGGGCCGGACCACGGCACCCGAGCTGGTGGATATCGATAAGATGTTACCGCCGGATCGTAAGGCGTGGTTTCAGTCTGAACGCGAGAGGCTTAAATTCCAGCAGGAAACAGGTGAGTTAATCCCGGCATCGACAGTGACCCGAGAATTTTCATCAATGGCAAAAGCCGTCGTTCAGGTGCTGGAAACGCTGCCAGATATTCTTGAACGTGATTGCGCGATGACGCCTGCAGCTGTCGTTCGGGTTCAAAAAGTCATCGATGACCTGCGGGATCAGATAGCCCTGAAGGTTGAGCAGGCAGATACGCCGGAACAGGAGGACAGTTCGCCAGAAGAGGAGTAAGCCATGCGACAGGCCACGGCGGCGGAGCTAAGAAAAAACACTGCCGGGATCATCAGAGCACCGCGCCGAATGCCTGTAGCGGAAGCCGTACATAAATATATGCGTGTTCCGGTCGGCGTGGGTAACTCCGTTGAGTGGGATCCTAATCTTGCCCCTTATGTTGTGGAGCCGATGAATTGCCTGGCATCACGCGAATATGATGCTGTCATTTTTGTTGGCCCTGCTCGAACGGGTAAAACCATTGGTCTGATTGATGGCTGGGTGGTGTACAACGTTGTCTGCGATCCGTCTGACATGCTCATCATTCAGATGACGGAAGAGAAAGCGCGCGAACACTCAAAAAAACGTCTGGCCCGAACATTTCGTGTCAGCCCGGAGGTGGCGTGCCGGCTGAGTCCTTCACGCAATGACAACAACGTGCATGACCGGACTTTCCTTGCCGGGAACTACCTGAAGATAGGCTGGCCGTCTATCAACATCATGTCGTCCTCAGATTTTAAGTGTGTGGCGCTGACGGATTACGATCGCTTCCCGGAAGATATCGACGGGGAAGGGGACGGATTTTCGCTTGCTTCAAAACGTACCACCACCTTTATGTCGGCGGGGATGACGCTGGTCGAGAGTTCACCGGGCAGGGAAATCACCAATACGAAGTGGCGGAGAAAGTCACCTCACGAAGCTCCTCCCACGACCGGGATCCTGTCTTTATATAACCGCGGCGATCGTCGTCGCTGGTACTGGCCATGTCCACATTGCGGGGAATACTTTCAACCGGCCATGGAGGCGATGACAGGTTACCGGGAAACGTCTGACCCGGTAAAAGCCAGTGAAGCGGCGCATATTGATTGCCCGCATTGTAGCGGCATGATTACCGCCGACAGAAAGCGGGAACTGAACGGAAAGGGTGTCTGGTTGCGTGAGGGACAGACTATCGACCGTGAGGGCAACATAACCGGAGAAGCCCGACGCTCGCGCATTGCCTCGTTCTGGATGGAGGGACCTGCGGCGGCATACCAGACATGGGCGCAACTGGTTTACAAATTACTGACGGCGGAACAGGACTATGAAGCCACCGGCAGCGAAGAAACGCTCAAAACGGTAATTAATACTGACTGGGGGCTGCCTTATCTTCCCCGTTCAGCCAGTGAGCAGCGACGTGCTGACGTGCTGATGCTGCGGGCAGAAGACTATGGCAAACGACTTGTGCCGCCGAAAGTCCGTTTTCTTCTGGCGTCGGTGGATGTGCAGGGCGGGAAGAAGCGCCGTTTTGTCGTTCAGATAATCGGGTACGGTGAAAACGGCGAACGCTGGCTGGTGGACCGCTATAACATCCGCCAGTCCCTGCGTTGTGATGAAAATGGTGAGGCGCAGCAGGTGCATCCCGGATCCTATCCGGAAGACTGGCAACTGCTTATCACAGATGTTCTCGAAAAAACTTATGCGTTGCAGTCAGACCCTTCGCGACGGATGCCCATTCTTGCAATGGCTGTCGACAGCGGCGGGGAAGATGGGGTAACGGATAACGCCTATAAATTCTGGCGCCAGTGTCGTCGTGACGGACTGGGTAAACGGGTTTACCTGATAAAAGGTGACAGCACCCGACGCCAGAAAATCATTACCAAAACCCACCCTGACAACACAGGCCGAAGCGACCGCCGGGCGGATGCGCGTGGTGAGGTTCCGGTATATCTGTTGCAGACGGACCTGTTAAAAGATCAGCTCAGTAACAACCTTGAACGTGAAACCCCAGGTGCCGGGTATATCCATTTTCCTGACTGGCTGGGGGAGTGGTTCTACGAGGAACTGACCTACGAAGAACGCGGCACGGACGGAAAATGGCGCAAGCCCGGAAAAGGCAATAACGAAGCCTTTGACCTTTTCTGTTATGCCCACGCCGTCGCTGTCCTGCGTGGTTATGAAAAAATCCGGGACTGGGAACAGCCCCCGGCATGGGCTGCCGCTCAGGAGAGTAATTCAAACATCATTGACGGGGAGCGCCCCAGGGAGATTGCTGTGAAAAAAGCGGTACCTGTACGTTCGTCTCCTGTTTCTGTAACTGAACAGCCCAGCCCGCTTTCTGGTGGCTGGCTGGGTGTCAGTGACAACGGAGGCTGGCTGTGACGAAATCAGAAATTCAGCAGATGCTGGTAACAGTACGCCAGGCATACCGTGATTCCCTGGACGGGAAAAGTGTGTCTTTTACGGGCGTAAATGGTCGCGCCATAACTAACCATGATCCCGTGGCGCTTCGCAGAGAGCTGGAATACTGGGAAAAACGCTGGGTTGCCGTGAACCGTCGCGGTGGATCTTTCAAACTCGCCAGATTTAATTAAGGTCTTCCATGGGTATTTTCGACAGAGCACTTGGTGCAATTGCGCCAGGGTGGGCAGTCGCACGCGCCAGAAACAAAATGCTGTTGCAGGCATACGATGCGGCACAGCCTTCCCGGCTTAATAAAACGAAGCGCGAGAGCCGCGCGGCTGACACTGCTGTTGGTGTTGCAGGGATATCACTGCGCGAGCAGGCGCGGGCGCTGGATGAAGACCATGACATTGTAATTGGTCTGCTGGATAAGCTCGAGGAGCGGGTGATTGGCGCCCAGGGGATTCAGGTTGAACCGCAGCCACTGGGGCTGGACGGCAAACTGCATGAAGAATTTGCGGCAAAGATTTCCGCGCTCTGGTCCGAATGGTCAGTTCGCCCGGAAGTGACCGGGATGTTTACCCGCCCGGAAGCGGAACGGCTGGCGCTGCGTTCCGCACTGCGTGATGGTGAAATTTTTACCCAGCTTGTGAGAGGGCCAGTTGCTGGTCTGACTCACTCGACCAGTGTGCCGTTTTCTCTGGAGTTGCTCGAGGCCGACTTTGTGCCGATGAACCTGAACAGCACCTCGGGGCAGCAGATCCGTCAGGGTATTATTGTGAATAACTGGGGCCGTCCGACAGGCTACCGTGTTTATAAATTCCATCCGGCCAACATGACGCGTTTTAGCGCAGAACTGAAAACTGTTGCTGCTGAGAATATGCTGCATCTCGCGCAGCGAAAACGTCTCCATCAGTTACGCGGGGTGAGTCTGTTACACGGCGTGATCCGCCGCCTTGGCGACATTAAGGATTACGAAGAGAGTGAACGCGTGGCCGCAAGAATCGCTGCCGCGCTGGGCTTTTATATCAAGAGAGGTGATGCCGCTACTTTCCCGCAAGAAGATGACTGGAAGCCGTCAGAAAATAAATACCGCTATTTTGATATCGCGCCCGGGATGATTTTTGACGATCTGGCACCGGGCGAAGATCTGGGCATGGTCGAGTCCAATCGTCCGAATGTCCATCTTCATGAGTTTCGCAACGGGCAATTACGTGCTGTTGCCGCCGGAAGCCGGGGAAGCTATTCCAGTATTGCCCGTGACTACAATGGCACATACAGCGCCCAGCGCCAGGAACTGGTGGAAAGCTACGAAGGCTATAACGTACTGCAGCAATGGTTTGTTGGCCAACACAGTCGCCCGGTATACCGCGCCTGGCTGGCGATGGCGCTGTTAACGACAGATATCCCACCGGATGTGGATCGAACAACCCTCTTTAATGCGACCTATCTTGGCCCGGTTATGCCGTGGATTGACCCTGTAAAAGAGGCAATGGCCTGGCGGGGAATTGTGCGCGGTGGTGCGGGAACTGAAGCGGAGTGGATCCGCGCCCGTGGGCAATCCCCCCAGGAGGTGAAGCGACAGCGTATGCGTGAAACCGAATTCAACCGAGAAAACGGGCTGGTGTTCGACTCAGACGCCGCCAACGATAAAGGAGTGCTCCCTGATGCAGCAAATGATAAGCCCGCCCCGTCGCGGGACGATGATTAATCCCCGCGCCAGTGTGGCTGGTATCGATGCCGCAAACGGTCAGTGCTGGTATGAGATACGCGCCCTGGCTGCAGGGCGTGTGGAAATATTTCTCTATGACGTGATCGGCGGCTGGGGGATTACCGCTCAGCAGTTCGTCTCCGACTGTAAGGAAGCCGGGGTGTTTGAGGCCAGCGCCGTCGATCTGCATATCCACAGCCCGGGCGGCGATGTGATGCAGGGATTTGCCATCTTTAACACCTTGTCCCGTCTGAAGGCGAAGCTGGATATCTGGGTGGACGGCGTGGCTGCCAGTATGGCTTCAATGATTGTCTGCCTGCCCGGTGCCACGGTGCATATGCCGGAAAATGCCTGGCTGATGGTACACAAGCCGTGGGGTGGGATCGCCGGGGATTCCGATGATATGCGTGACTACGCTGCCTGGCTTGATCGTAATGAAGCGCTGATGCTCAGTGCCTACATGAACAAGACCGGGCTGGGGCAGGAAGAACTGGAGGCGATGCTGAAAGCTGAAACCTGGCTTAATGGCGCGGAGGCGGTGGAAAAAGGTTTTGCTGACACGCTTGAACCAGAACTGCAGGCCGCGGCCTGTGTGAATCAAAATAAACTGAAGGATTACCAGAATATGCCAGAACAGATTAACAACCTTTTTGGGCCGCGCGCCGAAGCTCCTGTCAGTCAGCCGCAACCCGCACAAAATCCGGCTCCGCAGGTCGCAAATAACCCAACAACACCGCAGCCAGCCCAGCAACCGCTGGCGGGAAATATCGACATTACCGCGCTGGCCGCCCAGCTCCAGCAGCAGATGCAGGCGGCGAATACTGAACGAGTCAGCGCAGTTTCCGCTGTGTTTGATGCGTTTCCTGCTTTCGGCTCGCTGAAAGCAGAATGCATCACGGATATTTCCTGCTCAGCGGAACAGGCCCGCACCAAATTGCTCAATGCGCTGGCGGCAGGGACGACCCCGAGTGCCGGACCGGGTGCAGTTCACATCCATGCGGGTAACGGGAATATTGTTGGTGATTCCATTCGTGCGGCGGTGATGAACCGTGCGGGCTATGCGCAGGCAGAAAAAGATAACGCCTACAACGGGTATACCCTGCGCGAACTGGCCCGCGCCTCGCTGGTGGATCGTGGTATCGGTATTTCTGGTGTCGGTACCGCACAGGCGATGGTTGGGCTGGCGTTCACCCACAGCAGCAGCGATTTCGGCAATATCCTGATGGATGTGGCGCATAAGGCGGCATTGCTTGGCTGGGATGAGGCCAGCGAAACATTCGAACAGTGGACCCGTAAAGGCACACTGACCGATTTCAAAACCGCGCACCGCGTTGGCCTGGAATCACTGGCATCGCTGCGTAAGGTTCGCGCCGGGGCGGAATATAAATATGTCACCATTAAAGATCGCGGTGAGCCGATTGCACTGGCCACCTATGGTGAGCTTTTCAGCATTGACCGCCAGACTATCATCAACGACGACCTGGATATGCTGACGCGTATCCCGCAGGCAATGGGGCTTGCTGCGCGAGCCACCGTCGGCGATCTGGTCTGGGCTGTACTGACCAGCAATCCGAAAATGTCGGACGGTAAGCCGTTGTTCCACGCCGATCATGGCAACCTTGTTGCAGCCGATCTAAGTATTGAAGGGCTGGATATTGCACGTAAGGCAATGCTGCTGCAAAAATCCGGCGATCGTCGTCTGAATATTCGTCCGGCCTACATGCTGACGCCAGTCGCAATTGAGTCACGGGCAAACCAGCTGATTAAATCCGCCAGCGTACCGGGCGCAGACGTGAACAGCGGGATCGTTAACCCGATCCAGAACTTTGTGACAGTGGCTTCTGAGGCCCGCCTGGATGACAGCAGCCCGACGGATTATTACCTGACTGCTGCGCAGGGGCGCGACACCATTGAAGTGGCCTATCTGGACGGTATCGACACGCCATATCTGGAACAGCAGCAGGGCTTCACTGTTGACGGTGCCGCTTTCAAGGTGCGCATTGATGCGGGTGTGGCCCCGCTTGACTGGCGCGGGCTGGTTAAAGTCACCAAAAAATAACGACCGCCGCCTGGCGGTTTTTTTTATCCCTGAAGGCGGCGCTGGTCGCCTTTTCCTTTTATGGAGAAAAAACATGGCGAATAACTATCAGCAGGACGGTACCACACTGGATTATCACAATGCGGGTGTTGATGCCGTTTCATCCGGTGCGCTGGTGGCGGTCGGCGGAATTGCCGGGGTGGCACACAGCGATATTCCAGCAGGCGAGTGGGGAACACTGCATATGGCCGGTGTTTTTGTGCTGCCTAAAGCGGCAGAAGAAATTGCGGCAGGCCAGAAGCTGTATCTGGCTGGCGGCAAGCTGACGGTGGCAAAAGGCGATGATGCAACGCCAAACCCGGTTGTTGGTTCCGCCTGGGGAGCAGCTGAGGCGGATGCTGCTGATGTTGCCGTCCGCCTGGGGTTCTGATGAGCCGGTTCCGGGAGCGTTTGGCTAAAGCAGATGCCCGGATTAACCGGGCGTTTGCCGAAGAAGTCCCTGCATGCCTGCAAACGGGTGAAGGCCCGCGTCTGGTGACCGTGATTTTTGAATCACCGGATGCGCTGTCGGGTGTACCGGGCGGCGGGGAAATTCAGAACCATTCCCCGGCGTTCAGTGCAATGACTGCGGATATTTCCGGTCTCGAAAAACATGACGGTGTGGTGATCAACACCATCCCTTACCGGGTGACACATATCGGCGCGGATGAAGAAGGGCGGACCCGCGTCACGCTGGTATATGGGGAACCCGGCAAAACACAGCCTCAGATCGATAAGTGGAGCTGATATGGCGCGGGAGTCTCGACTGCGACGGGATTTACCCGTCGATATTGATGTGGATGTAATCTGGCGAATTGCGGACAGTATCGGTGCGACGCAAAAACAGTTCCGTGCAGCATACTCGCGCGCACTCAGGCGTACTGCCGCCACGCTGCGAAAGAAAGCGATGGCGGATCTGAAAGACGGGCTGGCCCCACGCAGTATGGATCTGGTCCGGCGCCGTCTGCTGTCTTTTCGTCTGGACAGGGGATCGCAACTGGATAACTTCCGGCTCTGGTTCGGGCTGAATGCCATTAAGGTGAAAGACCTTAAAGGACGAATCAACGGGCGGCTGCGACCGCACCATACCCGGCGTGACCGCAACACGGGGCGTTTTACTAAAGCGCGCCGCCAGGCAGAAAACGCCGGATTTTCCCCGAAAGGTAATCTGCTGAGCGAACGGTCGTTTGAAAACGGGGAGGTGTCCCGTTCAAAACGGGATAATCGCAGGACGGTGGTTATTCGTGATCCCCTGACCCGCCGGACACGCGAAGCAGAAATGGATATCTACGAACCGATGCTGAACTACATCGAGGACAACGCATTTGCGGAAGCGATGGAGATTTTTATGCATCACTTTGAAACCGACATTCGCGGGCGCGTAAAAGCCCGTATTTCTGTCTGAGGTAACGAACGATGGCCGAGCCACTGTTGCTGGGGCGGTATCACGATGCTGTGACTGACGCATTAAAAAAAATCGGATGGGTGCGTGATGCCGGTGCGTATCCGGAAAGAAATGTTCCCCGCTTTTCGGGCCTGACCACGCCCGCGGTGTATTTCTCGATTAACAGCTGGGAACAGGGCGGAGGAAATGAGGGGCAACTGAGCGTTAATTTAACCTGTGATCTCTTCGTGGTGGTGGATGCCGCTGGATCGGGTGTGAGTCAGCCTGAGATTTTTGTCAGAACCGCTGCGGCTGATATTACCCAGTGGATTGACGGGCAGCAGTTTGGTCTGGGCCATATTGAGCCTGCGGTATTCACCACGGCTGAACGTGATGAGTTTGATCCGCGAATGGATGATTATCTGGTCTGGCGTATTTCATTCACCCAGGCGGCTGCATTTGGTACTGACCCCTTTGCAAACAATGGCATGCCTCTGCAGCAGGCCTGGCTGGGTGTTGCACCTGATACGGGCCGTAATCACGTGGATGACTATCAGCTTATCTGGGAGGCTCAGCCCGATGAGTGATATCGCAGGCGACCTGCAGCGCAGACTGGCGAACCTTGTCCGGCGCGGTGTTATCCACTCCGTCAGGCACGATCGCATCCCAAAATGCCGGGTGGATTTGGGGGATATCATCACGACCTGGCTGCCGTTGTGCCAGGGGTTTTCAGGAACTAACCGTGCTGATTCAAATCCTTATGCCGTGGGGGATGCGGTTACGGTCCTGTCCGAAGCCGGAGAACTCAACAATGGACGGGTGTTTCCCGGCTGGAACACGGGAAAGCTGCCGGTGCCGGAAGGAAGTGACAGCGAGCACATTACGCGTTACAGCGACGGGACCGAGATCCGTTATGACAGGAACGCGCATGCCCTGACGATTACGCTGGCTGATGGTGGAACTTACAAAATTGTCGGTAAAGGCACGCTGGATGGTCCGGTTGAAATTACGGATACCCTGACAGTTCAGGGCAAAACTCAGATTAATGCTGACACGTCGGTTGCAGGGAATATCGGGGCGTCTAAGGAGATAACGGATAAATCCGGCAGCATGAGCAAGATACGTGAAGTATTTAACAACCACGATCACCGCGGCGACAGCGGCGGGCTCACCGATAAACCTAATCAGAAAATGTGACCTGCTGCGGCAGGTTTTTTTATGCCTGGAGAAAAAACATGTCTCAGTTACATGGCGTTGAAACTATTGAACTCACCTCGGGTACGGTGGCGGTTACCACGATTCAGACCGCCATTATCGGCCTGGTGGGAACTGCACCTGATGCGTCGGGGGGAACAGCCGCATCGGGATCATCCGGTACACCCATTCTCGATAACGTTATCGACTTCACGGCAACCATTAAGGGGCGGGAAGGCAATGTCATCAATGTCGCTGCGCTGGCCGGACAGCCGGCAGCCGAAAATCCTGCTGCGGTTGTGACGTCAGCAAGCTGGGATCCTGAATCGCTG
This sequence comes from Citrobacter sp. U14242, assembly GCF_046555775.1. NCBI lineage: Bacteria > Pseudomonadati > Pseudomonadota > Gammaproteobacteria > Enterobacterales > Enterobacteriaceae > Citrobacter > Citrobacter sp. U14242. Next base: position 106,544 of record NZ_JBKGLW010000012.1, read on the forward strand.
ACACTGAAAATCACGCTGGGTTGTGATGAGCACGGTGTTATCACGGCTAAACCCGGGGATGTTGCTGAGGCTGTCGGTGGTGTTGATGGCGCAAAAGTCAGTGCGAGCGGGCGCGGTGATGGGATTGTCCAGCCCTTCGGCCTGCAATTAGCTGGGGGTGAAGATGAACCCTTTCCACTCAATACGCCGGTGGCGGTCGTCGGCACCACGCTGTTATCCCGCCTGGGTGAAAAAGGTACGCTGAAACAGGCACTGACAGACATTAACGATCAGCGTAATGCGCTGACGGTGGTGGTGCGTGTTGCAGATGAAAACGATGTGGCAAAACAACGCGCGGCGGTACTGAAGGGGATCGGCACCCTGTCATCCGCGAAATCTGTAACCACGTACCAGCCGCGTATTGTGATTGCACCGGGTTTCAGTGAGGACGATGCAGTTGGTAAGGGGCTGGAAACCGTGGCCGGGAAATTGCGCGCCGTCGCATATGTTGACTGCGCCTCCGGTGCGACGCTGCAGGAAGTGGTACAGCGCCGCCAGTCCTATGGCGCACGAACTGAACTGTTGCGCCCGCGGGTCCAGGCGAGTGATGCTGATGGCCAGCTGGTTTATCGCCCTTACTCTGCGTTTGCTGCCGGGTTACGCGCCCGCATCGACTTTGAAAAAGGCTGGTGGTGGAGCAAGTCGAACCAGGACATCAACAACATCCTCGGTGTTGAGCAGATCGATGAATTTATCCTCGGGGATGAGAACTGCGATGCAAACCTGCTCAACATGCAGAACGTGTCCACCATTATCCGCCGGGCGGGTTTTAAACACTGGGGGAACCGCCTGTGTGCAACCAATCCTCAGTGGCGTTTTGAATCTGTCCGCCGTACTGCTGATGTTATTGAGGACAGCATTCAGGAAACCATGCTGGAGTATGTTGACCGCCCACTGGACCGGGAAAATGCGGATGACATTATCGGCACCATCAATGCCTATATGCGGCAACTGGTCGGGCTTGGCGCCATATTCGGTGGGCGGGCCTGGCTGGATGAAGAACTGAACACAGCGGAAACCATGGCGTCGGGTGTCCTGTACATCAACTATGACTTTGGTCCGAAATCGCCGACTGAACTTATCAGCCTGCGCGTCCGGGTGAACAATAACTATGCGCTTGAGGAGATGCTTGCAGCATGAGCGATAAAAACACACTACGCGTCTGGACCTTCTTCCGGCAGGGGATCCGTATTCAGGGGGCGCATGAATTTACGCCACCGTCACTGGCAATTGTTAAAACGGATTTGCGTACCGGCGCACAGGATGCACCCACCCCGGTTGATGACGGCATGGAAGCACTGACCTGTCAGGTTAAATTTTATGGGATAGATACGGACATGCTGGCCAGCTTCGGTTTTGTCAGTGGCAGCCGTTCACGCTTTACGGCTTATCAGGGCTATCTCGGTAACGGCACTGCGCGCGGTACGGTTGAGGAAATTGAGGGCTTTGTACAGACCGTCACGCCGGATGCGCGAGGTAAGGACACGCTTTCCGAAAATGCCGTGACGGTTGATATTGCTGTCAGCTACTACCGTCAGTCACTGGACGGGCGCGAACTGTTTGCCATTGATACAGAGCGTTTCGCCCGCCGGGTGAATGGCGTTGATGTGCTTTCAGGCCTTGCTGCCAAAGTGCGTCTCTGATTTTACTGTTATCCCACCACTGTAACGGCCTGCGCGCCGTTTTTTATGGAGCACCCTATGAGCTTTCCTGGTGAAAACCGCGTTATAAAACTGTACACCCCCGTATCACTTGATAACGGGGTCGTGATCGATGAAGTCACTATGCGTGAACCGCTGGTTCGTGATCGCATCACTCATGCCAAAGACCGCGGCAACGAAGAAGAGAAAGAAGCCCGCATGATTGCGTTGCTGTGCAATCTCAGTGAACAGGATCTCTGGCTGATGACGGCAGCAGATTATTCACAGCTCACGGATGCCTTTAACGTTTTTATGCTCCCGCCCGCGAAGCGACCGAAGGTGGGCTCCTCCGGGCAATAAGGTTTCTGGGGCGGCGGCTGCATTTCCCGATGGCGGAATACCTTGATATGCCGTTCAGCACTTTCTCTGTTTTTTTGACCGACGAACTGGAGACGATGAACCGTGGGCGCAATAAGTCAGAACCTTAAAGCCGTCATTACCTTTGGCGGAAACCTGGATAATTCATGGAAACGATCTGCAGATGGCTTGCAAAAAAGCCTGAAAGAAGTCGGAAAGCAGTCTGAGCGACTGACAAAAGACCAGACCAGACTGGCAGCAGAAATCAAACGCGCCAAACTGGCCGGTGAAAGCCTGGTGGATTTGAAGCGCCGCTATACCGATGTTTCCAGGGAAATTCGCAAAACGGAGGCGGAGCAGCAGAAACTGAATGTACAGATGCAAAAAGCACAGCGCATTCAGGCGTTCAAAGGTGCCGGTAAAGGCCTGTTCCGGCGCGGTCTGGGGATCGCCGGGCAGGTGGGCGGGATGTTTGGATCCGGGCTGGCTATTGGCGGTGGCGGTGTGGTGGCTTCAGCACTTGGCACACTGATAGCGCCAGCCGCCACCAATGCTGAAACGGCAACCCGTACTAATGTGGCAAAAAGCTACGGCGTGGATGTGGCCACGTTTAATGCCTGGGATTCTCTGGCGAAGCAGTACGACATGAATGCGGAAAACATTGGCGATCTCTTTGAAGAGTATCTGCACAAATCCGGGGAGTACAAACAGAACGGTAAGCAGAGCTCGCTGCAGGATGCGTTTGAAACGCTCGGGTTCAAAGCGGGTGATTTTGCAGGGCTCAGCGATATGGCGCAGTTCGACAAAATTGTTGAACGGGCGCTCAGCCTTCAGGACGAGTCAAAAGCCTCCTTCGCCCTGGATTCTCTTTTTGGCGGGGAAGCGAGCAAACTTCTGATGCTTATCAAGCAGTCTGGCCGGAGCTACCGCGACCTGATGGATGAACAGCGGCGCTACAACCTCGTGACCAAAGAGGGGGCTGATGGTGCGGTTGCGGGTAATCAGGCTATCAATAATCTCCGCACGGTTTTCTCTTCTGCGGTCGCAGAAATTTCCGGCCAACTGGGAAATGAACTGGCGCCTGATATCAGGCGCCTGACGGATGATCTTGCCGACTGGTTCAAAGGTGGTGGGGTCAGGCGAATTGTGACTTTCCTGCGAAACGACCTGTATCCCGGCGTTCTGTCTTTCGGACAGGGGGTGGTTTTTGTCGGCAAAATTATTTATGCCCTGGCTAAAAAACTGTCCTGGCTGTTGCCAGATGACAGGAACGATCAAAAGGATGTGCTGAAGTCACTGGCTATGACTGGGTCGGTGGATATCGCCAGAATGACTGCGGGGCGCAAAGGGCAGGGAGAATGGTTCGAGCAGCAACTGAAGGACAATCCAGACCTCGCTGACGATGTTAAAAAGTCTTACACCTCAACGCGGGGTTTTTTTAGTGATGATGAAGAGGCATTTAATAAATCGCTTGATAAATACCTGTCACCGGAAGGCGGCGACACGCTTTTAAACTGGAATGCAGCGTTGCAAAGGAACAACGGGCGCTCAGTGCAACCACCTTCAGATTCGTCGGGTGGAGATGTCGGGTACTGGGATAACTTGCTTCAGCGTATGGACAACCTGGATAAACAGCCGCCATCCAGGCAGGTTACAGACAACCGAAAATTCGAATACCGATTCGAAATTAATGCCGCGCCGGGACAGGATGAGAAAGCCATTGCCGATGAAGTCACAACGGTGACGAAAAACAATTCTGCCTTTAATGGTGATAACAGCCTTCTGGATGGGGGGCTTCTCTGGTGAGTGAAATTATCCCGATATTTGAAGATTCCGGTCAGCGCAGTACAGGCGCATTACGGGGTGGGCAGGAAGCCCGCGTCATGATGATGCTGGGGAATTTTGCCTTTTCGATTGATACAACGGCTTATCATCAGCTCTCCCGTGAGGCCAGCTGGCGCTGGAGCGAACAGGAACGCATCGGCAAACAGGACCTTCTTCAGTATACCGGAAAGCCCGGGCGTACTGTCAGGCTTGAAGGGCAGTCTCACGCCTTTTTCCGTAAAGGGGTGGGAGCGGTGAATGAGTTGTTTGATCTTGCCGATCAGGCTAAACCTCAGCAGCTTGTCAGCGGAGAAGGTGATGTGCTGGGGTGGTGGGTGGTGACCGACTTTTCAGACACGACGAATAAGTTTTTACCGGGTGGTGGTCACCGAAATAAAAACTGGACGATGACGCTAAAACACTATGCCGACGATCTATCAAACCCGTGACGGGGACGTACTGGATGCGATTTGCGCCGTGCATTACGGTACTGAAAACATTTCAGACTCAGTGACTCAGGTTCTTGAGGCCAATCAGGGGCTGGCGGAGCAGGGGGCAGTGTATCCTTCCGGCTTGTACATCACACTGCCGGATCTGGTGACACCTGTTGCGGAATCGCCATTCAGTTTATGGGATTAATATGGCAGATCAGACAGCAAGGCCGGAATATGCGCCGGCATTCAGCATACAGGCCGAAGGGAAAGATATAACCCGGGTGCTGCAAGAGTGCCTGAGTGAACTGACCCTGACGGATTATGGTGGGGCAACAGCAAAAGCAGATGAACTGAAAATCAGTCTCATCTCTGAAACGCTGGCGCTTCCCACCAAAGGTGCCCGGCTTCGGGTCGCTCTGGGATTCAATGATCAACTGATCGATAAAGGCTGGTTTGTTGTCAGTGGCGTCTCGAGCGGCGGTCCGCCAAGGCGTATCGAGCTGTATGCGACCGCCGCACCGATGAATGCCCAGAAACACCCCGGAGACGTGACCAGCCAGAAGACCCGGAGCTGGGATAACCTTCGCCTTGCCGATGTTGTCAAAACAGTGGCCACCGATAACGGGCTTATTCCCCGCGTGGCCGACGCGCTGAAAGATATTCATATCAGCCACATCGATCAGGTGGCTGAATCTGATGCCAACCTTCTTGCAAGGCTTGCGCGTGACTACAACGCAGTGAGCAAACCATCAGGCGGTTACTGGCTTTTTTTGCAGCAGGGAGCCACGGTCACGGCTTCAGGGAAACAGACTGGCGGGATAACCATCACACCGGATGAAGTATCAAACTGGTCCTACAATGAAGGTGAGCGGGGGAGTTCGACGGGGAAAGCCACGGGGAGCGGAGGAAAAGCCAAAGAGAAAATCGGCGTGCGTTATTACGACGAGGAGGATGGTACGACAAAAACCTCCTCGGTTGAACATGATGGCCCGGCGATGATCAATCCCTATACCCAGTCGGAGAAAACCACTGCCGAGCAACAGGCAAACTCCAGGAAAACTCAGGCAAAACGTAACGAGCAGAAAATGACGCTCACGGGGCCATGTCGCCCCAAACATGTTCCGCTGACAGCAGAGGCAGGTGTGACGACTTCCGGTTTTGGCTCCCGTGAGGATCGGGCCTGGGTGGTTGAGTCTCTGGTCTTTTCTCTGACGTCAGCAGGATTCAGCTACACCTACAACCTTGTCGTGGACATTCGTAAACCCGCAGCGGCTTCGAAAAAATCAGAAAAGCAGGACAAAACAGGCCCGTCCTACTTCGGTTAACCCGCCGCCATCCGGCGACTCGGCAAAGGAATTTAATCATGAACGGTGTAAACAACCGGACCGGAAAGCGCCTGTCCGGCGTCTCCCATTTGCGCCAGTCCGTCAGCGACATACTGACCACGCCCATCGGGAGCCGGGTTCTTGTCCGTGACTATGGCAGTGATCTGTTTTCGCTGGTGGATAACCCACGGGATGATTTGACCCGTCTACAAATAATCGCCGCGTCTGCGACCGCTCTGGCCCGGTGGGAGACGCGGCTGAAGGTAACCCGTGTGCTTGTCTCCTTTCCCGAAGGGGAGCCCGGCTGTGTACTGGATATCGAGGGGATCAACAAGGAAACCAATTTACCTGTCAGAACGGGAGACATAACGATTTATGGCAAGCAGCTATGACGTGATCAACCTGTCCGAACTGGACGTACCGGATGCCATTGTGGTACCGGATGCGACTGAAATCTTCACCCGGTGGCTGGCGCGCCTGCGGGAACTTGATGAGCAGTTTGATGCGCTGGTGGAATCCGATCCGACGTTTAAGCAGGGGGAGGTGAATGCCTATCAGCTGACGCTGGCTTTTCAGCGGGTTAATGATGCCGTGCGGGCAGTATTTCTCGCGAGTGCAAAAGAGGCTGACCTTGACCAGATAGGTGCCGCATTCAACGTTAAACGGCAGGTGATTAAGCCCGGCGATCCGTTTGCCGTTCCGCCTGTGGAGCCTGAACTGGAAGGTGATGCAGCATTTCGCGAACGTATCCAGCTTTCATGGGCACAGCTGAATACAGCAGGCGCACGTAACGCTTACCGCTTTCATGCAAAGTCTGCCGACACGGATGTGCTGGATGCCGATGCCTATGGGCCGGAAACCCATAACCGGCCCGGATATGTTGATGTCTATGTCCTGTCCCGTACCGGGGATGGGACGGCGGAGCAGCGCCTACTCGATAAGGTTAACAGCACGATGAATGCGGATGAAATCCGCCCGTTAACGGACTATGTGACAGTAAAAAGTGCCACGATTGCAAACTATGCTGTTACGGCGGAACTGGAAATTCCGGAAGGACCGGACGCCAGTACGGTGCTGAATAATGCCATTGATGTTTTGCGGTCATACACCACGCTTTCCCATCGGATTAAAACCGTCGTCCCGTTGTCCGCCATTTATGCATCTCTGCAGCAATCCGGTGTGGTCAGGGTAAGGCTGATTTCTCCGGTGGCAGATCTGGAAGCGGAAGCGGGTAAAGCGCCGTGGTGTACCGCCATTAATGTTACCCGCAGGGAGGTAAGCAGCAATGACGGCTAAGTTTCGATCCCTGCTGCCTCCTGGCGCATTTCATGAAGAGCGGGCGCAGGAGCAGGCCAGCGCGGAGCAAATCGCCACTCTCGATACCAATATGGTGCGCAAGTCCAAAAACCCTGATACCTGCCCGGCGCATCTTCTCCCCTGGCTGGCCTGGGAGCATGCTGTTGATTTCTGGGATGACAGCTGGACAGAGGCGCAAAAGCGGCAGGTGATAAAAGATGCCGCTTATGTTCATCAGCACAGGGGAACGGCCGGGGCGGTCCGCCGTTCTCTCGGGTCAGTGAACCTGCCCACGACCGTGGTTGAGTGGTGGGAAGACACCCCACGCGCTGCACCTTACACCTTCCGGATTGAAGTACAGAGCAGTGAAGGGGTCAGTGACGCTCTCTATCATCAGATCCGCCAGCTTACTGACCGTGCCAAGAACCTGCGCAGCTATCTGAGCAAAATTGATGTGATGGCGAATGTGGGTATGGACGGGGTTTTTTATATTTCGGGTGCGACAACAGCGCATATCGATGTGGACATTTTTGCCGGGGAATCTCATGGCTGATTACTACTCAATTATCACTAACCGGGGTAAAGAACTGGAGGCAGAGGCGCTTACCAGTGGTCGTCTGATTGCACTGACTCACTTTGTGGTGGGTGACAGTAATGGCAAACAGGTCAAGCCCGATCCGGCGCAAGTCCGGTTGATTAATGAAACTTACCGGGGATATATCGCTGATCTGGTTGTGTCACCGGAACAGTCCACGCAGTTAATGGCGAAAATCGTTCTGCCGACCGGGATTGGTGGATTTACCGTTCGTGAAGTTGGTTTAATGACGGATACCGGAGAACTTTACGCGGTGGCAAACTGCCCATCGATCGATAAACCTGTTGGTGGTGTCAGCGTAAATATGCAGTTTCGCCTGGCTGTATCAGATACCTCAAGCATCACGCTGAATGTTTCCACAGGAGATGGGTTATTTCTGCGTATAGACCAGAACCTGAAAGAGATAAAAGCGCGTGGCGCGGAAGCACAAAAAACATCGCGGGAGTCAATTGGTGTCGTTGATGGTTCTACACAACAAAAGGGACTGCTCCAGCTTAACAGTGCGGTGAACAGCACCAGTGAAACACAGTCGGCGACTCCGCTGGCTGTCAAAATCGCGATGGATAATGCGAATGCGCGACTGGAAAAAGACAGGAACGGCGCTGATATCCCTAATCCGGCTTTATTTGTCCAGAATATCGGTTTAAAGCCCACGGTTGATAAAGCAGCTAATGCCGTTGATAAAAACGGCGACACGATGACCGGAGGCTTGACGCTGGTCGAAAGCGATATCGTCCTTAAAACATCAAGTTCAGACAGCCCGCAGTACACAATTATTAACACCACAACGGGGGCATCTGTGAGTATGGATCTTATTGACAGAAGGTTCCGTATTTTTGGTGTTCCGTGGGGTGGTGGTCCTGTTAAGCAATTTATGTTCAATCTGGAATCTGGCGAGTTAAGTATTCCACAGGCTAATATAAAATTTGGTTCAGGTACAATCCAGGCCGATGCAAATATTTACGGAACCGCATGGGGAGAGAACGGTAATCCTGGCTGGATAAATATTTGGATAACTAATCGCATTAATGATGCAAAAAACTGGGTTAACCAAAACTTTGTTACTGGTGTGAAACGTGGTGCGCAGAGCAGTATGGTTATGGATGGCGGACTGGTGGAAGCACCTTCCGGCTGCGTCCTGACTGGCGGGAATGGAAACGAGAGCAATCAGGTCGGTATCGCTTTATATCGTCCTCTGCAAGTTTGGCGAAATGGTGGCTGGGTAACGATTGGTGATTAAAAATGAAATTAATTAATTTACAACGCTATATTCCTGACGAATTTTTTTTGGGTGATGATATTCAGTATTTTATCGATTCCACGGGAAAGGACTGGTATAAATCACTGCCAAAATTCACAAAGAAATACAGCCTGGCTATCGAAAATGATACGGGCGTTATTCGCAGCATTAGCGAAGATGCATCCCGGCTTTATCCCGGCGGTTTGACGGTTGTTGATGTTGACAGCATTCCTGATGGTTGTGACATTTTCGGCGGATGGGTATTTGACGGGGGAAAAGTTATTCCCCGGAAGTACACTGATGAAGAACTAAAACGGCAGGCAGAAGAAAAGAAAAAAACACTTAATGCCGAAGCAGAAGCCGCTATTGCACCGCTTTCCCGATCCGTAAAACTGGGGATGTCAACCGCTCAGGAGACATCACTGCTCACTGAATGGGAAAGATATTCCGTACTTCTGAGCAGGATTAATACCAGTAAGCCCCTGGAAATTGTCTGGCCGGACAAACCAGATCAACAGGGGCTTGATTGAGAATTCATCCGCTGCAACTTAATCAAAACAAAGTTGTATCGGATATTTAAGAACTTCATTCACTCACTAACCAGAACTCAGCTTCCTCAAACATTTCCTGAACAGTACGGCTTATCTGTTCTTTCTCATGCTTGCTGGCGTCAGTGTTGATCGCCGGCAGTGTCATCATCGGTTTTACCCGGACATCAGCATCCGGGAAAATCCGGTGAACCCTCTTAGTCAATTCGCCCAGAATGATGTCTTTTGCACCAGGCAGCCCATCAAAATTCCTTTTGTCATAAACGAGTTCCACAAACATGCTTTAGCTCCTCTTTACTGTATATAATGACAGTATATACTGTATGTATGAACAGTATCAATGCGAGTGAGTTTATTATGAAGTTTTATTCACCAGTCGAGTTACGTCAGATAGTTGCGCTTCCTTTATTCGGCGATTTGGTTCCATGCGGATTTCCTTCTCCAGCGCAGGATTATGTTGAGAAACGCATTGATCTCAATGAGTTGTTAGTGCAACACCCTAGCGCGACCTATTTCGTAAAATCATCTGGCGATTCCATGATCGGTGCGGGTATCGGTAATGGCGATTTGCTGGTCGTCGATCGATCAAGAAAGCCTGTGCATGGAGATATTGTGATTGCTGCCATTGATGGCGAGTTTACTGTTAAACGTCTGCAGTTAAAGCCGGTAGTTATGCTTATTCCTGAAAACAGTGCTTATGCTCCCATCAGGATAAACAGCGAAGATACGCTGGATATCTTTGGCGTTGTGACGTTTATCGTGAAAGCGGCAAGCTAAACATGTTTGCTCTGGTTGATGTGAACTCGTTTTATGCCAGTTGTGAGACTGCATTTCGGCCAGACCTGAAGGGACGGCCGGTTGTGGTTCTCTCAAACAACGATGGCTGTGTTATTGCCCGTAACGCTGAGGCCAAAACGATTGGTGTGAAAATGGGAGACCCATATTTCAGGCAAAAGGACTTATTCCGCCGATGTGGTGTTGTTTGCTTCAGCAGCAATTATGAACTGTATGCGGATATGTCCAGTAGGGTAATGGCCACACTGGAGGCATTGTCACCACGATGCGAAATTTATTCGATAGACGAGGCTTTCTGTGATCTTTCCGGCGTAAGGAATTGCCGCATTCTGGAGGATTTTGGGCGTGAGTTAAAAGATGCGGTTTATCAAAATACTGGCCTGGCGGTTGGTGTTGGCATTGCTCAGACAAAAACGCTGGCCAAGCTGGCAAATCACGCCGCAAAAAAATGGCAGAAAAAGACGGGTGGGGTGGTGGATTTATCTAACCTGGATCGCCAGCGCAGACTGATGGCTGCACTTCCGGTTGATGAAGTATGGGGAGTAGGACGCCGCATCAGCAAAAAGCTGGAGGCAATGGGGATTAAGACGGTTCTGGATCTGGCTGATACTGATATTCGTTTTATCCGGAAGCACTTCAATGTTGTCCTTGAGAGAACGGTACGCGAACTGCGCGGCGAACCCTGTCTTGAACTGGAGGAATTTGCACCTGTAAAGCAGGAAATTGTCTGTTCCAGATCATTCGGGGAACGTATTACGGATTATGACGCTATGCGGCAGGCCATCTGTAGCTATGCGTCGCGCGCCGCAGAAAAGTTACGTGGAGAGCATCAGTATTGCCGCTTCATATCTACTTTTGTCAAAACGTCACCCTTTGCGCTGAACGAACCGTACTACAGTAACAGCGCATCAGTGAAACTGCTCACGCCAACACAGGACAGCCGGGACATCATTACAGCAGCGACGCGAAGCTTGGATGCGATATGGAAAGACGGGCACAGATATCAGAAAGCCGGGGTAATGCTGGGGGACTTCTTCAGTCAGGGCATCGCCCAGTTGAATCTGTTCGATGATAATGCGCCTCGCCGGGGTAGTGAGAAGTTGATGGAAGTTCTGGATCATCTGAATGCAAAGGAAGGAAGGGGGGCGCTTTATTTCGCCGGACAAGGGATCCAGCAACAGTGGGCGATGAAGAGAGAGTTGTTGTCACCACGATATACGACTCGCTATGAGGATCTGATTCAGGTTAAGTAACAGGCTTAATTAAATCTGCTCCCTGATTATTCACATTCCCTACGGCACGCGTTACGGCATGCCATATAAATTTATCAGCTGGCACGGAACCGTCGGCTGCAATTTCCGCCGCTTCTTTCCCTCCAATGTCCTGTCTCATCCATTCGCGAGCAGCTTCTGGTGACAGTACCAGAGGCCGCCTGTCGTGAATATCTACCAGTCCTTTATCGGCAGCAGCTGTTACTATCAGGAATCCTTCAGCTTCATCTCCACGTTCGAATGGTGTGCTGCCGATCGCCGCCATAAAAATCGGCTGACCGTCTGCCCGGTGAATAAAGTAGGGTTGTTTCTGATAGCCTTCCTTTTTCCACTCAAACCATCCATCAGCAAAGCAAATTGCGCGGCCATGCTGCCAGAGTGGTTTAAACATTCTGCTGGTGGCCGCAGTTTCATACCGTGCGTTAATGAGCGGCGGTTTATCCCACCAACCGGGGGCGTATCCCCAGATAACTGGATCAAGATGCAACTGCTCATCACGTTCGCTCAGAAGCAGAACTTTTGTTCCTGGCGCTACGTTGAATCTTCCGATGGGTTCTGGATCGTATGGAATGTCGCGTTCTAATTCATTAGCGAGCAGGATAAGATAATCTTCACGCGTCATTGACTGTGCAAAGCGTCCACACATAGAAACCTCCAGCCATATGTCAGACTGAAAGTATAGGGCAGTAAGAAAAAGTGGTGCGCACCGTTAAAGATTTAAAAGGAGCTTGTAAGGTAAATCGGAATGATGGTTTTGTGAATTGATGAATTCCGAAAGTGAAAAGGTTACTTAATCATTGTGTGGTAGCGATCCGAGGCAACATTTGACGGGATTATTCCCCCGTAATTCCCCGTTGCTTCCCCGTTCAGAAAATAGGCATAAAAAAACCAGCCGTAAAGGCTGGTTCTTAAAGGAGTTTTTGGTCGGCACGAGAGGATTTTAACCTCCGACCCCCGACACCCCATGTTAGAGATAGCCATCCTCTAGAGCTAAACGGCGGCAGATGGTGTCGTAAAAGCTGACTATATCTTCTGCGGTTTTGGAAAGTTCAAAGGAATCAATTTGGGATACTGTAGCCTGGACTTTTCCTTCGTTTCCAACTGGATCGATTCGGGTCAAATTATCACAAAGGCTTTCGAATTGTTCACGAAGATCCTCGGGGATATCTTCAGAAGCTTTAATGTGATCGATACTAAAGATAAAAGCGTTGGACAATCGCTCCTTAATGTTGCCATCGCCAGCCAAAGTTAAAACTGCGGTATGGAATTTTTCCCAAGCATAACTTAATGACATTGCCTTCTCCTTATATCCTTTACATAAAAAAGCCCGCATAAGCGGGCTTTCATGTCACTAAAGAGCCGCGGCTCCTTTGCGTATCCTTTTTTGTCCCATCACCGTCTGGTCGGTGTCCTGCTGAGACTGCTAACTTCCTGTTTTTGCTAGTGCTGTCCTGGCACTGTCCAATCATGATTGGTGGAGCTGGCGGGAGTTGAACCCGCGTCCGAAATTCCTACATCCTCGGTACTACATGCTTAGTCAGTCTTTACATTCGCCTGGCACCTGCGGACAGACACGCCACTACCAGACTAGCCTGATTAGTTTTAACGCTTCAACCCCAGGCAGGGCATCCACGCGATCTCTTTTGGGTTTGACCTCTCTTTGATCCCCGTCTTAAGAGCGGAAGCTAGGGAGAGAGGGCTCAGAGCAGGTTATTAAGCTGCTAAAGCGTAGTTTTCGTCGTTTGCGACTATTTTTTTGCGGCTTTTTACGAGGCCAACCGCCCCTCGGCATGCACCTTGGGTTTCGCGAATCCCGTCGAATCCAGAATCAGCCCCAATGTGTTGTAGTAAGTATATCAGACTTGTGACACACGTGACCAGCCCCCACAACCCTTTAACCGCAAGGATTTACCGCTCGCGCAGTGCTTCTTTTGCACGATTAAATGGTTTGATTAAATAGTCGACGATGGTTTTTTCACCTGTTTTTATATCCACAGTGGCAATCATGCCCGGTACGATAGAAAAATGGCGTCCCAGCTTGTTCTGCAAAAAGTCCTGATGGGTACGTATAAAAACACGGTAGTAGAAGATCTCCGGCTTCACTTTGTCCTGAATGGTATCTGGGGAGATGGTTTCGACCACGCCCTCCAGCCCTCCGTAAATGGCGTAGTCATAGGCAGTAATCTTTACCAGTGCCCGCTGTCCAGGGTGGATAAACGCGATATCGCGCGGTGACAGGCGGGTTTCAATCAGCAAATGATCGTCTACCGGGACAATCTCCATCATTTCGCCGTTAGGGGGGATAACGCCGCCAATCGTGGTGACCTGAATATTTTTTACGATACCGCGCATCGGGGCGCGAACGGTCAGGCGGGTGACGGAATCTTCTCGACCTTTTAAGATGGCCGCCAGCATATCTACTTCGGCGTTGGCCTTCGACAGCGCTTCTCGCGCCTGCACGTAATATTGCGAGCGCAGGTCGGTTATTTTGAGTCCAAGATCGCTTTTTTGTCGTTGCAGGCGCAGCACTTCCACATGGCTGGCGGCACCGCTTTTCTCCAGCCGTTGGGTGATCGCCAGTTCTTTGTTCACGGATACCAGCGCATCCTGTAGTTCCACCATCGAATCGGCAAGCTGTGCCCGGCGACTTTTATATAACCGGGTTTCAGAGGCGATAAGTTCCGGCCAGGCCTGCAGCAAGCTGGGGAACGTTAGCTGCAAATCGTTGACTTCGGCATTCAGTCTGGCGCTTGATGCTAAAGATGCACGGTATCGGGCGGCACTTTCACCCACGTTGGATTCAGAACGCGTTGGGTCGAGGCGGGCGACAATCTGGTTGGCCTGAACTTTATCACCTTCGTGCACGCTGAGTTCGGCGAGGATCCCACCGTCAAGTGACTGCAATACCTGTTCGCGAGAGCTGGGGATGACTTTCCCACTGCCAGTAGAGACTTCATCCAGCTTACCGAAATACGCCCATCCCCCCAGGATGACAAAAAGCAGTGTGCTGAGCAGAATAATGCGACTGGCGCCGGAAAAACGGTATTCCTGGCGGATATCGAGATCGTCCATGGCGGCGTCATGCGGATTGGTTTTCATTTTTCCACTCCCGAGCGTGAGTCTGTGCAGGTGCCCGATTTGCATTTAGCGCCTGCGCTTTTGGGGCATCCATGACCAGCTGACCTTCTTTGAGCACCACCACGCGCTCGACCAGCTCCAGAACCGGAACGCGATGTGTGGCGACAATCAGTGTGCGGTTGCCCAGCCACTGGTTTAACCGTTGTATAAATTCCCGTTCGGTGTGTTCATCCAGCGAGGCACTGGGTTCGTCGAGCAGGACGATATTGGGCGAACGCAGTAACATTCTTGCGAGCAGAATCGACTGGCGCTGCCCGCCGGAAAGCCCATTACCGCCCTCCATAATGGGATGCGCCAGCCCTTTGGCGAGCTGTTTGACGAATGCAGACGCGCCACTGACTTCCAGCGCTTCGAATATCTGCGTGTCGCTGGCATGGGGTGCGCCGAGTGTCAGATTCTCGCGTAATGTACCGAAAAAAAGCCGAGCGTTCTGGCTGAGAAAGCCGATATTACGGCGTAAATCAGCCATATCAATTTGTGCCAGGCTTAGGTTATCGAGTCGGACATCACCCTGAATAATCTCTACGCCGCCCGCCATAGCCTGTAACAGGGTTGATTTACCCGCGCCGTTACGCCCGAGAATAGCAATCCGCTCCCCGGGCATCACTTCCAGACGCGAGATGCGTAACGGTACGCGCTGGTCGTCACTGTGATAGCGAAAGTGCGCATTTTCAAACAGATAGTGGCCACGGAAGATTTCCTGGTGTACCCGGTCTTCATCGTGCTGCGTCTCGGTGGGAAGTTGCATAATGCTGTCCAGCCCCATTTTGGCGGCTTTGACCTGCTGCCAGCGTGCCAGCACACCACACAGGTTAGCCATCGGGGCGATCATCCTTGATCCGAGCATCGAGGCGGCCACCACTGCCCCGGTGGTCATCGTGCCTTCAATCACCATGGGCGCACCGAACATAATGATGGCGGCGTAAACCAGGCTTTGTACCGACATCCCCCAGCCGATCAGCCCCTGGGTAAGCTTGCGTGTGCGTAGTCCGGACTCGCCAGTAATGCGGATATAGCTGTTCCATTGCTGTAAAAAGCGGTTCTCCGCCTGCATTAGCTTGATATCTTCCAGCCCCTGAACGCTTTCGACCAGCACCGCGTTGCGCAGAGTGGATTCATGTGCGGCCTGGTTAGCAAGCACCGCCAGTTTTTTCTGTAATAACAGCCCCGGCAGAATCATCAGAATGGCAGCGACTGGGGCTATCCACGCCAGCGGCGGAGCAATACACGCCAGGACAACAATAAACAGCAGGAAAAACGGCAGGTCGACGATGGTCGACAGGGTTGAGGAGGTGATCATCTCCCGGATCTGCTCCAGCTCGCGGAGCTGGGATATAAAGCTTCCGGTGGAGCGGGGGACGGCGCTGTTACGCAACCGCAGGGCGTGGCTGAACACGCGATCGGAAATACGCATGTCTGCGCGTTTACCGAGTCGATCCATAATGTGGGTACGTGCTTCGCGAAGCAAAAAGCCAAACAATACCGCGACCAGGACGCCGGTCGAGAGAACATAGAGAGTCGGATACGACTGGGCGGGGATCACCCGGTCGTAAACCTGCATTGAAAAAATTATTCCGGAGAGCGACAGGACGTTAATCAGAAACGCAGCAATCATAACGGGCAGGTAAGGGCGGATATCCTGCAAAACCAGCTCGCGTATCCAGTCGGGTTTAAAGCGCGAAATATAGCGATCAACCCGACTGTCTTTTAACGCCGATAACGGGCGCAGTGCGGTGATAGCATGGATTTCTGGCAGAAGCTCTGCCACCGCCAGCCGGTTGCGTTGTCCCTCGCCGGCAATGATAAAGACATCCAGTGTGTCTTCACCGTTGAAATGTTCTATCACCATGATTTGGCCGTCGTGCAGTTCTGCCACCACTGGCAAACGCCATTGGTTAAGTACCTGCTTTGCGGTGTCCAGTACATGAAAGGACAGTCCCGCCTGGCGCGCTAATTGCGTCAAAGCAAGGGTTTTGCTTTTCCCCTCGAACCATGGGGCGTTGGCCTGGATAGCGCCAGGCGAGCAAGTAAGGCGATAGTGTCTGGCAATGTGGGTAACGGCCTGCGCCCACTGGCTCAGGGCGGGTTCGCCAATCGCATCTTCAACAACCGTTTCGACGTCGCTCATAGCTGGATCTCCACCGATTGAATGCTGCGGTTATTTAAGGCGAACGCCTGGCGCAACGATCCGGTGTTGTAGAGGCAGTTCAGTTGTAGCTGGCGAAGCTGGCTTTGGGTCTGGAGTTCGGCAAAACGGGCCTGGTACACTTCCTGTTCGGCGTTAAGAACATCAAGTAATGGGCGTGAGCCGAGATCCAGATACTGCTGTTGATACAGTTCACGAGTGCGTTCGCTCAGCCGCTGCTGGCGGCGCAGGATCTGCAATGCAGTAGCGAGACTCATTGCCTGGCTGCGGGATTCCAGTAATTTCTGCCGTACTTCAAGTCGGGTGCGCTGAATAGAGTACTGTGCGGACTCTACCGCGTGGCTGGCGGCGTTGCGCCGGGCGGTGAGACCGCCGCCCTGATACAGCGGCATTTCGACTTTGACCCACGCGGAGTACTGCGTTTTGTCGAGCACCTCATGGCTGGGGTATTTGTCGTTGAGATAGTGTTGAACAGATGGCTCCAGGGAAATGGTTGGCGTCATCTGTGCGTTGGCGTAATCCAGATTGGCCTGTGCGACGTTCGCCTGCGCCCAGGCCGCCAGCACTGCAGGAACTAACTTATCCTCCGGTTTTACGACATCGCAACTGCTGTCCAGTTTTACCGGAAACTCATTGCTGATGCCGTTAAGTGAGCGCCAGCCGAGATAGCTCATCAATGTCGCTTTGCTACTGTCGAGATTGGCCTGATATTGCGCCAGCTGTGAACGAGCAGACTCAATACGCGCATCGGTTTGTACCACGTCAGACAGCGAGGTCGCCCCTTCATCATTACGTTCTCTGGTCAGCCGACCAATACCGTTTAGCGCGATCAGTTGCTCTTCGGCGGCATCCACCATCTGTTGCCATGTCTGAACCTGGACGAGAGCATTGGCGGTGGCGTGGGCGACAGTATCAATGCTGAGTAACACGTTTGCCTGTTGTTGTGCCGAACCGGCGGTTTCGGCGCGCACCTGGCTTGCGACTTTGCCGAAGTCATACAGCATTTGTGACACCGAAATGACCAGTGCAGGGCTGAAGCCATGGTCGGTGTAGGTATTGCTGTAGCCGTTGTTCATTCCGGCTGTAACTTGCGGATAATATTTCGCTTTCGCCACGTCTATCTGCTCATTTTGCGAGAGCAGTTTGCCAATGGATTCACGAATAGAAGGATGCCAGCTCACGGCGCGGCTCACCGCGTTGTTAAGTGTCAGACTTCCGGGAGCGGCAACGCTTAGCGGTAGATCGGCCACAGAGCCATCCAGAGAGGGAAGCATCTGACGGGTTGCCAGCCCTTCCGGCGTAATAATTTGCGGTTCATCTTCGGCATTCGCACGAACGGAACAGAGCGTTAATGCCAGCAGTACAGCGACAGGGGCGACATTTCTCATGGTTTATCCCTTGTAAAATAGGGCAGTGACGACTGTTATTGCCCCGGACGTCATGGCATCCGGGGCTGTAGTTATAGAGTTTTAGCGTTTTGGTGCTAACGTCAGGTCACAATATGATTTTGTTGGATCAGCTCATCGAGCGTGGTGTGCACGTTCTCCAATGTCACGAGATTAGTTGATTGATAAGTGGTGCCCGTACCATCCCGGTCGATAGACACCACGGTGTTGTTACCATTGGTGGAAACAGTGAGATAGTTGCCGAGCGTGGCGTTCTGCCCATTCCAGCCTACCAACAGGTCGCCGATGTCTATTTTGTCGCCCTGAGCCAGTGAGAAGTTGGTCCAGGTGTCTGCCGTTCCGTTACCGCCCGTTGCATTGCTGGCATTAAGCAGGTGATAAATCAGCGTATCGCCGTAGGCCGAGCCGATGATCACGTCATGCTGCGCGGTGCTTGCCATCTGTGGATTCATATTGATGGTCAGCGTCGCGGTGTCCGTATGCCCGTTTTGGTCGTTAAGCGTATAGGTAAAGGTCTCCTTGCTGGTCATCGACGCCACGGTTGTACCCGGCTTCAGCGTATAGATGTATGAACCATCCAGATTCATGGTCAGTGAGCCATAATGACCCTGAATTGTTGTGCTACTGATGCTGCTGGTCGGATTGAGTGTGGCGGTACTGCCGTTAAAGCCGGTGATAGTGAGCTGGGTATGGACGGTTGAGAGCTGATCGTGCGCGCCAGCGGCATCACTGCCATCAAAAATATTGCCATTCACCGTCGTGGTGTTAACGTCCCAGGTATTGAGGTGCCATGTCGTGCCCGTGACGTTCGGCGTAATGCTGACGTTGCCAACGGCCAGCCCTCCCATCGTCCCTGTGAAGCTGATGCTGTAATGACCCGCGGCTAGCTCGGCATTACCCAGCGAGACGGAAATTGAACTGCCTAACAGGCTGATGGAACTGGCGGGTACAGAGCCTGAAAGCGAGAATCCGTCAGGACCGGTTATGGTCCAGGTTATGCCCAGTGTACCGACGGTGATAAGTGTGCCGATGCTGAAGTTGAGTGTGGCGCCTTTCAGCACGTCATTTGTTGCGATGTCAAACGAACCTGAACCGGTTGCTTTGCTCCCCAGCGTCGGAATTGTCGCTGTGCCCAGCGCGCCGCTTCCGTATGCCGCAGAGTCCTGAACGGTACTCACCGCCATCATGCTGCTGACGTCATTGACTGCGTCCAGCGCCTGCGGGGTCGCCGTAATGTTCAGCGAGGCGCTTCCTGTATCGCCATTGGGGGCTTTGACCGTATAGACGAAACTGTCCGGTGTGCTGATGCTATCGGCACCCAGCCCACTTTTCAGGGTATAGGTATAGTTCCCCTTCGCGTCGATAGACAGGGTGCCGTATTGTCCGTTAATACTGGTGGTGCCCGTCCCGTTAATCGCCACACCATTCACTTCGGTGATGACGCTGTTTATCGGGGCTGAGTCATTGACCAGAATATTACCGTTGGTTACCGCGCTGAGACTGTCCACCGCGTAGGTATGATCCGCCTGAATATTCAGGGTGTAGCTGGTCAGTAACGTCAGACCGCCGGAGGCGTTAAGCAGGAAAAGGTAGTCACCACCCGGCAGCGTAATGGTATACGCCGAAGAGTTGCCGCCCAGTAGTGCCGTAACCCAGTTTGGCTGCACCCGATATTGTTCATACTGCTGAATAGCCTCATTGAAGCGGTAGACATAGAGATCAAAACCGCCAAGCGTCACGCCGAGGACATTAGCCTGGACGGTTAGCGTACGGGTGGCTCCGTCATCAACGTTGAATTTGATCGGGTTGGTCAACCCGTTGACCAGGCTGACGTCGAGGACATCACCCAGCCCGACATTTGCCAGCGTGAAGCCCGTTTGTTTTGATGTCCCGTGGTCGACCGCGATCACCTGGGTTCCGTACGTCAGTGACGCCATATCGTCAGCTGCTGTTACCGTGCTGGTGGTTGGGGCCTGGCCCAGCGTGACAACCAGTTTGGCTGAGGAATGGTCTGTGCCATGCGTCAACGTATAGGTGAAGCTTTCGGAGCGGCCATACACCGATATTGCTGTATTGGTTAGGGTATAGGTATAACTGCCGTCCTGGTTAATATGCAGGATGCCGTATTTACCCTGTACATCCACGCCGCCGGCCGTGACGTTTACCACGTTGCCGTTACCATCGGTAATGGCGGTGACCAGCGTACCGGAAGGAGCGTTATCTTGACCGTTTGTTGGATCGGTATCGGTGATGATGTTACCGGATTTTGTGGTCCCCCCGGTGATTGTTCCGCCGCTGGTTTTCACCACGGCAACGTCCAGGCTGGTGTAAGCGCCGGTCGCCAGCAGGTTAGTGTTGAAGCTGACCACGCGATAATCCCCGCCTGTCAGCCCATCATAATTGAGCGTCACTCCAGAGGCTCCGATGGTCAGCAAACTGGCAAAATCGGGTTTTGAGGTATCGACCACGGTTATCCAGGTGTTGAGCAAGGTGTCATAGCGCTGGATAACTATCTCCATTGAGCTCAATAGTGACAGCACAATGCCGGTCGCCGCGGCGTTGATGGTGATGGCGCCACTACCGCCAGACTGGATGCTGAAATTAACACTTGCCGTGTCGTTACCCAGCACATTGGCGACACTACCCAGTGCGTTCACCAGCAGGAAACCGTAATCGCTTTGATGCTCAGTGCTGACTGTCACGTCAGTCTGTAGCGGCAAACGGGTGACATTATCTTCAGCCAGCAGGGGGAGCACCGGCGCGATGATGCTGGCAGGCGATGACATGTTGCCCGCCGCGTCGGTTGCCGTTGCAGATAACGACTGACCTTCAATCTGGCGTACAGGCAAGGTGGCGCTGTAGACCCCACTGTTGTTGGCGACCGCTGTCACGCTGGTGCCACCGGGCAGGGATATCGTAACCGTACTGCCGGCTTCGGCGATACCGCTCACCGTTCCGCCATCGGCGCTGATCAGCATCGTAGGAGGGGGCGGTGGCGTGGTATCCACAATGACGCTGAACGAGCCAGACAACACGCTCGAGCCGTTGGCATTTGTGGCGTTGGCGGTAAACGCGTGGTTGCCTTCACTGAGGGCGCTGCCTGGCGTAAAACTCCAGATCCCATTCCCGTCTGCGGTTGTGCTACCCATCAACGTGCCGTTGTTATACAGGTTGATAACGGCGTTTGCCTGCGCAGTTCCGTTCAGTGTCGGGCGGGTATCATTCGTTGTTTTCCCGGCGGTGACCAGGCCCGTGATGGTGCCGACATCATCGAATACGCTGGAAATAATCGGCGCTGGCGGAACACCGGTAAACGGGGCCAGTACGTTGCCTGGGGTACCGATGTTACCGGCGGTATCCTGAGCGCTAACCAGCAGCGTTTGTCCGCTAATTTGCGGTGGATTCAGGGTAAAGGTGAAGTTACCGGAAGCATTCGCTGTTGTGGTGCCGAGTACCGTTCCGCTGCTGGAGGTGATAATGACCGTACTGTTCGCTTCGGCCACGCCGGTTAACATCGTACCATTGGCATTGACCGCCAGCCCGGTTGGAACTCCGGGTGCGATGGTATCGACCACAATGGCTGCCGCAGACGATAATCCACTGGTATTCCCCGCAGCATCTGTCGCTGTGATGGTAAAAGAATGTGCCCCTTGAGCCAGAGCCGTGGACGGCGTGTAATTCCAGTTGCCGGTGCTGTCAGCCGTTACGCTGATGACAAAACTGCCATTATCATAAATATCGACTCGCGCGTTGGCCTCTGTGGAGCCGTTCAGGGTTGGGCGTGAGTCATTGGTGGGCTGGTTGCTGCCAATCGCACCGGTGTTGGGGCCAACATCATCAATAATGCTACTTATTGAAGGCTGCGCAGGAGCTGCGGTGTCCACCACCACGGTAAAACCTGTTGTTGCGCCGCTGGTATTACCTGCCGCATCGGTAGTGGTCACGGTGAAGGTATGGGACCCGGTCGCGAGCGGCGTGGTTGGGGTAAATGTCCAGCTATTATTGCTTTGCACCAGCGCAGTACCAAGCAGAGTGTTCCCGTCATAGATACTGACAGTGCTACCGGCTTCGGCGGTACCGTTGAGCGTTGGGCGGGCATCGTTGGTTAGCTGCCCATTGCTCAGCGCTGCATTGAAAACACCGCCTGCGATGTCATCTATGACCGAAATCAGTTGTGGGATCGGCGGTGGGTTCGTATCGACATTAATAATAAATCCGCTTGAGGTGGCACCGATATTGCCTGCAGCGTCTGTGGCGATAGCAGTGAATGTATGTTGCCCGTTGCTCAGTGTGGGTGGCAGATATTCCCATGTTCCATCTATTGTGGCTGTTACCGTCCCCAGCAGCGTGCCGTTATCGTAAATGGCAATCCGGGCGTTGGCCTCCGCCGAACCGCTCAGTACGGGGCGGGTGTCGTTGGTCCAGGCGCCGCTCGACAGTGTCCCGGTGCCCGGAAGCACGTCATCAAATGCCTGAATGATTGTCGGTGCCAGCGGGACGACAGTGTCTACAATCAGGGCAAACCCGGCAGACGAAGCACTGACGTTGCTGGCCGCGTCCGTAGATGTCACCGTCAGCGTGTGGTTACCGTTGCTCAGCGCTGTTCCCGGCGTGAAAATCCATGCTCCGCCCCCGTCTGCCAAAACAGTGCCGATCAGCGTACCGTTGTCGTAAATTTTGACCGTTGAATTGGCCTCCGCCGTGCCGCTGAGGGTAGGGCGCGCATCGTTTGTCACCTGACCGTTATTCAGATTACCCGTCAGCGGGCCGACATCATCTGCTACCTGAGAAATGACGGGGATACCCGGCGATACGGTATCAATCGTGAGCGTAAAGCCGGTGGAGGCAGAACTGGTATTGCCCGCGCTGTCGGTGGCGGTGACGGTCAATGTATGCGGTCCGTTGCTCAGCGCATCCGTTGGGGTAAAGTTCCAGATACCGCCTGCGCCCACGGTGGTGGTGCCAATGGGTTGGCCATCGCTCAGAACGGTAATGGTCGCCCCCACTTCGCCAGTGCCGCTCAGTCCCGGACGGGTTTCGTTCGTCGTTTGACCGTTACTGATAGGCCCGGTGGAGGGGGCCGTGTTGTCTTGCACCGTACTGATGACCGGCGCTACGGGCGCAATAGAATCCAGTTCGAGGGTAAAGGATGAAGAAGCTCCCCCGGTATTACCGGCTAAATCGGTGGCCGTTGCGGTGAAGACGTGCTGCCCCTGACTTAGCGCGTTTTCCGGTGTAAAAGTCCAGTTGCCCGATTCGTCTACCCGTGCGGTACCTATTTCGATGCCTTTATCTTTTATCGTGATAGTCGCACCGGCTTCCCCTTTGCCGTTTAGCGTAGGCTGGGCGTCGTTGGTCAGTTGCCCGTTAGCCAGCGATGTATTGCCAGGTTGATCGTCAATGACTGAGGTGATGATCGGTGCGGCGGGCGGGAGTGTGTCGACGACCAGAACGAAAGGTGGGCTTGCCGGGCTGATATTACCAGCACCATCCGTGACGGTTGCGGTTAACGAATGATTGCCTTCACTAAGTGCTGGAGCCGGTGTAAAGCTCCAGTTGCCGTTTTCATCGCTGGTGGTGGTGCCAATTACCGCGCCATTATCGCGAACAGTGACCACAGAGTCTGCTTCAGTGACGCCAGCAAGCGTTGGCGTGTTGTCGTTGGTTGACTGCCCGGAGGTGAGCGTCTGGGTCGTGCCAACGTTGTCCGTTACCGTGACAATGGACGGCGCGTCCGGGACTAAGCTATCGACAATGATCCGAAAATCGTCGGATGCGACTCCCTGATTACCCGCCGCGTCGGTGGCGCGCACGGTGAAGTCATGCGTGCCTTCTTCCAATCCTTCTGCCGGAGTAAAACTCCAGAATCCGTTGTTGTTTACCGTGGTTGTGGCATAAGCGATACCGTTATCGTAGAGGGTGATGGTTGCGCCCGCTTCGCCGGTTCCATTTAAGGTTGGGCGTGAGTCATTGGTAATTTGCCCTTTATCCAGCGACCCGGTGCCGGGTGAAACATCATCGACAATGTGGGTGATGGTTGGTGCCAGTGGCGCGGTGGTGTCGATGGTAATGGCATAATTGGGCGACTGACCGCTGGATATTGAGTTGACGGTTTGTGACACGCTGAAATTATAAGTTGTGCCATTTGTCAGTGCCGTAGGCAGTTGATAACTCCACGCGCCAGAAACGGCATCGGCAGTTACCGTGGTGAGGAGTGCGCCGTTCTGGAAAATGCTGACCGTTGCTCCCGCCGTGGCGGTTCCTTGCAACAGCGGTAAGGTGTCGTTGGTGGTGTTACCGTTGCCGATTAAGCCTATGCCGGGGGCAACGTCGTCCACGATGTCAAGTGTCGGCGGGTGTGGCACGCTGGATGTGGCAGCGGTAAACAGTGTGGGATTGCTCTGGTTACCCGCAGGATCCTGGGCGATGGCATTCAGTGCCTGACCTGCCGTTTGCGCCGGTGAAATCGTGATGGCGTAATTTCCTGAACCGTCTGCGACTCCCTGACCGAGAACCGTCGTTCCGTTGCGAATAATGACGGTGCTGCCAATTTCGGCTGTACCGCTTACCTGTGTACCATCAGGGTTAATGCTAGTCACGATTGGGTCGCCGGGGGGCAGCGTATCAATTTTCAACGTCACCGGATTGCCTGCCGACAGCACGTTGCCAGCAGCATCTTCGGCACCGAAAGTTAGCGTGTGGGTGGTATTGGGTGTGAGGGGAACATCCACACTCCAGGTGCCATTTGCGGCAACGGTGGCAGTAGCAACAGGATTGCTACCCTCATAAATGAATACGGTACTGCCCGGCGTGCCGGTCCCACTGATCGTCGGGGTGGTATCGTCCGTCACACCACCGCTGGTCAGTGAGCCAGTAATGACGCCGACATTATCCTGAATATCCGTTACCTGCGGCTGGGTCAGCGTTGTTGTGTTAACCGTAAACGAGACGCTGTTTGAGCTGCCACTGGCGTTACCTGCTGCATCGGTGGCGGTGGCGGTCAGCGTGTAGCTTCCGTTTGCCAGCGCAGTTCCGGGAGTGATACTCCAGACGCCGCCAACCACCGTAGTGGTGCCGATCACCGTACTGCCGTTGTACAGGGTGATGATGTCACCGCTGATGCCAGTTCCGCGAATGGTCGGGGTTGTGTCATCGGTTATCGCGTTGGGGGCGAGATCGCCCTGGAAGCCGCCGACGTTATCATTGGCGGCGATAATCACCGGAGGAGCAGATGGTGTGGTGTCGATTTCCAGGTTAGTCGCTACTGATGGCAGGCTGACGTTGCCTGCAGGATCGGTTGCGGTGATGGTTATCTGGTAACTGCCTGGGGCTACAGGGACGGGTGGCGTAAAGCTCCAGGTACCGTCTGCGCCAACCGTTGCCGTACCTTGCAATGGCGGAGTACCGCTAAGATAAATGGTAATCAGATCCCCGGCGCTTCCCGTACCGCTGAAGGTTGGCGTGGTATCGTTGGTGATGCCGTTGGTGATAATTCCTGTTATCGGATTGGCATCATCAGTGATGGTTGGTGGTTCGGGTTTCGCTGGTGGTAGGTTATCCACCGTCAGCGTAAAGCCCGCCGATGGGATCCCTGTGTTGCCCGCGGCGTCGGTCGCCGTGGCGGTGAATTTATGCGGCCCATCTGCAAGTGAGGTTGGGGTAAATGTCCATGTGCCGTCTGGCTGTACGGTAGCGACGCCAGCGAGGCTGCCATTATCATAAATCGTAATTGTCGCGCCCGGTTCACCTGTTCCGGACAGTTTGGGGTTGTCGCTTTTCGTACTGCCGCCATTACTCAGTACTTTAGTTTCAAGGCCAATAAGCCCTTCCGCTGAGGTGATGATCGGGGCCGCGGGTGGCGTTGTATCGACAGTCAGCATGAAACTTCCGGCGGTACTGGCGTTACCTGCCGCATCTGTCGCGATAGCTGACAATGTGTGCGAGCCTTCACTAAGTGGTTGGGTGACCGGAAAACTCCAGGTTCCTCCGGCCACAACTGTGGTCGTTCCAATAGGGGTGGCACCATCGTAGATAGTGATGGTGGATCCAACTTCTCCGGTCCCCTTCAGTGACGGCAGGTTATCGTTTGAGCGGCTACCAGAAGGCAAGTCAACGGGTGCATTTCCGACGTTATCGGTGGCGGCTGAAATGGCGGGTACCCCTGGAAGCTGGGTGTCAACGGTAATGGTGACAGCAACGGGGGAGGTGACGACGTTACCGGCGGCATCCGTTGCGGATACCGTAAAACGATGGTCGCGTTCGGCAAGCTGCTTGTTGTCCGGGACGGTATAGCTCCAGGTACCTGACTTGTCGATGAGCATCACCGTCATCAGCAAACCGTTATCATACAGGTTCACCAGCGAGCCTGGCTCGCCGGTCCCTGAGAGGGTCGGCGTGTTGTCGTTGGTTATCCCGTTGTTATTCGCGATGTTACCGGTGATGGTTCCGACGTCATCGTTAATCAGAGTAATGACCGGGACGGTCGGCGCGACGCTATCGACAATAATTTTCCAACTGGCGGCGCTACTGGTGTTGTTGGCGGCATCGGTTGCCGTAACCGTAAACACGTGTGCGCCCTGGCTCAGCGCAGTGGTCGGCGTGTAGTCCCAGTTACCATTAATATCGGCGGTAATGGTGGTTAGCAGGGTGCCATTATCGTAAATTTTTACCTGCGAGCCCGCTTCGGCAGTGCCCTTAATTTCCGGTTTATCGTCGTTTGTCAGCGTGTTGTTATCAATTTTTCCGATGACATCGGGAACATCGTCTAAGACGGCAATAATAATCGGTTGGTCTGGCGTGGTAATATCCGGAGCCAGCGCGGAAGTGGGCAGACTTTCGTTGCCAGCACTGTCCGTTGCGGTCACTTTTACCGTTTCACCATTGATTTGTGACGGGGTGATTGACACAACAAAGTGACCACCGCTGTCTGCCTGACCCACGCCAATCGTATTCCCGTTGCTGTTTTTTACGGTGATGGTGCTGCCGATTTCAGCATGTCCACTCACTGAACCACCATCCCCGGCGACGATCACCCCTGTCGGTGCTTCCGGTGCGGTGCTGTCTGGTGCTGTGACTGCAGTGTTACCACTGGTATTGCCTGCTGCATCCGTTGCATTGGCGATAAGATGTTCGCCGTTAGTTTGTGGCGGAACCAGTGTGGCGGTGAAATCTCCGTCAGCATCAGCGGTGGTTGTGCCAATGATAGTGCCACCAGGATTGAGAATATGTACGGTACTGTTGGGCTCTGCCGTGCCGGAAACCTGATCGCCCGCGTTATTGATTGTCAGGTTTGTGGGCGGTAGCGGGGCGGTGATATCGGGAGCGATCGCCGTTTCAGGCAAACTCGGGTTTCCTGCCGGATCGGTAGCGATAGCGGTTATGGTTTCGCCATTGGTTTGCGGTGGGTTTAGGGTGATAGTAAACGAGCCATCTGGCCCGGTAACACCACTGCCGATTAACTGATTGTTATTGTCGGTTATCGTCACGGTACTGCCGGGTTCAGCCGTACCCGTGACGAAAGCACCATCGGCGGACACGTTCAGATCGTCTGGTGATAACGGCGGCTGAGTATCGATAGTGATATTGAATGCCGTCGACATTCCCCCCGTACCCAGGTGGTTGGTTGCCGTAACGGTGAAGGCATATGGGCCATCCCGCAAGTTTGTGCTGGAGGTCCAGTCCCAACGACCGTTGCTGTCGGCGACGACGCTGTCGACATATGCTCCGTTATTGTAAATTTTAACCGTACTGTTAGCGTCAGCTGTCCCGGAAAGCGTTGGGGTCGCATCATTAGTGGACTGATTGTTGGTCAATGGCCCAACGGAGGGGGCGACATCATCCATAACGCTGACAATCACAGGTACGCCTGGATAACCGGAATTTGAGGCACTGAATGCGGTATCTGGCCCGATATTGCCTGCTTCATCCTGAATCTTTGCTGTCAGCGTTTCACCATGTGTTTGCGAGGGCGATATGCCAATAGTGAAGGTGCCGCCTGAACCGACGAGTGCTGAGCCCAGAACCTGGTTGTTACTGCCAATGATAGTGACAGTGCTTCCTGGCTCTGCACTACCCGTTACCGTGGTGCCTTCCTGATTCACTGAAGAAATTATTGCAGCGGCAGGTGGGGTGATATCGATGGTAATGACCCAACTGTCCGACATTGCGCTGCTGCCCGCATTGTTTGATGCGCTGACCGTAAACTGGTGAGTACCTTCCGCGAGCGGGGAAGATGGCGTAAACGTCCAGTTTCCGTTGGCATCGATAGTGACCTGGCCTATTTCGGTACCGTTATCGAAAATATGTAAGGTTGCGTTCGCGGGGCCAGTGCCCTGCAGTTCTGGCGTATTATCATTAGTAGACGTCTGTTGATTGACGAGACCAGTAATGGGAGCCTGATTGTCAGTGACGCTGGTAATCATCGGCACAGTGGGTATCGTGGGTGTTGTTGTGGGGGGGGAGCCGCCATCACCATTTCCTTCGTTGCCGTTGCCAGCATTATTGCCGTTGCCAGCATTATTGCCGTTGCCAGCATTATTGCCATTGCCAGCATTATTGTCACCGTCACCGTCACCGTCACCGTCACCGCCACCGCCACCGCCACCGCCACCGCCGCCTGCGGCGAGGCCGATTCCCCCAGCCACGGCGACCCCGCCAAGAACCCAGGGCCAAACTGCGCCGCCTTCATGACTGGCGTCACTCGCCATCAATGGGGTGAGATCGTCCAGATGCTGGTAGTGGAATGCGCCATCCGTATCCTGAACCCACCATAGCGCACCGTTGCTATCTTCAAGTACGAGCTGGCTTTGTTCATCACCTTTTCCAACGTAAAAGTTTTTAATTGTGATGGTTTCACCGGAGCGGAGTGTGACAATCAGATCCTGATTTATGCGGGTAAGCTGACTGATTTCTTCACGAGAAACAGACAGCTTCACGATGGAAGGTGAATTGAGCGTGACTTCAGAAGCTTCAATATTTGTGGAAACACCAGTCAATTTTGATACAACGGCGAGTAGACGCATATATTCACTCCTGATGAGAGGCCGAGAGTATTAATCCACAATAGCGTGTTGGGAAAATGAGCTGACAGATGCCCGTTCATCATATGGATGAGTTTGCACGTGTGATTTCATTGATTAAGTCACGCAGATATCAGTTTGTTTATCGAATACGTCAGGGCCCTTGAGTCTGAATAGTTCTTTCGTATTAGATGATATAGTCAGAAAGGATGTATTACGCAAATTATCTATATTAAAAATACATTGAGGTAATTGAAAAGGATACTTTCCAGTACATGTTTGGGTTGCTGTTGAAATGCAACTCACTGTATGTATGGTTGTTTTTCTTCTGTGGTGTTCTTTATAAAGTCAATAAACACCAGTAATAATAGTGTTATTGATAAGGTGTAAAATATAAACAATACACTCTTGAACTTTTATTTTATTAAGCTATGGGCCCGATAAAATAATGGGGGGCTATTTTAGGTTTTAACGATTCAGCGGTGTAAAAACTATAATTTTGGTGAATATAATGGATGGGTTCAATAACTAAACAATAAGGGCCAGCCTCGTGATGAGAGACTGGCTGCTGAGAAAGGATTTATCGACCTGCATTTTTCATAATACGAGCTTTGTCCAGCTGCCACTCACGTTCTTTTACATCGGAACGCTTGTCGTGCTGTTTCTTCCCTTTTGCGACACCAATTTTGACTTTGCACCAGGCATTCTTCCAGTACAGAGAGAGTGCCACAACGGTGTAACCGTCACGATTCATGCGCCCATATAAGGAGTCGAGTTCGCGTTGGTTTAACAGAAGCTTACGGGTGCGAGTAGGGTCACACACGACGTGGGTTGAGGCAACGGCCATCGGCGTGAAGTTGGCGCCAAACAGGAACGCTTCGCCGTCTTTGAGAATGACATAGCTATCGCCAATATTGGCCTTTCCTGCGCGCAGGGATTTGACTTCCCAGCCTTGCAGTGCGAGTCCAGCCTCGAACTCTTCTTCGATAAAGTATTCGTGTCGTGCGCGCTTGTTGAGCGCGATTGTGGCTGAGCCAGGTTTGTGTGCTTTTTTCTTCGTCATAATGCCGCTCAGTATAGGTAATCTGGAATTGAAAAACACCCCATTTCATCCAGCGGGGCGCAAGGCGCTATCTTAGCACGAGTTGGGCTATAGCGTTTTTTTTAGCGGATGATAAATGGTATTATTTGCACGATTGATATTGATGGAAATTGTTATGCCTCAGATTAGCCGGACCGCTTTAGTACCTTACAGTGCGGAACAGATGTATCAGTTAGTGAATGATGTTAAATCCTATCCTCAGTTTTTACCGGGTTGCACCGGAAGCCGTGTCCTGGAGTCGACTCCGGGGCAGATGACAGCGGCTGTGGATGTTTCTAAAGCAGGGATTAGCAAAACGTTCACCACGCGTAATCAACTGACCAGTAACCAGAGCATCCTTATGCATCTGGTCGATGGGCCGTTCAAAAAACTCATTGGGGGCTGGAAGTTTACGCCGCTGAGCCAGGAAGCCTGTCGCATTGAATTTCATCTTGATTTTGAGTTCACGAATAAACTGATCGAACTGGCATTTGGCCGTATCTTTAAAGAGCTGGCGTCGAACATGGTGCAGGCCTTCACGGTTCGCGCAAAAGAGGTTTACAGTGTCAGTGTCGGCTAAGATTGTCGTTGAAGTCGCGTACGCGCTGCCGGAGAAACAGTATCTACAGCGCGTGACGTTGCAGCAGGGCGCCACCGTCGAAGAAGCGATTCGCGCCTCTGGATTGCTGGAACTACGTACTGATATCGATCTCAGCAAAAATAAGGTGGGCATCTACAGCCGACCGGTAAAGCTTGCTGATGTCGTACATGATGGCGATCGGGTGGAAATCTATCGACCGTTGATTGCTGATCCGAAAGAACTGCGCAGGCAGCGGGCAGAGAAATCGGCAAACAAACCAAGTAATGCCTGATATCGCTTTGCTTATCAGGACTGCAGGGACTGCACTATACGTTTAAAGATTGCAGTTTTTAGGTCTGGTAAGGCGCTTACGCTGCTATCCAACATAGTATGGACCGCGTTTGCTAATAAAAAAGGTGCTCATTGAGCACCTTTTTTTCTCTCAAACCTACTTGTTGTCGGTCAGGGCAGGTTTGTTATCAATGTTGGTCAATACACCACTGCTGTTAAAGGTCAGCGTCAGCGTTTGCTGCGTCACACCTTCATGTCCCGGCTGCTGACGGAACACATAAAACCAGGTATTGGTGCCAAAAGGATCGGACATCATTGGTGTACCCAGAGCATAAGCAACCTGTTGTTGCGTCATACCCGTACGTACTTTAGCAACATCAGTAGGTGTCAGATAGTTTCCCTGGTTGATGTCAGGGCGGTAAACCACTCGCTCCAGAGTGGAACAGCCTGCGGTCAACATCAGTAGTACTGCTGCAGCAGCAGTCAGCGTTTTACAGCGCATAGTGATTTGATTCCTTTTCGGGCCCGAGCAGTACGCGGCTCATATGTAATATGCCGATGATAATAGACCTTTCACCACTTTAAAACCTTTTGCTGTCAGGTCAGTCGGCGATTTTATGTTGAACTCAGACCTTAGCAAGGTAAAAAAGTTTATGCTGCCAGCAGTTCTTTTGCATTCGCGAGGGTATTACGCGTGACTTCGCTACCGCCAAGTAAGCGAGCGAGCTCCTGCAGACGTGCGCGTTTATCCAGCGCCTGCATATGTGTTTCAGTCATTGCGCCGTCCGTTTCTTTGCTGACATAGAAATGCTGATGACCGCAACCCGCAACCTGTGGCAAGTGGGTGACACACATCACCTGAGTTGATTCACCCAACTGGCGCAGTAGCTTACCCACAACCGCTGCCGTCGGACCACTGATACCAACGTCAACTTCATCAAAAATCAGTGCAGGGGTTTCCATTTTACGCGCAGTAATCACCTGAATGGCCAGTGCGATACGCGACAGTTCTCCACCAGAAGCGACTTTCGCAATCGGCTGCAGCGGTTGGCCCGGGTTCGTGGTGACCTTAAATTCAACGCGATCGGCTCCGTCTATGCTCAGATGGTGTTCATCAAACCTCACATCGATGCAAAAGAGTCCGTGCGGCATTGAGAGAGCATGCATGCTTTCTGTGATGAGTTTCCCCAATTCCTGAGCGTAATGCTGGCGTTGGCGGTGCAATATTTTTGCCGTTTCCAGCGCCTGCTGGTGGTGCGTGTTTACCGCCAGGGTTAAGGTTTCGAGCGAGTCAGCCTGATCGTCAAGCTGCTGTTGTTCATCAAGCAGGGACTGGTAAAACTGTGGCAATGCTTCAGGGGCGACGTGATGCTTACGCGCCAGAGAGATTTGCTTAGAAATACGCTGTTCAAGCTCA
This sequence comes from Citrobacter sp. U14242, assembly GCF_046555775.1. NCBI lineage: Bacteria > Pseudomonadati > Pseudomonadota > Gammaproteobacteria > Enterobacterales > Enterobacteriaceae > Citrobacter > Citrobacter sp. U14242. The sequence continues at coordinate 138,985 of NZ_JBKGLW010000012.1, forward strand.
AACAAACGATTAGGGTCCAAATCCAGGCGATCACAATAGTGTCGCAGTTCGTCGCTGGCTTCGCTGAGCTGAATAGTCGCCTCTTCCAGCATGTCCAGAATACCGGAGAGCTTGCCGTCCATGCCCACCAGTTCACTGACCAGCTGTTTGGCTGTGTGTAACTGGCTTTGCAGGTTAATGTCTTCGCCATCGGCCATGATAGCCAGCGCTTGCTGGCTGGTGGTGAGCAACTGCCCGCTGTTAGCCAGACGCTTGTACTCTTCATCAATTTGCTCAAACTCGCCCACCTGCGGGTTAAATTCGTTCAACTCTTTTAACTGATATTGCAACAGTTCTGCCCGGGCAGCGCGTTCCTGGCTTTGTTGCTGATGATGGGCCAGGTCGCGGCAGCTCTGATGCCATAGCTGGTAGCGTGCGGACATTTCCTGAATCAGCGAGGCTTCATTAGCGTAACCATCAAGCAGGGACTTTTGGTGTTCCGATTTTGTCAGGAGCTGATGCGCGTGCTGGCCATGGATTTGAATCAGCAACTGACCCAGTTCGCGAAGCTGTGACAGGGGAACGGCTGTGCCATTGATAAAGCCGCGGGAGCGTCCGTCGCTGCTGATGACGCGGCGTAACAAACACTCACGACCTTCTTCAAGCTGGTTTTCTTCCAGCCAGCGTAGCGCCGCAGGAGTGTCTTTTAAAGAGAAACGCGCACACAGATCGGCGCGAGTGGCATCTGTACGCACCATGTCGGCATCTGCCCGCCCGCCCAGACACAACCCGAGAGCATCAATGGCAATGGATTTACCCGCGCCGGTCTCACCAGTGATGACGGTCATTCCGCTTTGGAAATCGATCTCCAGTTCACGAACGATAGCAAAATTGCTGATGGTCAGTTGTGCCAACATAGTTGTTTTCCTGTATGAAAAACCATAACTGTAATTACATACAGTATAAACTGGTTTTTTATACAGTAAAGAGGTTGGCGTTAAATTAGAATAATTTTTTTGACCAGCCTAACTTAGTGCTTAATGTGTTGAAATAGCTGTAATCTTTTGGATGAATCAGATTCAGGTGATAATCACAGCGACGAATCAATACGTCTTCGCCTTCCTGTATAGGTAAGGCAATCTGGCTGTCGCAGCTGATCTCCAGGTCATTACGGCGGTGCGAGAAGCGCAGGCGAATCGTGCTGTTGCTGTTAATCACCAGCGGGCGCGCGGAGAGCGTATGTGGGAACATCGGTACCAGCGTAATGGCATCCAGGGAAGGTGTGAGAATGGGACCTCCGGCAGACAGCGAGTAGGCGGTAGACCCAGTTGGTGTGGAGATAATCAATCCGTCTGAACGCTGAGAGAAGGCAAAAATTTCATCTATATAGACTTCAAATTCAATCATGTGTGCAACTTTGCCTGGATGCAACACCACTTCATTGATTGCGGTACTGATGCGCTTCTGGCAGTCCTGCTGGCAGACCTGTGCTTCAAGTAAAAAACGTTTTTCGCTGATATAATGACCTTCCAGTACATCGGCTAATTGCTGTTGGGCATTGTCCGGGTCAAGATCGGTCAGAAAACCGAGGTTACCGCGGTTAATCCCGATGACCTTGATGTCGTAACGCGCAAGCGTGCGTGCGGCCCCAAGCATATTGCCGTCACCACCGACAACCACCGCGAGGTCCGCCTGTTGACCAATCTCTGCCAGCGTACCGGTCTGCACATTTTTCAGTTGGAGCTCATGGGCGATTTGTTGCTCCACGATAACCTCATAACCTTTCGTGCATAACCAGCGGTAGAGCATTTCATGTGTTGTCAGTGCAGTGGGGTGACGTGGATGCCCCACAATGCCAATACACTTGAAATGTTTGTTCATTTTCTCGAGGTCCTTGTAACGAAGATGAGTGACAATGTGAGTACTTCCCTTGAATCCCTGAATCTGATCCCCATAATAAGCCAAGTTAGCGAGATGAATGCGAAAAAACGCGGAGAAATTCATGAGTAGTAAAGAACAGAAAACGCCTGAGGGGCAAGCCCCGGAAGAAATTATCATGGATCAGCACGAAGAAGTTGAGGCGGTTGAGTCAGACGCTTCTGCTGAGCAGGTGGATCCGCGCGATGAAAAGATTGCGAATCTGGAGGCTCAGCTTGCAGAAGCTGAAACGCGCGAGCGTGACAGCGTGTTGCGTATCAAAGCGGAAATGGAAAACCTGCGCCGTCGTACCGAACTGGACGTAGAAAAAGCGCATAAGTTCGCGCTGGAAAAATTCGTCAACGAACTGCTGCCGGTGCTGGATAGCCTGGACCGTGCGCTGGAAGTGGCGAACAAAGATAATGATGCGATGGCGGCGATGGTTGAAGGTATTGAACTGACCCGCAAGTCGATGCTGGATGTCGTGGCGAAGTTTGGCGTGCAGGTGGTTGCGGATATCGATGTGCCGATGGACCCGAACGTACACCAGGCTATTGCAATGGTCGAGTCTGATGACGTTGCTGCCGGTAACGTGCTGATGGTAATGCAGAAAGGCTATACCCTTAACGGACGTACCATTCGCGCTGCAATGGTGTCTGTGGCGAAAGCAAAAAGCTAATCAGCTTCAGACCGGGTAGTGCTGATGCGTTACCCGGTCTGGATTATCCTCACTGGTCAGATACGCTCTCGCGAAGTGGTTTGACCGGCAATACCTGCACCTGCTTAATCATATTGTCCTGTACATCGAGAATATCGATATCGTACTGACCAATGCGCACTCGCGTGCCGGCAACGGGGATTTCTTCCAGTGCTTCAAGGATAATACCGTTTACCGTTCGCGCGTCATCTTCCGGCAAATGCCAGTTAAAAGCCTTATTGATTTCACGAACGTTAGCGCTGCCATCAATAATCACTGAGCCGTCATTCTGTGGCGTGACTTCTTCGGCAAGCGTCGGGGACATTGACGTGGTGAAGTCACCGACAATCTCCTCCAGAATATCTTCAACTGTGACCAACCCCTGAATATCGCCATATTCGTTGACCACCAGGCCGACCTTCTTCTTATTACGCTGAAATTTGATCAACTGAGTGCTGAGTGGGGTACCTTCCGGGACAAAATAGATCTCGTCGGCGGCGCGTAGCATGGTCTCTTTGGTGAACTCCTTTTTCTCGGCCATGAGTCGCCAGGCTTCACGGACGCGCAACATACTAATGGCATCATCCAGTGAGTCGCGGTACAACACGATACGCCCGTGGGGGGAGTGCGAAAGTTGGCGGACGATTGATTTCCAGTCATCGTTAATATCGATACCGATGATTTCGTTACGCGGGATCATAATGTCATCGACGCTGACTTTTTCCAGATCCAGCACGGACAGTAGCATATCCTGGTTACGGCGAGAGATTTGCGAGCGCGATTCATTCACCAGCGTTCGTAGTTCATCTTTACTCAGCGAACCGCTTACCACGATATCTGTTTTGATACCCATCATCCGCATCAGCAGACGTGTGATGGTATTCAGTAACCAAACCAGCGGCATCATCAGAATCTGCAATGGCGCCAGTAAAAAACTGCTGGGGTAGGCGACTTTTTCGGGATATAGCGCAGCGATGGTTTTTGGCAGCACTTCAGCAAAAACCAGCACCACAAAGGTCAGTACCCCGGTGGCGATTGCCACGCCCGCATCGCCATACAGGCGCATACCGACGATAGTGCCGAGCGCGGAGGCCAGGATGTTGACCAGATTATTGCCAATGAGCACCAGGCTTATCAGGCGGTCCGGCTTGCGGAGTAATTTTTCAACGCGCTTCGCCTGGCGATTACCCTGCTTGGCCCGGTGACGCAGGCGGTAGCGGTTCAGGGTCATCATTCCGGTTTCGGAACCGGAAAAATAGGCGGAAATAACCACCATGATGAGAAGTGTAACAATAAGCGTGGTGGTGGAGATGTGTTCCACGTAGGTTCCTTAAAAAACTTAACTCACAAACTGCTGCAAGATGCGGCTGCCGAAATAGGCCAGCGTCAGAATGCCTGCACCTGCGACGTTAAACCAGACGACACGACGTCCGCGCCAGCCTTCATGGTAATGCCCCCACAACAGAACGATATAGACAAACCATGCCACGATAGACAGAACGGCTTTATCAATATTTTCTGTGCTGAACAGGTTGTGCATATAAAACAGGCCAGTACACAGTGTCAGCGTCAGCAGCACCACGCCTATCTGGGTGATATGAAACATTTTGCGCTCAATGCTCATCAATGGCGGCATTTCATTGTTGAACGCCAGCCTTTTATTTTTGAGCTGATAATCGATCCACGCCAGCTGCAGTGCATACAGTGCGGCAATAATCAGCGTGGCATAGGATAAGAGCGATAGCCCGATGTGGACCATCATACCCGGCGTGGCTTCAAGGTGGGTGATGTATTCGTTGGGCATAAATGTGGCGCAGGCCAGATTGATTAATGCAAATGCATACACGATCGGTAGCAATAGCCAGCCGCGGTTGCGCGAGGCCACAATGGTCATTACCGTACAGATCATCAGGCTAACCAGAGAACCGACGTTCAGCAGGCTCAGGTTTTGTCCGCTTTCACCACCTGGCAGAATACGTGCTTCCAGGGCAAACGCGTGACAGACCAGCGCGATAACCGCAGAAAGAATAGCCATACGCCGCCAGCCGCTGTTTTTTTGCAGCAGGGCGGGAACGATCAGCGCAAGGCTGACGGAATAGGCGACAAGGGCTAACAGAGCAAAAACGGGCATATGGGTGTCGACAGTTGGCCAGGAATAAAGAAAAGCAGTATAGCGTTACGTGACCTCTGCTCCAACCGTTGCATAACAACAAAGGCGGCTTCATGTTATACTGCGGCAAATTTCTGTTGATGTGTCGCTGTTGCGACCGACCGTTTCCACCCCAGGCGAGAGACAATGTTTGATAATTTAACCGATCGTTTGTCGCGCACGCTGCGCAATATCAGTGGCCGTGGGCGCCTTACTGAAGACAACGTTAAAGAGACGCTGCGCGAAGTGCGCATGGCGCTGCTGGAGGCTGACGTTGCGCTGCCGGTAGTGCGTGAGTTTATCAATCGCGTAAAAGAGAAAGCGGTTGGTCATGAAGTGAATAAAAGCCTGACGCCGGGACAGGAGTTCGTCAAGATTGTTCGTAACGAACTCGTCGCGGCGATGGGCGAAGAGAACCAGACGCTGAACCTGGCAGCCCAACCACCGGCAGTAGTGTTGATGGCGGGTCTGCAGGGGGCGGGTAAAACGACCAGCGTGGGTAAGCTGGGTAAATTCCTGCGCGAGAAGCACAAGAAGAAAGTCCTGGTGGTCTCCGCGGACGTCTATCGCCCGGCGGCGATCAAACAGCTGGAAACGTTGGCCGAACAGGTCGGGGTGGACTTCTTCCCTTCTGATGTCGGTCAGAAGCCGATTGATATCGTTAATGCCGCGCTGAAAGAGGCTAAACTCAAATTCTACGACGTGCTACTGGTGGATACCGCTGGTCGTCTGCACGTTGATGAAGCGATGATGGACGAAATCAAACAGGTCCACGCGTCTATCAATCCGGTAGAAACGCTGTTTGTTGTCGATGCCATGACGGGTCAGGATGCTGCGAATACTGCGAAAGCATTTAACGAAGCACTGCCGCTGACCGGTGTGGTACTGACTAAAGTCGACGGTGACGCCCGTGGCGGTGCGGCACTGTCTATTCGTCATATCACCGGTAAGCCGATTAAATTCCTCGGTGTCGGTGAGAAAACGGAAGCGCTGGAGCCGTTCCACCCGGACAGGATTGCCTCACGTATTCTCGGCATGGGTGATGTGCTGTCGCTGATCGAAGATATCGAAAGCAAAGTTGACCGCGCACAGGCAGAGAAATTAGCCAGCAAGCTGAAAAAAGGCGACGGCTTCGATCTGAACGATTTCCTTGAACAGCTTAAGCAGATGAAAAACATGGGCGGCATGGCCAGCCTGATGGGCAAACTGCCGGGAATGGGTCAGATCCCTGACAACGTGAAATCGCAGATGGACGATAAAGTGCTGGTGCGTATGGAAGCCATCATCAACTCGATGACGATGAAAGAACGTGCTAAGCCGGAAATCATCAAAGGTTCCCGCAAACGCCGTATCGCACTGGGCTGCGGGATGCAGGTACAGGACGTTAACCGTCTTCTGAAACAGTTCGACGACATGCAGCGCATGATGAAGAAAATGAAGAAGGGCGGAATGGCGAAGATGATGCGGAATATGAAGGGGATGATGCCTCCTGGATTCCCTGGTCGCTAAAAACAAGGGCATAAGGCTATCTTGTTTGCCATTTTAGCCCCGGGGTGTGCTCAAAATGCTCACGTACTACGTGTACGCTCCGCTTTTTGCGCGCACGCCGGAACTAAACTGGCTGCACCGATATACGCCTTATATCCCTTGTTTGGCATATGTGAAGCATATGCTGATTGCTTTTTTCTCAGAAATCAGTAAAATTTTCGGGCTTTTAATATGACACCGGGTCCCTTCCCTCGATGGGGCCCGGTGTTTTATTCACACAAGAGGATGTTATGGTAACTATTCGTTTAGCTCGTCACGGCGCTAAAAAGCGTCCGTTCTACCAGGTTGTTGTCACCGACAGCCGTAATGCACGCAACGGTCGCTTCATCGAGCGCGTTGGCTTCTTTAACCCGATCGCTAGCGAAAAAGAAGAAGGCACTCGCCTGGATCTGGATCGCATCGCTCACTGGGTTGGCCAGGGCGCGACTATTTCTGATCGCGTAGCTACGCTGATCAAAGCAGCAAACAAAGCAGCTTAATCTGTCACGGTGGTCATGATGAGCAAGCAACTCGCCGCACAGGCACCCGTGGAACCCATCGTTTTGGGGAAAATGGGGTCTTCTTACGGTATCCGTGGTTGGCTCAGAGTGTTTTCTTCCACTGAAGACGCCGAAAGCATTTTTGACTATCAGCCCTGGTTTATCCAGAAGGCGGGTCAGTGGCAGCAAGTACAGCTGGAAAGCTGGAAGCACCACAATCAGGATCTGATCATCAAGCTGAAAGGCGTTGACGATCGTGATTCGGCGAATCTACTGACTAATTGTGAAATTGTCGTGGATTCCTCGCAGTTGCCTGCGCTGGAAGATGGTTCCTACTACTGGAAAGACCTTATGGGCTGCCAGGTAGTGACCACTGAAGGCTACGATCTCGGAAAAGTCGTCGATATGATGGAAACCGGATCGAATGACGTGATCGTCATTAAGGCAAACCTGAAAGATGCGTTTGGTATCAAGGAACGTTTAGTACCGTTCCTCGATGGGCAGGTTATCAAGAAAGTCGATCTCGCTACTCGTACTATCGAAGTAGATTGGGATCCTGGTTTTTAAACCACCGGATAAACGGTAAAAGTCGGCGTTATGGGGATTGGCTTGTGTTTATAGGTATCGTTAGCCTGTTTCCAGAAATGTTCCGCGCAATTACCGATTACGGGGTAACTGGCCGGGCAGTAAAAAATGGCCTGCTGAACATCCAGAGCTGGAGTCCTCGTGACTTTACGCATGACCGGCACCGTACCGTGGACGATCGTCCTTACGGCGGCGGACCGGGGATGTTAATGATGGTGCAACCTTTACGGGATGCTATTCATGCAGCAAAAGCTGCGGCTGGTGAAGGCGCAAAGGTGATTTATCTGTCACCTCAGGGACGCAAGCTTGATCAAGCGGGCGTTAGCGAACTGGCAACGAATCAAAAGTTGATTCTGGTGTGCGGTCGCTATGAAGGAATAGATGAGCGCGTGATTCAAACCGAAATTGATGAAGAATGGTCAATCGGCGATTACGTTCTCAGCGGTGGTGAGTTACCGGCAATGACGCTGATTGACTCCGTTTCCCGGTTTATTCCGGGCGTTCTGGGTCATGAAGCATCAGCAATCGAAGATTCGTTTGCTGACGGGTTGCTGGACTGTCCACACTATACCCGACCTGAAGTGTTAGAACAGATGGAGGTACCGGCGGTATTACTGTCGGGAAACCACGCTGAAATACGTCGCTGGCGTTTGAAGCAGTCGCTGGGCCGGACCTGGCTTAGAAGACCTGAACTTCTGGAAAACCTGGCTCTGACTGAAGAGCAAGCAAGGTTGCTGGCGGAGTTCAAAAAGGAACACGCACAACAGCAACATAAACATGATGGGCTGGTCTGAGACCCCCCAATATCAGTTTACCCAGGATAAGAGATTAAATTATGAGCAACATTATTAAGCAACTTGAACAAGAACAGATGAAGCAGGACGTACCTTCCTTCCGTCCGGGTGATACCGTGGAAGTGAAAGTATGGGTTGTTGAAGGTTCCAAAAAACGTCTGCAGGCATTCGAGGGCGTGGTTATCGCTATTCGTAACCGCGGTCTGCACTCTGCATTCACTGTTCGTAAAATTTCCAACGGCGAAGGCGTTGAGCGTGTCTTCCAGACTCACTCTCCGGTAGTTGACAGCATTGCTGTTAAACGTCGTGGTGCTGTTCGTAAAGCTAAACTGTACTACCTGCGTGAGCGTACTGGTAAGTCTGCTCGTATCAAAGAGCGTCTTAACTAAGATATCGCTCAGGCGACATCCTGACAGAAGGGGCTGGCCATTTGGCTGGCCCCTTTTTTTATATCGACAGAACACCTGGCCAGCGGTTAGCCGGTAATTGATTTTGGGGCGTTTAAGGCTTAACGGGAAGGCGATTGTTATGCTACCAGTGAGGTTCGTGTGAGGCGGGTGTTTCGTTCGTTATTGCAATCGACTGACTGCGCGAGTTCAGTACGTCGTATTCGCTGTTAGCGCAGCCAGCCTGGTAATGACTAAGGTGTACTGATAACTACCGCAACGCGGCGGTTTTCGGCACGCCCTTTTGAAGTCTGGTTACTGGCAATCGGGTATTTCTTCCCGAGCCCTTGGGTTGTCAGGTTTGTGCGTGGAATGTTGGCACCCTGAGCCCAGGCATCTGCAACCACATTGGCTCGTTTGAGCGACAGAGCTTCGTTGTAGCTATCCTCACCATAGTTATCGGTATGACCATCCAGACGAGCATGGTTTAACCCGGTAGCAGCCAGTTTGGACGCCATTTCCTGGATTTGCTTTTCACTTTCAGGGCGGAGTTTATAGTCGTTTTTGTCAAACAGGATGGTGTCAGATAAACCCAGAGACCAGTCTCCTGAAGCTTCAGTGAATCCGTACGATTTCATGGCTGCAATTTGCTCTGGGGTAAATTTCCCCTGAGGTGCCTGACAGCCTGCCAGAATTAGCATGATGAGAATAAACGGGGATAATAAACGTTTTAGCATGTGTGTAATTCCTTATTTTTTAATAATGCGCTCAGCGCGCAAATTTTTAGCCTGATACATATTGTGATCGGCAAGTTCTTGTAATTTCTCGGCAGAGGCATGTTCCCACGTCAGTGCAAAACCAATACTGAGTGTCATGCTTGCCAGGTGACCGTTATGCAGGTCAAAAGGTCGATTAAACTCTTGCGACAACGCCGCACAGATACGTTGAACTTCGTCTTCAGAATGGACGCTGTAAAGCACCATGGCAAATTCATCGCCGCCAAGTCGGTATGGGTGATGCCGATTACCACCAAATTCGGCCAACCTCTTGGCAACTTCAATCAGGACCCGATCGCCTGCAGCGTGTCCCCAGGTATCATTAATAAATTTAAAATTATCGCCATCAAGGAATAACAACGCTGAGCTGCTGTGGGCCGCGTCGTCGTTCATCAGTGCGTTAATACTGCTACGAAATGCGGCACGGTTTGCAAGACCGGTCAAAGGGTCATGTAGCGCGGTACGCAACAGTTGCGCATTCTTTGCCTGGAGACGTAGTTGCCACTCTTCCATCTCATCCAGCAGGCTATTAAAGTCCTGCGCAAACAGATGAAATTCTTCAATCCGCTCTTCAGATACGCGCCGCGAGAAATTCCGATTGGTACGAACATCATGTACCACTTCAGTAATATTTTGCAGGGCGTCCACGACGCCATTGTGTAAATAACGAGTAAGCATTAATGCAATACCCGATGCCAGTAAAATGCATCCGGTAAGAACGGCCAGCGACAAATAAATGAAATGGCTAATAACGCTATCGCGGGCAATCAAGCGCACCTCACCAATAACGTTGCCATTGTGTAAAATGGGCTGAGTTACCGGTTGCGGGAACAGCCAGTGGCTGATGATGCTGCTGATTTTGTCAGTGGTATCCTGCGCGTCATAGTGCCAGGTGGCGATCACTTTCTGCTGTTGATTGCGGACCTCTGCAACTGAAAATTGCCCTTGCTGTCCCAGTGCAGCCAGCGTTTCCGATGCTGCTACGCTATCCGAAAAGACTAATGCTGCTTCGAGCGTGCGGGTCATGGTTGCTGCCGTTAGATCCAGATTCTTTTGTGCATATTGCTTCAAAGCCAGCACCGACGAAATGCTAAGCAGCAGCCAAATCAGCGTCATGGTTACCAGTACGCTGACGATGCTGATACGCCGCAGTGTCCGCTTAAACGTTGGGCGTTTTATGGGAGAAGGACCCTTATTCATGCTTTTTATTCCGCGCAAGCATCAATACGTCCGGACTCACCCTTACACCGCTGCGTGACAGGGAATCCATATTTACGGAAAATCTCACGTCTTCATCTTTAATTATGAGGCAAAAAGCGCTGCCAATAACGCATTCGGGATTCTGTTCGGCAATTAATAACAATGCCTTAGTAGGATATTTATTCTTTAATTCCGCCTGATATGTAGGGCTTTCTTTTCCAAAATAAAAGCCATCACACTGCGCAACTAAAACTTCTTGTTCCGTATGAATGATGACAGGAAGATAGGGTAGTGCTCCTGCACGGGTATCTTCCAGCACGCTGGAAAAGCGCGAAGAAGAGAATATGCACAGTTTTGGCGGCCCTGAAAGTGCGGGCCAGCGTGTATAACTGACGATACCGGAAACCATAGAGCGCACAGATTTTGCCTCTTCCGTAACGCTGTGAGCGTACAGAGGTAATCCGGTCAGAAGCAGTGCCAGTAGAAGTATGAGTCGGTAAGAAAAGCTCATGAATAGGTACCTACCAGCGTTTGCCGTAATGCGTCGATATACATTCAAGATTGTTTGCAACAAAATAACATTATTTTCCCAGGTCGTCATTATTCCTGGAATGAGTGTATTGGGTATTTAAGCTAAATCTTATTAATTTATAAAATTTAAGCTCTTGTTTAGTTTAACCTTGTTGAGGCCGCACCTTCGTTTGCTCCTTTTTGCCAGGCATCATGTAACTGGCTGACATTGTCTACCGTGTCGCAACTGGCAGGGAAGGTTTTGCCGGTTAATCCTCTCGCGTAAACAAAGTTCTGCTGACAGGTTTTCTTTTGTCCTTCGGCGTACCCCTTCAGATATTGGGCGCGATCGACCTCTGGGTCATTGTAGTTGTCGGCAAGTGTCTCGTTATCTTTAACGACATAGCCTGAAATGGCATCCTGTATCCCGGCATCAAACCAGTCGGTACCTGTCCAGGTGGGGGAAAAAGTATAGGGATCTATCTGACATCCGCTGAGAAATAATACAAATAAGGTACAGATGAGTTGCTTCATTGCCTGTTCTCCCCTTTTTTTAAAGCATAGCGGATTCATATATAGATGGGTGTAAATTTATATGTACGGTGTATTGCGGTATTTTTGCGATAAAACAGCTGGATGTAAATAAAAATTTACGGAATGTGGATTGAAATCTTTACCTGTTGTGTTATCGTGATTACCTCCTCGCTGAGGAAAACTATCGCAAACGAGCTAAACAGGATCACCATCATGCAAAAAGACGCGCTGAACAACGTACACATTACCGACGAACAGGTTCTGATGACCCCAGAGCAGCTTAAAGCGGAATTTCCGCTGAGCCTCGTACAGGAGGCGCAAATCGCTCAGTCGCGTAAAACCATTTCAGACATTATCTCTGGCCGCGACCCGCGGCTGCTGGTGGTGTGTGGTCCATGCTCGATTCACGATCCTGAAGCGGCTATTGAGTACGCTCGTCGATTTAAAGCCCTTGCCGCAGAGGTCAGCGATAGCCTCTACCTGGTGATGCGCGTCTATTTTGAAAAACCCCGTACTACCGTCGGCTGGAAAGGGTTGATTAACGATCCTCATATGGATGGCTCTTTTGATGTTGAAGCAGGTCTGAAAATTGCGCGTCAATTGCTGCTTGAATTGGTGAATATGGGGCTACCGCTGGCAACAGAAGCGTTAGATCCAAACAGCCCGCAATACCTGGGCGATCTGTTTAGCTGGTCAGCTATCGGTGCGCGTACCACTGAATCACAGACGCATCGTGAAATGGCTTCTGGTCTTTCCATGCCGGTTGGTTTTAAGAATGGTACCGATGGGAGCCTGGCGACGGCAATTAACGCCATGCGCGCCGCAGCACAATCACACCGCTTTGTGGGTATTAACCAGGCGGGGCAGGTTGCACTGCTGCAAACGCAGGGTAACCCAGATGGGCACGTGATCCTGCGCGGTGGTAAAGCGCCGAACTACAGCCCGGCTGATGTCGCCCAGTGCGAAAAAGAGATGGAGCAGGCAGGACTACGACCTTCTCTGATGGTAGATTGCAGTCATGGTAATTCTAATAAAGATTACCGTCGCCAGCCAGCCGTGGCTGAATCTGTGATTGCACAAATCAAAGATGGCAATCGCTCGATCATCGGCTTGATGATTGAAAGTAATATTCACGAAGGCAACCAGTCCTCCGAACAGCCGCGCAGCGAAATGAAATACGGTGTCTCTGTAACTGATGCCTGCATTAGCTGGGAAATGACGGATGCGCTACTGCGTGAAATTAGTCAAGATTTAAACGGCCAGCTGACGGCGCGTGTCGCATAAGAGGTTGGTATGGTTGCTGAATTGACCGCATTGCGCGATCAAATTGATGAAGTTGATAAGGCGTTGCTGGACTTACTGGCACGCCGTCTGGAGCTGGTTGCCGAAGTCGGTGAAGTCAAAAGCCGCTTTGGGCTGCCGATCTACGTACCAGAGCGCGAAGCCACGATGTTGGCATCCCGCCGCGCAGAAGCTGAAGCACTGGGGGTGCCGCCAGACCTGATCGAAGATGTATTGCGTCGGGTTATGCGCGAGTCTTATTCCAGTGAGAATGACAAAGGCTTTAAGACGCTTTGCCCTTCTTTGCGTCCGGTGGTGATCGTCGGTGGTGGCGGACAGATGGGGCGGCTGTTTGAGAAGATGCTGACTCTGTCAGGCTATCAGGTGCGGATCCTGGAACAGCAGGACTGGGATCGCGCTACTGAGATCGTCGCCGATGCCGGCATGGTGATCATCAGTGTGCCGATCCACGTTACCGAACAGGTAATCGCGAAATTACCGCGTCTGCCGTCTGATTGTATTCTGGTCGATCTGGCCTCGGTGAAAAATGGTCCTCTGCAGGCGATGCTGGCGGCACACGACGGTCCGGTTGTGGGTTTACACCCGATGTTTGGTCCGGACAGTGGAAGTCTGGCAAAGCAGGTGGTTGTCTGGTGCGATGGACGCCAGCCGGAAGCCTATCAATGGTTCCTGGAACAGATTCAGGTCTGGGGCGCGCGATTGCATCGGATCAGCGCCGTCGAACACGATCAGAATATGGCGTTTATTCAGGCGTTGCGCCACTTCGCAACCTTTGCTTACGGGTTGCACTTAGCGGAAGAGAATGTCCAGCTTGAGCAGTTGCTGGCGCTCTCTTCGCCAATATATCGTCTTGAACTGGCGATGGTTGGCCGTCTGTTTGCCCAGGATCCTCAGCTATATGCCGATATTATTATGTCGTCAGAGAGTAATCTTGCGCTCATCAAACGTTATTATAAACGTTTTGGTGAAGCGATTGGTTTGCTGGAGCAGGGTGATAAGCAGGCTTTTATCGACAGTTTCCGTAAGGTAGAGCACTGGTTTGGCGATTATGCTAAACGTTTTCAGAGTGAAAGCCGTACTCTGTTGCGCCAGGCTAACGACAGTCGCCAGTAAGTAAAATGCCGGATGGCAGCGCTATCCGGCATCCTCACATTTTAGCTCGGATCGACCGGCACGACATTCTCACTGGGATAACAGCCAAGTACTTTCATCGAACGGGTTATTTCGCCCAACTCTTTCAGCGCTTTCTGTATCTCCGGCGACTCCAGGTTGGCCTGGATATCGAGATAAAACATCTCTTCCCACGGGTTGCCGTGAATCGGGCGTGATTCCAGCTTGGTCATAATCAGATTATGGTTACGCAGTACCAGCAGCGCTTCAACCAGCGCACCTGCCTGTTGTCCTGTCGCCATCAGCAACGTTGTTTTCGCTGGAACCTGATCGGAAACATTGATTGCTTTGCGTGCCAGTACCACGAAGCGGGTAATGTTTTGCGTCTGATTAGCTTCAATATGCTCAAGTACCTGCAGACCATGCAGTACACCACCGGCTTCGCTCCCCAGGGCTGCCACGCGTGGCGAGTTAGCCTGGGCGACTTTTTCCATCGCAGCTGAAGTGCTTTCAGTGTATTCAATCTTCCAGTGCGGGTAGCGGTTCAGGAACTTGCTGCACTGCTGGAACGGTTGCGGGTGGCTGTATACCGTGTCGATGCTCTCCAGATCGGTTGTTCCCGACACCAGTACGCAATGGTCGATAGTAATCGTCATCTCTCCGACGATAGAGAGGCTGGTGTGCTGCAGCAGATCGTAAACGTCATTAATTGCACCGGAACTGGTGTTTTCAATAGGCACTACCGCGTAGTCTGCCTGTCCGGTTTCAACCTGATTAAAAATATCGGCAAATTTCGCGCAGCCGCTTTCAATAAACTGCTCAAAATGACGTGCGGCGTACTGACGTGCTGCAAGGTGTGAGTAAGAACCTTTTGGTCCCAGGAAGGCAACACGAGCAGAATGCGGGTTGATCTTATTCAGATGCTGCTGAAGGAGTGCCTGCTGGGTCAGGACGGAGTCTTCGATAATAAGTTGGAACAAGCGCGTGATGTAGTGGGCATCGAGGTGATGTGCTTTACCAAGCTGAATTAAACGGTCCAGCAGGTCGCGTTCCCGATCAATATCGCGCACCGGACGATGAGAAAGCAGCTTTGCTTTGCCGACTTCTACCGCCAGACCACGTCGTTCTGCCAGCAGGGCCAGTAATTTTTCATCCAGCGAGCTGATCTTTTCTCGCAGCGCCAGTAACGGGTTTTCCGATGTCATAGTGTTGCCTTTCTTGTTATCAATAAAAAAGGCCCCCCGGTTTGGGAGGCCTTATTGTTCGTCTTCGCATTCTTTATCACACGACGAAACGCCTCCCATTCAGGGGAAGGTAAAAAAGAATGCGAAGAAGAACGGGACAAGTTTCATGTTATTTTCCTTTGGCTACATCAGTAAAGTACCCGTACTGTTTTCACCCTGTCAACAAAAAACGCGCCCGAAGGCGCGTTGGCGATACACTCAATGTAAGGGACTACTCTTCTTCTGCTTCGACGAAGTTGGCGTCTTTTACTGAAGTTGTTGCACGACGGGCTTCGCCTTTGTGCTGCACTTTATTGAGCTGCCGTTCCAGCTTGTTGATCAAATCGTTAATGGCGGTGTACATATCCTCGTGTTTTGCGCTGGCGACCAGATGTCCATTCGGGGTATTGATGGTGGCATCAGCAATGAAACCCTGTGGCTCCTTAGACAGAATGATATGTGGATTAATCAGATGAGTTTGCCATTTATCCAGTTTGGAGAGACGGTCTGCGACATGCTGGCGAATTGCCGGAGTAATTTCCATTTGTTTACTGGTAATGTTCATTGTCATAAATTTTACCTCTTGTCTTTCCCGTCTTGGTGATTCCAGCATACCGTTCCTAATGTCAAAATGTGTGATTTAGATCACATTATTTTGTCGCTTTTTGTCAAGAAAACCTTTTTGTGAGGCACAGCAGGAACAGGCGATTTTTTACTTGAGGAATACCTGAAAGCAGGCCATATTTGATAGGATGCGTCGCAGCTAAACCGCTTCAGTTGTGGCCTTAACGGATAAAAAAACGGCAGCCCAAAGGCTGCCGTTTTGCATTATGAGGTCAATCAGGTGTTGCTGCTGTTAGCGGCAATGATTTTCGCTACTTTTTCTGCCTGGGCATTCATCTGCATCTGGCGATAAGCGTTTTCCATTAACGGCAGGGCATCACGTGTTGCCTGGGTATCCGGATAGTCACGCAGCATACCTTCCACACGGTTCACGACGGCAACCCATGCGCCACGGGCGGTATAGTACTCAGCAACAGAGTATTCATACTTCGCCAGACGATCTTTCAGGAACACCAGACGCTTAGTGGCATCGGTTGTGTACTGGCTGTTCGGATAACCACGAACCAGTTTGGAAAAGTCATTAAACGCAGCTCGGGCATGCTGTGGATCGCGATCGCTACGATCGACGCCAAAGAATCCTTGCAGTGCGCTATCGTCCAGCGCCATATTGGTCAGGCCACGCATGTACATGACATAATCAATGTTCGGGTGAGTCGGGTTCAGACGAATAAAACGATCGATAGCCGCCTGAGCAAGTGGCAGATCGGCGTTTTTGTAGTAGGCGTAGATGAGATCTAATTGCACCTGCTGGGAATACGGTCCAAATGGATAACGGTTATCCAACGCTTCCAATTGCGTTATTGCCTGTTTCCAGTTACCGTCCTGCAGCTTTTGCTGAGCAGTCGCGTAGATTTCATTTGGCGGATTATCGGGCACCTCTTCCTTTGAACCAGAGCAACCCGCCAAAAACAGGCTCAACGTGGCTGCTGCCACCAGATATTTCATGCGCGTCATGACGTTTTGACTTTCCTCAAAATGTTATACGGGAGATTCTCTGTTCCTGCTCCCGGTTAAGACCAGCTACAATAGCACACTATATTAAACGGCAAAGCCGTAAAACCCAACGTTAAACGAAGAAGCAGTTTATGGCACAACGAGTAGAACTCACCGCAACAGTCTCCGAAAATCAGCTTGGTCAACGCTTAGATCAGGCTTTGGCCGAATTGTTCCCTGATTATTCGCGATCGCGCATAAAAGAATGGATCCTCGACCAGCGCGTACTGGTAAATGGCAATCTTTGCGATAAGCCAAAAGAAAAGGTGTTAGGTGGAGAGCGTGTCTCCATCAATGCTGAAATTGATGAAGAGATTCGTTTTGAAGCTCAGGATATCCCGCTGGATATCGTTTATGAAGATGACGATATTCTCGTCATCAACAAACCACGTGACCTGGTGGTACATCCGGGTGCGGGCAATCCTGATGGTACGGTCTTGAATGCGTTGCTGCATTACTACCCGCCCATTGCGGATGTTCCACGAGCCGGTATTGTGCACCGTCTGGATAAAGACACAACCGGGCTTATGGTTGTGGCAAAAACAGTCCCCGCGCAAACACGCCTGGTTGAGTCATTGCAGCTGCGCGAAATCACTCGTGAGTATGAAGCCGTGGCGATTGGCCATATGACAGCGGGCGGTACGGTCGAAGAACCGATCAGCCGTCATCCAACCAAACGTACGCATATGTCAGTGCATCCAATGGGGAAACCTGCGGTAACGCACTATCGCATTATGGAGCATTTCCGTGTGCACACGCGTCTGCGGTTGCGTCTGGAAACCGGACGTACGCACCAGATCCGCGTGCACATGGCGCATATCACCCATCCGCTGGTGGGCGATCAGGTCTACGGCGGTCGTCCGCGCCCGCCGAAAGGCGCTTCTGACGAGTTTATCTCCGTGCTGCGTAAGTTTGACCGTCAGGCGCTGCACGCGACCATGTTGCGTTTGTATCATCCGATTTCCGGTATCGAGATGGAATGGCATGCGCCAATTCCGCAAGATATGGTGGAGCTTATCGAAGTGATGCGCGCTGATTTCGAAGAGCATAAGGATGATGTTGCCTGGTTATGAGTAAGCTAATTGTCCCGCAGTGGCCGATACCTCAGGGTGTCGCGGCCTGTAGTTCTACCCGCATTGGCGGCGTCAGTATGTCGCCTTATGATTCGCTGAACCTGGGTGCCCATTGTGGCGATAACCCGGAGCATGTGGAAGAGAACCGCAAGCGGCTGTTTGCTGCGGGCAATCTGCCTTCGAAACCCGTCTGGCTTGAACAGGTACACGGTAAAGACGTCCTGAAATTAAGCGGCGGGCCATACTTATCTAAACGTGCAGATGCGTCCTACAGTAATACGCCAGGCACCGTATGTGCGGTGATGACGGCGGACTGTCTGCCGGTGCTGTTTTGTAATCGTGCTGGAACAGAAGTGGCGGCGGCCCATGCGGGCTGGCGCGGGTTATGTGAAGGTGTGCTGGAAGAAACTGTGGCGTGCTTTGCCGACAAACCGGAAAACATTATTGCCTGGTTAGGGCCGGCGATAGGTCCGATCGCATTTGAGGTAGGTGCAGAAGTTCGCACCGCGTTTATGGCAAAAGATCCGCAAGCTGACAGTGCATTTGTGCCGCGTGGTGAAAAATATCTGGCGGATATCTATCAGCTTGCACGTCAACGTCTGGCAAATGTGGGGGTAGAGAACGTCTACGGTGGTGACCATTGCACCTTCAGCGAAAGTGAGACGTTCTTCTCTTATCGTCGCGACAATACCACGGGTCGTATGGCAAGTTTTATTTGGCTGATATAACCTAAAGAATCAAGACGATCCGGTACGTGTAATTTTCTTTTCACATAATTCAGGTCATTCACCTTGAATAATTGAGGGATGACCTCATTTAATCTCCAGTAGCAATTTTGACCTGTTATGGGAGGAGTTATGCGTCTGGATCGTCTTACTAATAAATTCCAGCTTGCTCTTGCCGATGCCCAGTCACTCGCACTGGGGCACGACAACCAATTCATCGAACCACTTCATCTAATGAGCGCCTTGCTGAATCAGGAAGGGGGATCGGTTCGTCCTTTGTTAACGTCCGCTGGCATTAATGCTGGCCAGTTACGCACAGCGATTGATCAGGCATTGAGCCGTTTACCACAGGTAGAAGGTACCGGTGGTGATGTTCAGCCTTCTCAGGATCTGGTGCGTGCACTGAATCTTTGCGACAAGCTGGCGCAAAAACGTGGAGACAATTTCATTTCGTCAGAACTGTTCGTTCTGGCGGCGCTTGAGTCGCGCGGTACGCTGACCGATTTATTAAAATCAGCAGGAGCGACAACCGCCAATATCACTCAGGCAATTGAACAAATGCGTGGAGGTGAAAGCGTGAATGACCAGGGGGCTGAAGACCAACGTCAGGCCTTGAAAAAATATACTGTAGACCTGACCGAACGCGCCGAACAAGGCAAGCTCGATCCGGTTATCGGTCGTGATGAAGAAATTCGCCGTACGATTCAGGTGCTGCAACGTCGTACTAAAAACAACCCGGTTTTGATCGGTGAGCCAGGTGTTGGTAAAACCGCTATCGTCGAGGGGTTAGCACAGCGAATCATTAACGGTGAAGTACCTGAAGGGTTAAAAGGTCGTCGTGTCCTGGCGCTGGATATGGGCGCGCTGGTGGCCGGGGCGAAGTATCGCGGTGAGTTTGAAGAACGTTTAAAAGGTGTGCTGAACGATCTCTCGAAACAGGAAGGCAACGTCATTCTGTTTATCGATGAGTTGCATACTATGGTCGGTGCAGGTAAAGCCGATGGCGCGATGGACGCCGGTAACATGCTGAAACCGGCACTGGCGCGCGGGGAGTTGCACTGCGTAGGGGCCACCACGCTTGATGAATACCGCCAGTACATCGAAAAAGATGCGGCGCTGGAACGTCGTTTCCAGAAAGTGTTTGTGGCTGAGCCATCAGTAGAAGACACCATCGCCATTTTGCGTGGTCTGAAAGAACGTTACGAGCTGCACCACCACGTACAGATTACTGACCCGGCAATTGTTGCGGCTGCCACGTTGTCTCACCGCTACATTGCTGACCGTCAGTTGCCGGATAAAGCTATCGACCTTATCGATGAAGCTGCGTCCAGTATCCGTATGCAGATTGACTCTAAGCCGGAAGAACTCGACAGACTCGATCGCCGTATTATCCAGCTCAAGCTGGAACAGCAGGCGTTAATGAAAGAGTCTGATGAGGCAAGTAAAAAACGCCTTGATATGCTTAATGAAGAACTGGACGACAAAGAGCGCCAGTATTCAGAATTAGAAGAAGAGTGGAAAGCTGAAAAAGCGTCGCTCTCCGGCACGCAAACCATCAAGGCTGAGCTGGAACAGGCAAAAATCGCTATCGAACAGGCGCGTCGTGTCGGTGATCTGGCGCGCATGTCTGAACTGCAGTACGGCAAAATTCCGGAACTGGAAAAACAGCTGGAAGCTGCAACCCAGTCTGAAGGTAAAACTATGCGTCTGCTGCGTAATAAAGTGACGGATGCAGAGATCGCCGAAGTGCTGGCGCGCTGGACCGGTATCCCGGTGGCTCGTATGTTGGAAGGCGAGCGGGAAAAATTGTTGCGAATGGAACAGGATCTGCACAGCCGCGTGATCGGCCAGAACGAAGCGGTAGAAGCGGTATCTAACGCCATCCGTCGTAGCCGGGCAGGATTGTCTGATCCGAATCGTCCGATTGGCTCATTCTTGTTCCTGGGACCAACTGGTGTCGGTAAAACCGAACTGTGCAAAGCACTGGCGAACTTTATGTTCGACAGTGACGATGCGATGGTCCGTATCGATATGTCCGAGTTTATGGAGAAACACTCGGTATCTCGTCTGGTAGGTGCGCCTCCGGGATATGTCGGTTATGAAGAGGGGGGATACCTGACGGAAGCGGTGCGCCGTCGTCCTTATTCCGTCATTCTGCTGGATGAAGTAGAAAAAGCGCATCCGGATGTCTTCAACATTCTGCTGCAGGTGCTTGACGATGGTCGTTTGACTGACGGGCAGGGGAGAACGGTTGATTTCCGTAACACGGTTGTCATTATGACCTCGAACCTGGGCTCAGATCTGATTCAGGAGCGTTTCGGTGAGCTGGATTACAGCCATATGAAAGATATGGTGCTGGGCGTCGTGAGTCAGAACTTCCGCCCGGAATTCATCAACCGTATAGATGAGGTTGTTGTATTCCACCCGCTGGGTGAGAAACATATTGCCTCTATTGCCAGGATTCAGTTGCAGCGTCTGTACAAACGTCTGGAAGAGCGTGGTTATGAAATCCACATCTCTGACGAAGCGCTTAAATTGCTGAGTGTGAATGGCTATGACCCTGTGTATGGTGCACGTCCATTGAAACGTGCTATCCAGCAGCAGATCGAAAACCCACTGGCACAGCAAATTTTGTCTGGTGAGCTGATTCCAGGCAAAACGATTCGTCTGGAAGTGAATGACGATCGTATTGTGGCAGTGCAGTAAGTCACAAAACCTAAAATAAACGGGCCCTGTGGGGCTCGTTTTTGTTTAAAAACCAGGCGAAAACGACTATGTCGGCTGAAAAATAATCGCTTGATAGGTTTTTCGTATATTTAACTTGTCAGCCTGAAATAACTCCCTATAATGCGCCTCCACTGACACGGAACAACGGATTACATGCCGCCGGGTCAGCGGGGTTCCACTGAGAACCTCACGAAGAAAAGCGAAATTAAATGCTTGACTTCGTAGCGGGATGGCGTAATATGCACACCCCGCGCCGCTGAGAAAAAGCGAAGCGGCACTGCTCTTTAACAATTTATCAGACAATCTGTGTGGGCACTCGAAGATACGGATTCTTAACGTCGCAAGACGAAAAATGAATACCAAGTCTCAACGAGTGAACACGTAATTCATTACGAAGTTTAATTCATTGAGCATCAAACTTAAATTGAAGAGTTTGATCATGGCTCAGATTGAACGCTGGCGGCAGGCCTAACACATGCAAGTCGAACGGTAGCACAGAGGAGCTTGCTCCTTGGGTGACGAGTGGCGGACGGGTGAGTAATGTCTGGGAAACTGCCCGATGGAGGGGGATAACTACTGGAAACGGTAGCTAATACCGCATAACGTCGCAAGACCAAAGAGGGGGACCTTCGGGCCTCTTGCCATCGGATGTGCCCAGATGGGATTAGCTAGTAGGTGGGGTAACGGCTCACCTAGGCGACGATCCCTAGCTGGTCTGAGAGGATGACCAGCCACACTGGAACTGAGACACGGTCCAGACTCCTACGGGAGGCAGCAGTGGGGAATATTGCACAATGGGCGCAAGCCTGATGCAGCCATGCCGCGTGTATGAAGAAGGCCTTCGGGTTGTAAAGTACTTTCAGCGAGGAGGAAGGTGTTGAGGTTAATAACCTCAGCAATTGACGTTACTCGCAGAAGAAGCACCGGCTAACTCCGTGCCAGCAGCCGCGGTAATACGGAGGGTGCAAGCGTTAATCGGAATTACTGGGCGTAAAGCGCACGCAGGCGGTCTGTCAAGTCGGATGTGAAATCCCCGGGCTCAACCTGGGAACTGCATCCGAAACTGGCAGGCTAGAGTCTTGTAGAGGGGGGTAGAATTCCAGGTGTAGCGGTGAAATGCGTAGAGATCTGGAGGAATACCGGTGGCGAAGGCGGCCCCCTGGACAAAGACTGACGCTCAGGTGCGAAAGCGTGGGGAGCAAACAGGATTAGATACCCTGGTAGTCCACGCCGTAAACGATGTCGACTTGGAGGTTGTGCCCTTGAGGCGTGGCTTCCGGAGCTAACGCGTTAAGTCGACCGCCTGGGGAGTACGGCCGCAAGGTTAAAACTCAAATGAATTGACGGGGGCCCGCACAAGCGGTGGAGCATGTGGTTTAATTCGATGCAACGCGAAGAACCTTACCTACTCTTGACATCCAGAGAACTTAGCAGAGATGCTTTGGTGCCTTCGGGAACTCTGAGACAGGTGCTGCATGGCTGTCGTCAGCTCGTGTTGTGAAATGTTGGGTTAAGTCCCGCAACGAGCGCAACCCTTATCCTTTGTTGCCAGCG